>JAEUKJ010000196.1 GCA_016792665.1 Deltaproteobacteria bacterium | reverse complement strand
GGGCGCTGCCCGACTTCCCCTGGATGTCGCGCTTCAGCGCCGCGAGCGCGGCCTGGCTGCGCGCGACCAGGGCGGCGACGATCGCAGGGTCGGCTTCGATCGGTCGCACCGGGGGCGCCCCCGCGGGTGTCGGTCCGGCCGCGGTCAGACCGTCTGGCGGTAGTAGGGGCAGGAAGTCGGCTCGGTCGACGAGGGTCTGCAGCGCGTCCCCGATGAGCGGGTCGGAGCGGCCGAGCATGCCCAAGAGCCCCGCACGCCCCGCCGGCGAGGACAGCGCCGCGGTGACGTCGACGAACAGGCGCCCGCCCGCCTCGCTCATCGGCACTCGGGCCTTCATCTGCCACAGCGAGAGCCCGAGCGGGCGCATCGGGTCGGTCATCATCTGCTGATGGCCCACCGAGACGTAGACCCGGTTCGTCCCGTCGGGGGCCGCTGGGATGGGCGCCTCCGGGATGGGGAAGAGCGTCGTGATCGGGCGGCTCTGGACGACGTGGAACTCATCGTCGGCCAGGCACCACTCGATGTCCTGCGGCGTGCCGAAGTGCGCCTCGATGCGCCGCCCGAGGGCCGCGAGCCGAAGGACCTGCGCGTCCGTGAGCGAGGGCCCCATCTGCTGATGTACGCCGCCGGCCTGCGATGGCCGCGCCGCGAGTCGCTGCTGGGCGATCGTGCGGGCGACGATCACGCCCTCTCGCACCTGAAATGCGTCCGCGTCGACCGCGCCGGAGACGAGGGCCTCACCCAGGCCGAAGCTCGCCTCGACGGCGGTGATCTTGCGGTTCCCGCTGACCGGGTCCGCCGTGAAGACGACGCCCGCCACCTCGGCCGGGACCATCCTCTGGACGACCACGGCCATGCGCACCCCGTGACGGTCGAAGCCTTTCTCGAGGCGGTAGGTCACCGCGCGCTCGGTGAAGAGCGACGCCCAACAGCGGACGACGTGCTGGAGGATCGCGTCGAGCCCCACCACGTTCAGGAAGGTGTCCTGCTGCCCGGCAAACGACGCCGTCGGCAGGTCCTCCGCGGTGGCGCTGGACCGGACCGCGTACGCGGCCCCCGCACCAAGCCGTGCGTGCGCCCGGGCGATCGCCGCCGTCAGCGTGTCGGGGAGGTCGACCCCCGAGATCAGCCCGCCGAGCTCCGCACTGAGCGTGCGGATCGACGCCTGATCAACGCCGAAGGCCTGGCGGAGCCAGGCTGCCCTCGGCCGATCGACGCCGGCCACCCGCATCAGCCGCGCTTGCAGGGCGTCGAACTCCGGCCGCGCCGCGACGACCTCTGCGAACGCGCTGGCGGTCACGCAGAAGCCGTCGGGAACGCGGACTCCCTCCATGCGCAAGAGCTCCCCGAGGTGCGCGGTCTTGCTGCCGACCATGGCGACCTGGCGGCGGTCGACCTCCGAGAGCGCGAGAACGAAGTCGGTCATGAGCGTCACGTCTCCTGGTCTTCGATGGCGTTGGCGGCCGGCACGCGGCTGGACTTCGCCCGGCCGACGCCGGTGCTTCGCTTGGCGCGGGGCGCGGGAGCCCGGGATCTGCCTCCGAGCCCGTCGAGATAGAGGTCGATATGGCGATGAGCGAGGGCGCGCTCGTCCGCGGCCGAGAGCCCAACCGCAAGGGGGCGGCCGAAGCGGATCGTCGCGAAGACGATGTCGCCAGGAGAGGCATCGGGAGGCAGGCGCCCTTCATGCTTGCCGCGCTCGATCATCGTGCGAATCAGCGCCTCCGCGCGCGTCCGGAGATCCGGATGGGGCCGCTCGAGGCGCGGGTAGAGCAGGTTGACGACGCCGATCCCGTGGTCGACGGCGGCGTGCATGTACTTCCGGATCGCGTCGAAGGCGCTCGGCGACGTGGCCAGCGCGTCCTCGCCTGCCTCGATGCTGCGCTCCAGTGCGAATCGCACGACCGCGTGCAGGAGGGACGGCGGGTCGGGGAAGTGGCGATACACGGTCCCGATGCCCACGCCCGCGTGCGCCGCGAGCGCGTCCCGCGTCGGCTCGCGACCGCCCTCGAGGATCAGCTGGATGGCAGCATCGAGGAGGCGCTCTCGATTTCGTCTTGCGTCGGCTCGCATCCGCGCTTCGCCCTCACGGTGACCTGGTCTGCATCACGATGGGCCCGGCACTTCGCGACTCGAGGCCACGAACCGCCAAGAACAAACGGAGGATAATCCTCCGTTTGAAAGCCTGCAACCGAAACTTGCAATCGGATTGCGTTTGGGTCGCACACTCGGCTAGCGTGCGGCGATGCGCCCTTCCTGCCAGTCCATCGAGCGCCCCGGTCCCGTGTGGGCGCACCCTCTACATCCTGACGGGCTCGTCTCGGGTCGTCCCGCGGTCGTGCACGAGTTCATGGCGCTGAGCTTCCTCACGCACGGAAGCGCGGTGATGGACCAGGGCACGCGCCACGAGGTCCAGGCTGGCGATGTCGTGCTGGTCCCCTCGGGGCGGCCGCATCGCATGGTCTCGGCCCAGAGCCCGCGCGCGTGGGGCGTCAGCTTCTATCCGTCGTGCTACTCGGCCGGCGAGCTCGGGACCCTTCTCGATCCGTTCGAGCGTGCGGCCCGCGGGGCGTCGACGGTCGTGCGCATCCCGTCGGACAGGCACGCGCACCTCGCCAACCTGTGTGCGGAGCTGCACCGCGAGACCCAGCTCGGCGGGAGCTCGGCCCATGCCGAGGTCGCCCAGAAGAGCCTCCTCGGGCTCGTGCTCACCGAGGTCGCACGCGCGAGCAACATCACCAGCACGGCCGGGCTCCAGCCGACCCTGGTCGGCGACGCGCTGCGCTTCATCGAGCGGAACTGCCTCCGCCCGATCTCGCTGCGCGACGTCGCCGACGCGGTGCACCGGTCCCCCTCGTACGTCGCCACCGCGGTCAAGCGCGCCACGGGCAAGACCGTCATGGCCTGGGTCATTGCCGGTCGCCTCGCCGAGGCCCGGAATCGCCTGCGTCATGGCGACGAGCGCGTCGACATCATCGCCGAGAGGGTGGGCTACGCGGACCCGACCCACTTCATCCGCCTCTTCCGACGCGTGCACGGGGTGACGCCGACCGCCTGGCGCCTGCGTCAGCGCGAGGCCTGAGCCCGGACCGTCTCCATGGTGAGGTCGTGGTTCACCATGCCGGCCGCCTGCGTGCCCATCGACGCGGCGTAGATGGCGCCCTGCGCGCGGGTCGTGAGATCGCCCGCGGCGTAGATCCCGGGGACCGAGCTCTGCCGCGTCATCGCGTCGACCACGACGTAGCCATCGCGATCGAGGGCGAGCCCCAACTGGCGCACGACCTCGACGTGTCGCTGCGGACCGTGGACGTACAAGAACTCGCACGGCACGCGCGCGCCGTCTTCGAGCAGGACACCGACGAGCGCCCTGCCCTGCGCCTCGAGGCGCGCGATGGGCCGTGTCTCGAGCACGACTCCGCCGGCGTGCAGGCGCTCGGCGGCCCCGGCCGGGACCTCGAAGCTCGCGCCGGTGAAGACGGTGACCTGGTCCGTCCAGCCGCGCAGGAACAGGCCGAAGTCGAGCCCCTCGGGGCCGCGTGCGAGGTAGCCCCAATGCCGGTCGCGGACCTCCCAGCCGTGGCAGTAGGGGCACTGGAAGATCGCGTGACCCCAGAGCGCCTCGAAGCCTTCGATCGGCAGGCCCTCGTCGATCATCCCGGTGCAGACGATGATGCGGCGTGCCTCGATCCGAGCGCCCTCGACCTCGACCAGGAAGGCGCCGCTCACCCCCGTCACGCCAAGCACCTTCACGTCGCGGATCTCGACATTGGGATAGTGCGCGAGCTGCTCGCGGCCGATCTGTCGGAACACCTCGGGCGGCGTGCCGTCGCGCGTGACGAAGTTGTGCATGTGGACTGCGGCCGCATTCCGCCGCGGTCCCGCGTCGCAGAGCAGGACGGACTTCCTCGCCCGGCCCAGCGCCAGGGCCGCCGCAAGCCCCGCGGGGCCGCCTCCGATGATGACGACGTCGAATGTCATGTCTCGTCTCCTGTTCTCGCTGGGCGCCGCGACCACTTCCATCACGCCGGTCGTCGTGCAGCCGTGCGCGAACGCCGCCATCCCCAGAAGGGCACCTGCCCGAAGCAGCTCGCGGCGCGTAAGGCCGGTGTCGCTCTCGTTCACCATGCCCCACTCGTACGACCCGTCGGCTTCATCCGACAGTG
The DNA here is from genome assembly GCA_016792665.1 of Deltaproteobacteria bacterium. Taxonomy (GTDB): domain Bacteria; phylum Myxococcota_A; class UBA9042; order PHBI01; family PHBI01; genus WYBB01. The sequence continues at coordinate 5,661 of JAEUKJ010000196.1, read as the reverse complement.
CGCCGCTTACGCCGGAGTCGGCGTATCCTGCGTCCCGACGAGCACGGTCACAATCCTCTCGGCGTCGACGCCCGCGCGCACGGGTGATAACGCGTCATGCGACATGGGACTCCTTCGGCGCTTCGATCCCTTCACCCTCGCCTTGGTCGCGACCATCGCGCTGGCCAGCCTGCTGCCGGTGAGTGGCGACGCGGCCGCGGTCATGCGCACGGTGACCAACGTGGCCATCGGCATCATGTTTTTCCTCTATGGGGCGCGGCTGTCGCGGCAGGCGGTCGTGGAAGGTATGGCCCACTGGCGCCTCCACCTCACGGTGTTCGCGAGCACCTACGTGCTCTTCCCGATCCTCGGCGTGGTCCTGAGCCTCGTCACCCCGAGCCTCTTGCCACGCGAGCTCGCGGTCGGGGTCCTCTTCCTGACCACCCTGCCCTCGACCGTGCAGTCGTCCATCGCGTTCACGTCGATCGCGGGCGGCAACGTCGCGGCGGCGATCTGCAGCGCGTCCATCTCGAACCTCGCGGGCATCCTGGTGACCCCGCTGCTGGTCGGCCTCGTCATGCAGGGCACGGGCGCGGTCGGCTTCTCGCTGCACGCCGTCGAGACCATCGCGCTCCAGCTCTTCCTGCCCTTCGTGCTGGGTCAGGTCCTCCAGCCGTGGCTCGGGGCCTGGGCGCTGCGCCACAAGACGACGCTCGGCCTCACCGACCGCGGCTCGATCCTGCTGGTCGTCTACCTCGCCTTCAGCGAGGCCATCAGCCAGGGCCTCTGGGAGACGTTGGCCCCGCTCGATCTGGTGGTGCTCCTCGGCGTGAGCGCGCTGCTCCTGACCGCCGTGCTCGTCATCACGACGCTGGTCGCGCGGCGCTCGGGGTTCTCGCGCGAGGACGAGATCACCATCGTCTTCTGCGGCTCGAAGAAGAGCCTCGCCACCGGCGTGCCGATGGCCAACGTGCTGTTCGCGGGCGGACCGGTCGGCACCATCGTCCTGCCGCTCATGGTGTTCCACCAGCTCCAGCTCATGGTGTGCGCGGCCCTCGCCCGACGCTACGCCGCGCGAGGGCGCACGACTCCGAACGACCCGCTCGGCTCGGCGCCTTGAGCGAACCTCGGCAGGTCGAGGGTCCGGTCAGTCGAGCGCGCGGAGCTCGCTGGCGTGGCGTCGCCCCCAGTCACACAGCGACTTGACGATCGGGCGCAGGCTCAGGCCGAGCTTCGTCGCGGTGTAGACCACGCGTGGCGGCACCTCGGCGAAGACCTCGCGGTCGACGATGCCGTGCTCTTCCATCTCGCGGAGCTGCTGGACCAGCACCTTCTGGCTCACGTCGGGGATGAGGCGCCGCAGCTCGGAGAGGCGCTTGGAGCCCTCGAACAAGTAGTAGAGGACGAAGACCTTCCAGCGCCCGCCGATGACCTTCAGCGTGCGTTCGGCCGGGACGAGCGGGAGCTCTTTGATGACGGGCATGGTCACCTCGAGGTGCCTAGGAGACGTTTCGGTGTGTAGGTCACATCAGGGTCTGTAGGAGACGAACATGTCTCTAGTCGCTTCGAGCGACAGTAAGGCATTTCGCGTCGAGAGCCACCTTCCAAGACGCCCGGGGCGAACACTCCGGGCGCGGCTCGAAAAGGAAGCGAGATGACCCTGTCGAACCAGCGCCCTCCCCTCGCCCTCGTCACCGGCGGCAGCCGCGGCCTGGGCCGAGCCACCGCCCTGGCCCTGGCCGAGCGCGGCACCGATGTCGTCGTGACCTACCGCTCGGATCGGGACGCCGCCGCCGCGGTCGTCGCCAGCGTGCACGCGAAGGGCCAGAAGGCCGTGGCACTGCCCCTCGACGTGGGTGCACCCCACACCTTCGAGGCGTTCGTCGCCGCGCTGCGCGGCGTCCTGCAAGACACCTGGGGCACGACCACGCTCGACTTCCTGGTGAACAACGCGGGCGTCGGCGGCTACGCGCCCTTCACCGAGACCTCGGAGGCGGCCTTCGACGAGCTCCTGGCGGTGCACCTGAAGGGCCCCTTCTTCCTGACGCAGCGGCTCCTGCCCCTCCTCGCGGACGGCGGGCGCATCGTCAACGTCTCGACCGGGCTGACGCGCTACGTCTACCCCGGCTTCTCGGCCTACGCCGCGGCCAAGGGCGCCCTCGAGGTGCTGACGCGCGCGCTCGCGGTCGAGCTCGGACCGCGTCGGATCACCGTCAATGTGGTCGCTCCGGGCGGGCTCGCGACCGACTTCGGCGGCGGGGTCATGCGCGACCCCGGACTCCAAGCCGCGGTCGCCGCCGAGACGCCGCTCGGGCGCGTGGGCCAACCCGAAGACGCGGCGGGGGCCATCGCGCTGCTGCTCGCGCCCGAGGCGGGCTGGGTGACGGGACAGCGCCTCGAGGTCACGGGCGGATACCGCCTGTGATCCAGGGTCGCGGGTGGCCTTGCGCGCGGCGGGCAGTCACGCCATAGGCAAGGCATGACGCACGGACATTTTGCTCGCTATGTGCTGCGGACCCTCGACGCCGACGCCGCCCGCGCCTTCTATGACGCCGTTCTCGGCCACCATGGCCACGTCGTCTTCCCCTTGCACGAACAAGCCATCGCGCGCGGCGCGAGGCCGCACTGGCTCGGGCACATCGACGTCGCCGACCCCAGGGCGGCCGCAGCACCGCTGCTCGCGGCCGGCGGGTTCCAGTATGGCGAGCGGCCCGACGGGGTCGTCGTCCTGCGCGATCCGGGCGGTGCGTTGATCGCGCTGGGGGGTGCATCGGGGCCGTCTTCGACGGGCGCCAGCACGGGTCGCGATGCTTCGGGCGCAGACGTGGTGTGGCACGTCCTGCGCGCCCAGGGGGCCGACGCCGTGGCCGCGCTGTATGCCAAGACCCTCGGCTGGGTCGTGGGCGAGACGGTCACGCCGATCGGCGACGCGAGCTATCGCAGCCTGGCCGCCGCAGCCGGTGAGCCGAGCTTCGGGGTGGTCGGCGAGACCACCGCGGGCGTGCACCCGCAGTGGCTCTTCTTCTTCGGCGTGCCGTCGCTGGACGCAGCCGTCGAGCAGGTCCGCGCCCTGGGCGGCCGCGTGCTGGAGCCCAGCGTCACGCCGGAGGGCACGCGCTACGCGGTCTGTGATGACCCGCAGGGCGCGGCCTTCGGCCTCATCGAGCGCTGAGCCGGCCGCTTCGGGCGGTGCTCAGGCGGCGGCGTAGCGGCGGTCGAGCTTGCCGAGCTGGCTCGTCATGCCCATCGACGACATGCGCGTGAAGTCCTCGCTGTGCATCGGGTCGAGCGAGATGACCATCTTCGCGCTCGCGCCGAGGTCGAAGAAGTCGACGCCGATGGTGCTCTCGTAGGCCTCGACGCCGGGGAGGAAGTCGATGACGCTGGTGATGGCGAGGCGCGTGAGCGAGACGACCTCGGAGAAGCGCGCGGTCACTCCGTGCGCCGCGGGCTGGCCCATCGACGCCATGGCCGCGACCATCTCGGGGGTGGCCGCGATCATGTCGTAGCTCAAGGCACCGCCGGGGCGTGCGTCGATCGTGTGGACCTCGACCCGGAAGCCCTCGGGTCCCCACCACGACTCGAAGCCGTCCTGGGTGGTCCAGAGCTCCCAGAGCTCGCGCACGGCGGCGCGGTAGGTGCGCTCGATGACGATCTTCGGGCGCTCGCCGAGCACGAGGGAGGCGGGTTCGGGCGCGTTCGGCGCCTTCGATTCAGGGGTCATCGGGGGATCTCCGTGAGGCCTTCTTGGCCTTCTGTCGCTGGGCGAGTGCGGCCCCGAACCGATCGAGACGCGCCTCCCACAGGGTTCGATAGCGAGCGACCCAGTCGTCGAGCTCGCGGAAGGGTTCGGGGCGGAGCGAGTAGAGGCGACGGGTGCCGTCGGCCCGCACGTCGACGAAGCCCGCCTCGTGGAGGATGCGCAGGTGGCGCGAGACCCCGGACTGGGCCACGTCGACCTGCACGACCACGTCGTTCACGGCGCGCTCGCCGTCGAGCAGGACCTCGATGATGCGGCGCCGGGTCGGGTCTGCGAGCATCTGGAAGATGTCTACATCCATAGCCGTAGATATACACGCCGGCGTATATCCGTGCAAGGCCTGGCCGCCCAGGCATCGATTGACCTCGGCGGGCTGGCGCCTACCCTCGGGCTTCGCGCGCCCGCGGCCATGGTGGCTCCTGGCGGGTCGGCGCGAGGCAACCAGGTCTGGGAGACGACGATGAAGCGAACGGCGAACGCAGTGTGGAGCGGCAACTTGAAGGAAGGCCAGGGTTCGTTCGGCGTCGGGAGCGGCGCCTTCAAGGACCAGAAGTTCGGCTTCCGGACCCGCTTCGAGAGCGAGCCCGGCACCAACCCCGAAGAGCTCATCGCGGCGGCCCACGCGAGCTGCTTCAGCATGGCTCTCTCGGCCCAGCTCGGTGAGCGCGGCATCACGCCGCAGACCATCGCGACGACGGCCACCATCACCTTCGAGAACCTGACCCTGTCGAAGAGCGTGCTCGCGACCAAGGTCACCGCGCCCGGCGCCGACAAAGCCGCCATCGAAGCCGCCGCCGCAGCCGCCAAGGCCGGCTGCCCGATCTCGAAGGTGCTCAACCTCGAGATCGTGCTGGAGCTCGACATCGAGGTGTGAGCGCAGGCCCGTCGCTCGCCGGCGGCAGGAGACGGACGATGACGATGCGGGTCGAGATCTGGTCGGATGTGGTGTGCCCGTGGTGCGGCCTCGGGCAGGCGCGCCTCGACAAGGCGATCGAGCGCTTCGGGCGCGATCGGGTGGCGCTCGTGCATCGGAGCTTTCAGCTCGACCCAACGTTTCCCGCGGCCGCGCGCCCGGTGCGAGAGTACCTCGCCGCCAAGTACCGACTCGGCGAGGGAGAGCTCGTCGGGATGTTCGCGCGCATCGAAGGGCTCGCGGCGCAGGAGGGCATCGTCCCCTATCGCGTCGGCGACAACCGCATCGGCAACACGCGGCTCGCGCACGAGCTCTTGGCGATGGCCAAGGACAAGGGCCTCGAGGACCGCGCGTGGAAGCACCTCTATCGGGTGTACTTCGGGGAGGGTCGATCGATCTTCGAGCGCGAGGCGCTGGTCGCGATCGGGGTCGAGCTCGGCCTCGACGCCACCGAGGTCGACACCGCGTTGGGCGAGGGACGCTATCGCGGGGCGGTCGAGGCGGACGTGCGCGCGGCCCGCACCCTCGGGGTGAGCGGGGTTCCCTTCGTCCTGGTCCAGCCCGGCGACGCGGCCGGGAAGCGCTACGGCGTGTCGGGGGCCCAGGAGGTCGCGACCTTCGTGCGCGCCCTCGAGACCGCGGCCGCCGAGGGCAGCGCGCAGGGTTCGTGAGGGCGACGCCCCGCGCCTGTTGGACCGAACGGAACGCGCCCTTGGACGCAGGAGCGGGTCAGTGCCCGAGCGCCGCGATCTCGGCGAGGCGGGCGCGGATGATCTTCTTGATGAGGGCGTCGGGGAGCGGGTGCACGGGGTCGAAGCGGATGGTGCCCTTCGACGTCCCGTAGTCTGCGAGGTCGGCCTCGAGGGTCGCGATGACCGACCCGCTCATCGGGTAGATCGCGCAGTGCTTGGCCGCGCCTCCGAAGGCGATGACGTTCTTGGCGAGCTTGAAGGTGGGAAGCCCGTAGGCGATGACCTCGGTCGCCTCGGGCAGGGCCTTCCTCAAGACG
>JAEUKJ010000233.1 GCA_016792665.1 Deltaproteobacteria bacterium | reverse complement strand
AGCGTGTCGGTCTTCAGGCCGAGCGCGTCCGTGGCGAGCCCGACCTTCGAGGTCAATATCGCGGGGACTTACGTCTTCGAGCTGGTGGTGAGCGACGCCGAGGGGCAGCGGAGCGCGCCGGTGTACTTCACGGCGCGTGTCATCTCGAGCTCGGGGCTGCACATCGAGCTCATCTGGCACACGCCGGGCGATGCGGACGAGACCGATGAAGGCGGCGATGGGATCTACCACTCCGCGGGCTCGGACGTGGACCTTCACCTCAAGGTCGGGGGTGACGCGGTCAACTTCTTCGACATGAACCGCGACTGCCACTTTGCCGCGCCCAATCCCCAGGCCTCGGGCGAGTCCACCGTGAACAATGCGCGCCTCGACCGCGACGACACCGACGGCGGCGGCCCCGAGAACATCAACGTCGATGAGCCCGCCCCAGGGATCTACGACGTCGGCGTCCACTATTGGAACGACTGGGGCTACGGCCATGCCTTCGCGACGGTGCGCATTTACATGGACGGCGAGCTCGCGGCCGAGTGGAGCGAGGTCGAGCTGAGCAAATACGTCCTGTGGACCCCGTTCCGGATCGAGTATCCGGGCGGGACCATCACCGAGATCTTCGCATCCAACGGTGGACCGAGCTTGCACCCGAGCTACCCGGTCCCGGCCATACCCTGAAGAGGGCGCCCGAGACCGCGGTGGGGCCTGGACCCGCGCTCACTCCGTGGCGTCGTTGAACCCGAGGAGGCCCGCGAGGTTCGGGCCCGACGAGGCGGTCAGCTTGGCCACGCTGTTCAGGTGGTGGAGGAGCAGCGCGCGGTTGTCGCCGACGTTCAGGTTCTGGAGCTCGAGGGCGCCGATGCGATCCTCGGGCGTGAACGGGGCGTCCTCGACGCGCTCCATCGAGAGCTTCTCGGGCGCGTAGGCCATGTGCTCGGCGGTGGTCTTGAGGATCGTGTAGTCGTCGCCGCGGCGCAGCTCGAGGGTGACCGAGCCGGTGACGCTGGGGGCGATCCAACGCGTCAGCGCGTCCTTCAGGAGCAGGCTCTCGGGGTCGTACCAGCGACCCTCGTAGAGCAGGCGGCCCAGGCGACGGCCGAGGCCGAAGTACTGGTCGAGGGTGTTCTCGTTGTGGATCGACGAGAGCAGCCGCTCGTACGCGACGTGCAGGAGCGCCATGCCGGGGGCCTCGTAGATGCCGCGGCTCTTGGCGTCGATGACGCGGTTCTCGATTTGATCACTCATGCCGAGGCCGTGGCGCCCGCCGATGCGATTGCACTCGTAGAAGAGGTCGAAGGGCGTCGCGAAGCGGAGGCCGTTGATGGCCGAGGGCAGGCCGCGCTCGAAGGAGATGGTGACCTCCTCGGGGGCGATGTGCGTCTCGGACTTCCAGTGGGCGACGCCCATGATCGGCTCGACGATGCGCATCGAGACATCGAGGCGCTCGAGGTCCTTCGCCTCGTGCGTGGCACCGAGCACGTTCGAGTCGGTCGAGTAGGCCTTCTCGGTCCCCATCTTGTACGGGAGACCAATTTCGTTGAGGTACTCGCTCATCTCCTTGCGGCCGCCGAAGGCGTCGACGAAGGCCTGGTCGAGCCACGGCTTGTAGATGCGCAGGGCCGGATCGACGAGGATGCCGTAGCGATAGAAGCGCTGGATATCGTTACCCTTATGGGTCGACCCGTCGCCGAAGACGTGCACGTCGTCCTCGCGCATGGCGCGCACGATGGCGGTGGTCGTCACGGCGCGTCCGAGCGGCGTCGTGTTGAAGTACTTCTTGCCACCGACCGAGAGGTGGAAGGCGCCGCACTGGATGGCGACGAGCCCCTCGCGCACCATCGAGTCGCGACAGTCGATGAGGCGGGCGGCGGCGGCACCGTGGGTCAGCGCGATGGGCGGGATCTCGGCCGGGTCCTTCTCGTCCGGCTGGGCGAGGTCGGCCGTGTAGGCGTGGACCTCGAGGCCCTGACGCGCGAGCCACGCGACGGCGCAGCGGGTGTCGAGGCCGCCCGAGAAGGCGATGCCGAGTTTCGTGCCAGCGGGGGGAAGCGATCGGTAGATGCGGCTCATGCGGGGCGCCTTAGCACGCGAGGCCGTGGTCGAAAAGCGCGTTGGTGTGCTAGGGGCATGGCCATGAACGAGGCAAGCACGGACGAGAAGCGCGCGCTCTACGACGAGGTCCTCTTGCGCATGGATGCGCTTCTGGAGTGCGAGGACGACTGGGTCGCGGCCATGGCCACGGTCGCGTGCGAGCTGCACCACGCCTTCGAGGCCTTCCATTGGACCGGGTTCTATCGCGTGGTGAGTGAGGGCCTCCTGGTGATCGGGCCCTACCAGGGCGGCCACGGGTGCCTGCGGATCCCGTTCGAGCGCGGGGTGTGCGGGGCCGCGGCGCGCACGAAGACGACCCAGCTCGTGCCCGACGTCGAGGCCTTCCCCGGGCACATCGCGTGCTCGGCGACGACGCGCTCGGAGATTGTCATACCGATTGTCACACCGGACGGACGCCTCCTCGCGGTGCTGGATGTGGACAGCGACCTGCCCGCGGCGTTCGATGCGGTCGATCAAGATGCGCTGGAGCGACTCGCGCGAGACCTCGGGCGGCGCTTCGCTTGAGCCTCGCCAAAGGCGCGCGTCTCGAGGTCAGGGCTTCCGCTCCTCGGGCGGGGTCGGGACGAGCGGTGCCTCCGGCGTGGGGATGAGCTGCGGCTCGGGCCGGGGCTCGACAGGCTTGGGTGCAGGGACCGGAAGGCGCGTGTCGATCTCGGCGAGCATGCGCCCGAGCTCACCCACCCCCGCGTCACCGATGGCACACGCGAGCGGCACCTTGGCCCCGACCGTGGCCTTCATGCGCACGAGCTGACGCTGGTCGGGCGAGACCTCGGACATGGCGTGCCAGCCCTTGGCGAGCGCGGTGACCGCGTCTCCGAGGCAGCGGGTGCCGTCGGTCGACGCAGGGGTCGCGACGACCGGCAGGTCCGTGTAATCGGTGAGGTCGAAGGTCGCGGGAGAGGCGCCCTTCGGCGCGAGCGTGAAGCCACCGACCAGCGCCGAACCGGCGAGCACGACCTTGCCCTCGAGGCGGCCGAGCAGCGGTAGGATCTTTCGCAGCGAGCGTGGCGGGCGCATGGCCTCGGCCAAGGCGCCGACGTTGACGGACAGCGAGACGATCGGTCCGGGATCGCCGACCGGCAGGGCCTCGCTCGCGTCGCGGCCCATGCCGAGATAGACCGCCTGACGGTCGCCGACCGAGTCGGTCTTGCTCGTGAACATGCCCGGGGGCAGCGACGCGAGGAGACGCGTCAACACGCTGCTGTCGAGGTCACCTTCGCGGTATCCGGCGGCCAGCGCGAAGGCCAGCGGCGGCGCGCGCTTGGCTATGGGCGGCGCGGGCGTGACGACGATCGCGGCAGAGCGTGGCAGGATCCCGAGGCCCCCGGAGGGCGAGGCGATCTCGAAGAGGCGCTTCGAGACCCCAGGCGAACCCGCCCCGATGCTGCATGCCCAGCCGCAGCGCATGATGGTCTCGGCGATGTCGTCCTGGGTGGCGCTGACCAACGAGGCCGGCACCTTCACTGCGTCGATGAGCGCGCGATACGAGGTGTGCAACGTCATGGTCGCGATGGCGTTCGGGTCCTCCTTCGATTGGAAGAAGGGCCCGGCGTCGGCGCGCGCGGCCTCGTGCGCGGCCTTGCCCTCGGCCGACAGCGCCCCCACGACGCGCAGGGTGAGCCCGCCGGACTCGAGGACGCCGAGCGAGAGGGCGAGCTCCGGGCTCATCAGGTCTTCCGGGGCGAGGAGGTCCCAGGCCCCGAGCACCTCGGCCGTGCCGGCCGCGAGGAGCTCCTGGCGCATGTCGGGATCGGCGAAGCGCAGGGCCTGGTCGACGGTGTTGACGCCGATGGTGATGTGGGAGCGGCGGAGGCGGGTGAGATCGAGGTAGGCGGTGGCGATATCGGTGGTGCTGGTCGCGTGGTGACGCGCGGCCGACTTCGACGGGCGCGGGGTGGGCACGGCCGTGAGGAGCGTCTTCCAGTGCGCGCGCCAGGCGGCGCGGTCGGCGGCCGGGCGGTCGCCCACGACGAGCTCGACGCGCACATGGTCGCCCTCGGCGATGGCCGCGTAGAGCGTCGTCGCGTCGAGGTTCGAGTCGCTCGTGACCGCGGTCGCCTCGGCCCTCTCCATGAGGGTCGCGATCGATCCGACGAGCGCCGCCGCGTCGCTCGCGGGCACGATGATGCGATGGCGCAGGCCCTCGAGACCGCCGTCCGTGGGGCCGACGAGCGCGGCCACCGGGGCGAGCTCGGGGCCCGTCGAGACGAACAGCCCCGCGGCGATGGGGCGCTCCCTGTCGAGCCCCTCGAGGCCACCCCCGAAGAGGGGCTCCATCAGGGCGTAAGGCGAGGGCGCGGTGAGCGCCTGCGTCAGGCTCTCGGGTGTGACCTCGCCCCATTGGGAGATCATCGGCCTGACGCCAATGATGAAGGCGACCCAGCGCACCGGCTGGAGGACGAGGGTCACGAAGGCGTCGCTCGAGGCGAGGTCGAACGCCGAGACGATCGCCGGATCGACCGCGGCCGGCGACTGCATCGGAGCGCCGGTCTTGGGTTTGCTGCTGCACGCGGTCACGAGCGCGGCGCAGAACGCGAGGGAGAGGATCGAGGACGTGCGCGAGGCCATGGTCGAGCTCCGGCGATGGGAGGCGCCATGGATAGCCTCGACGCGCGGGACGCGCAACCCGCCGCGGAGGGCCTCGGACAAGCCACTGCCCCACGGGAGCGCGCGGTCGTGAGTCGCGCGCCCGCATATCTCGGCATATCCCGCGCGGAATCCAGTTGCCGCGCTCCGCTGCAATCCTCTACGGGAGAGCCCATGGTGCCGCATAGCGCGGCGTGGAGGTCGCGGTGTCGGTCGTGAACAGGAAGGTCCTCTGGAGGATCGGGCTCGTGTCGGGGTGGATGGGGATCTCGTCGTGTGGGGCCGAGCCGAGCGCGGGTCCTGTCGGGGACACCACCTCTGATTCGACCGGTGACACCGGGGACTCCTCGGGGGACGGTACCATCGAGGACGTCACCGCGTGCGATGCGCCGTGCCCGGGGCTCGGCGAGTCGAGCTGCATCGGGGCAGGCTATCGGACCTGCAGCCTCGACGCGCGGGGCTGTCTCGTGTGGGGGCCAGAGCTCGCGTGTCCCGGAACGACGACATGCTCGCTCGGGGCGTGTTCGTCGGAGTGCCAGGACGAATGCGACGAGGGCGTGGCGGTGTGCGAGGGTAACGCGGTCCGGGGCTGTGGGCAGTTCGACGCGGATCCGTGCCGCGACTTGGGACCTGCCACGGCGTGCGATGGGCGCTGCGTCGATGGCGCGTGCGCGAGCGGGTGCGACGACGAATGTCCGAGCGCAGGTCTCACCGAATGTGTCGGGGCCGGCACGCGGAGCTGCGGCAATTTCGATGGGGACGCGTGCCTCGAATGGTCGTCGGTCGTCGCGTGTGGTGGCGGCTCGGAGTGTATCGCGGCGAGCTGTGAAGCCGGGCGCTGCGTGACGGTGCCGACGCGCGAGGGCGAGGGCTGTGGCGGCGCGGGCTGCACGAGCGGGGGCACGTGCCAGGCCGGGAGCTGCGTCGGTGCGACGGGTGGATGTGGCCCGGGCGAGGCGTGTGTCGGCGGGACCTGCCAGTGCAGCACGGCCTTCGACGGGTCGAACGGCCTGGTCTCGGCGGCCTTGGACGTGCCGGTGGTCGACGTGGTCTTCAGCATGAGCATCAATGGCGTACCGACCCCGGCGAGCCTCCCCTTCACCGAGAAGGGCAGCCTCTGGGTGAAGCACCGTTCGAGCACCGAGTGGACGTTGGTCGGCGAGATCGGGGGCGCCCTCGACGGGCCGACCTGGCGCCTCATCCCGGGCGAGTACGACGTCGAGTATCGCAAGGCCTCGACGCACACGTGGCGCGAGGGCATCCTCACGCCCGAGAACGATCCGACCCTCTATCGGACGATCACGATCCCGGCGGCGGGTGGCACGGTGCCGATCGATCTGCCCGCCACCGACGTATCCTTCGAGGCGCGCATCAATGGCGTGCCGGCGCCGAAGAACCTGCCGGCCAACGAGCGCGGCACCTTGCGGGTGAAGCACCCCGGCGCGACGAAGTGGATCGTGGTGGGCGAGCTCGGCGGAGAGATGCGCGGGCCGAGCTGGCGTCTCATCCCGGGGCGGTACCAATACCAATATCAGAAGGTGACCAACTACACGTGGCGCGAGGGGATCCTCACGCCCGAGAACGGTGCGACGGTGGTCGGCGAGGTCGAGATCCCGAGCGCGGGGGGCGTCGTCGCGATCGATGTGCCGGCGGCGACCGTCGTGTTCGAGGCGCGCATGAATGGGCAACCCGCGCCACAGAACCTGGCCGCGACCGAGCGTGGTGTGCTCCACATCCGGCACCGCGGGGCGACCGAGTGGATCGCCGTGGGCGAGCTCGGGGGGCCGATGCTCGGGCCCAACTGGCGACTCATCGCTGGCACGTATGATGTCGAATATCGCAAGGCCGGGAGTCACACGTGGCGCGAGGGGATCCTCACGCCCGAGAACGAGGCGACCCTCTTCGCGACGATCCAGGTGCCGCCCGTCGATGGCACGATCGCCATCGACCTGCACGCCGCCGATGCCACGTTCGAGGCGCGCCTGAATGGGCAGCCCGCGCCGAGGAACCTGCCGACCTCGCAGCAGGGGGTCTTGCGCATCAAGCATCGCGGATCGACGGCGTGGACGGTCGTCGGGGCCCTGGGCGGCGAGATGATCGGGCCGAGCTGGCGGCTCATCACCGGCACCTATGATGTGCAGTATTCGAAGAGCGCGGGATATACGTGGGTCGACGGGGTGCTCGCGCCGGAGAACGAGCCGACGCAGTTCGGGACGCTGGTCGTGCCCGAGGGTGGCGGGGCGTTGCGGATCGAGATCTACGCGGCGACGGTGACGTTCACGGTGAAAATCAACGGAGTGCCGGCGCCGACGAACCTGCCGTCGACCGAGCAGGGACGGCTCGAGCTGCGGCATCGTGGGGCGACCGCGTGGACGACGCTCGGCATGGTGGGAGGTGCTATCGGCGGGCCGAGCTGGCGCTTGATCACGGGCAGCTACGACTATCGATACACGCGCAGCACGACCTTCCAGTGGCGTGAGGGGGTGCTCGCGCCGGAGAACGGGGCGACCCTCGTCGGGACCTTCGAGGTGCCGGCCAACGGAGGGCCGCTGGTCCTCGAGGTCCCGGCGGCGGACATCGCGTTCTCGGGCAAGATCAACGGGGTGCCGGCGCCGACGAACCTGCCGCAGAGCGAGTGGGGGCTCGTGTCGATCGTGCACGAAGGGAGCACCGAGGAGATCGATCTCGGCGCCGTCGGAGGTCCGTTCACGGGGCCGTCGTGGCGCCTCCTGACCGGCACGTATCGGGTGCGCTACGAGCGCGGCAACACCTACCAGTGGCGCGAGGGCATCCTCGCGCCGGAGAACAAGGCGACCGCGATCGGGTGCTTCGAGCTCGTCGGGCCGTGAGCCCGCGCAGAGAGTGACTGTTCGATTCGAGGGTGTGGGCATCGTCGGGTGTGAGCTCGAGCGAGAAAGAGGACGCGCATGTCGAGAACAACGCATTGGGTGGTGGGGATCGGGCTCTGGATGGCAACGGGCGCGGCCGCGTGTGATGCGCCGGGCGGCGGCGGCGGCGCGGCCGACGCGGTCGGCGACACCGCCCCGGGCGACGACACGCGCGACACGGGCCTGGGAGACGACAGCGACACGGGCCCGGATGGGGATACGCGGGAAACGACCGTCGCCGACGACACGGGCACGCCCGACACGACCGGGCCGGCGACCTGCAGTGACAATACGCGCAACCAGACCGAGAGCGATGTCGACTGTGGCGGCCCCTGCGCGCCTTGTCGCGATGGTCTGCGCTGTGGCGGCGCGAGCGACTGCCAGTCCGGGTCGTGCGCCGCGGGGACGTGCGCCGCGCCGGCGCTGAGCTGCACCGACGGCCAGCAGAGTGGCGACGAGAGCGACCTCGACTGCGGCGGGTCGTGTCCGGTGTGCGCCACCGGCAAGCGCTGCGGGGCCGGGCGGGATTGCGCCCAGGGCGTATGCAAGGCCGGACTGTGCGCGGACCCGACCTGCGACGACGGGGTCAAGAATGGCTTCGAGGCGGACATCGACTGCGGCCCGGGTTGCGCGGCGTGCGCGACGGGGCGGGCCTGTCAGTTCGCCCAGGACTGCCAGTCGGGGATCTGTTCCGAGCAGCGCTGCGTGAGCTGCAGCGATGGTGTCATCAATGGTACGGAGAGCGACGTCGACTGTGGCGGCAATCGCTGCGCGAAGTGCGACCAGGGCGAGCGCTGCGGCAACGGCGCCGACTGCCAGTCGGGCGGGTGCGAGGCGGGGATCTGCGTGGGCTGCGCCAACGGTCGGAGGGACGGCAGCGAGACCGACGTCGACTGCGGTGGGAGCTGCGCGCCGTGTGGCAACGGCAAGGTGTGTGGAGCGCACACCGACTGCCAGATGGGGACCTGCGTCGCGGGACGCTGCGCGACGCCGAGCTGCACCGACGGGCTCCAGAACGGGACCGAGTCCGACATCGACTGCGGCGGGAGCTGCGCGCCGTGCCAGCGCGGGCGGCGCTGCGAGGACAACGACGACTGCTCGCTCGCGACCGCGTGCGACACCAGCGCGAGCCCGAAGGTATGCCGGCGACCGCGCGTGACGCAGATCGGGGCGGGCGACTACTTCACCTGTGCGCTGCTCTCCGAGCGGGGGCAGGTGGCGTGTTGGGGGCTGAACGAGCAGGGCCAGCTCGGGCAGACGGATCAACTACCACGCGAGGTGCCGACGGTCGTCCCGGGGCTCGGCGAGGTCGCGCAGCTCTCGGTCGGGGCCGGCCACGCGTGTGTCGTCGAGCGCGGCGGCGCGGTGAAGTGCTGGGGCAACGACTGGGACGGGCAGAGCGGCGACGGGTCAGCGCTCAGCGTGAACCTGAGCCCGGTGACGGTGCCCGGCCTGAGCGCCACGGCCGTCAGCGCCGGCTCGCGCCACACCTGCGCCATCGCGGTCGGCGGGGCGCTGAAGTGTTGGGGCTACAATGGGGACGGACAGCTCGGCACGGGCGATGTGACGTCGAGCCTGACGCCGGTCACGGTGAGTGGCGCGAGCTCGGGGGTGACGCAGCTCTCGGCCGGGGTCGCGCACACGTGCGCGCGGTTCTCCGACAACAAGGGCTACTGCTGGGGCGACAACAGCGACCGACAGGTGGCGCGCTTCTCGGGACCCGACGAGCTCGCGCCAAAGGCGATCGCGGGGGTGCCCATCATCGCGGCGGTTGCGGGCGGGCGCATGAGCTGCATCGTGCAGGCCGGTGGGCACGTGTCGTGCTTTGGGTGGAACAACGGCTCGAACGCGTACCTGACGATCATGACCAGCGGCGGCGCCGACGTCGACTGCGGCGGCTCGAATTGCTGCGCGGCGCGCGGGGCGAGCGGCGTGACCTGCTGGGTGAACGCGGAGAGCAACGTGCTCCAGGGCGTCACCAACGCCACCAAGGTCGCGGTCGGGCTCTACCACATCTGCGCCATCGACCCGTCCGGGGCCGTGCTCTGTGGTGGCACGAACCAGTACGGCGAGGTCGGCCACGGCGAGGTCGGCTTCGCGGGCGAGGCGATGGGTGGGGTCGTGGGCTTGTCTGATTAGTGAAACGACGGGATCATCTTTCGATGACCATCGAAGAATTATTCGATGACCATCGAAGGATGTACGGCCCTGGCGGAGGGCCCGTTCTTCAGGGCCCTGCCG
>JAEUKJ010000223.1 GCA_016792665.1 Deltaproteobacteria bacterium | reverse complement strand
GAGCACAACGGCTTCAAGATGATGCTCGGCAAGGGCAGCCTGCACGGCAAGAAGATCCGGAGCCTCGAGCACATCGCGCGCGCCGGCGCCTTCGCCTCGGCCCCGCACCCCGGTAAGCTCAAGACCTACGACCTCGCCGAGGCCTATGTCGCCGACATCGCCGGGCGCCTCCACCTCGGGCCGCACCGCCTGAAGGTCGCCATCGACGGCGGCAATGGCACCGGCGGGCCCCCGGCCGAGCGCCTCCTCGCGATGCTCGGGCTCGAGACCGTGCCGCTCTTCATTCCGATGGATGGCCGCTTCCCGAACCACCACCCCGACCCGACGGTCGAAGAGAACCTGGTCGACCTGCGCAAGGCCGTGCTCGATCAGCAGTGCGATGTCGGCATCGCTTATGACGGCGACGCCGATCGCATCGGCGTCCTCGACGAAAACGGCGAGGTCATCTGGGGTGACCGCCTGATGATCGTCTTGTCGCGCCAGCTCCTCGACAAGCACCCCGGCGCGACCATCGTCGGCGAGGTGAAGTGCTCGAAGACGCTCTTCGAGGACATCGCTGCGCGCGGCGGCCGCCCCATCATGAGCGCCGTCGGCCACTCGATCATCAAAGACCGCATGAAGGAAGAGGGCGCGCTGCTGGCCGGCGAGATGAGCGGCCACATCTTCTACAAAGACCGGTGGTTGGGCTTCGACGACGCGATCTACGTGACGGGGCGCCTGCTCGAGATCCTCTCCCACGCGCGGGGCTCGTTGTCGTCTCTCTTGGCCGATGTGCCCAAGACGCAGGTCACGCCGGAGATCCGACTCGACTGCCCCGACGCCGTGAAGTTCGACGTCGTCGCGCAGGCGGTCGCGCAC
The DNA here is from genome assembly GCA_016792665.1 of Deltaproteobacteria bacterium. Classification (GTDB taxonomy): domain Bacteria; phylum Myxococcota_A; class UBA9042; order PHBI01; family PHBI01; genus WYBB01. The sequence goes on along the minus strand of JAEUKJ010000223.1, from coordinate 1,351 downwards.
TTCGGGGCCGCGCACCCGGTCATCGACATCGACGGCGCGCGCATCGACTTCGGCGACGGCTGGGGCCTCATTCGCGCCTCGAACACGCAGCCCGTCATCGTCCTGCGCGCCGAGGCCGAGACCGCCGAGGGCCTCCTGCGCATCCGCACGACGCTGGAGCGCTTCGTCGCCGAGCGCGGTGACATCGACCCGAGCGCGAGGCCGCACGCATGAGCGCTGACGAACGAAGAACATACGACATCGATGTCGTGCATGTGGCGCGGCTCGCGCGCCTCGCGCTGGACCCGGCGCACGCCGCGGCGATGCAGGGCGACCTCGAGAAGATCCTGGCGTTCGTCGCCGAGCTGAGCGAGGTCGACGTGAGCGACGTCCCCCCGACGACCCACCCGCTGCCGTTCCAGTTGCCGCTGCGCGACGACGTCGCGGGCGAGCCGCTTACTCCCGAGGCCCGCGACGCGCTGCTCGCGGGCGCGCCGAGCCACGACGGCGAGGCCTTCATCGTGCCGAAGGTGGTCGGGTGATGGCCGACGACACGCTCCCCTCCGACGTGACGACCTGGCCGCTCACGACCCAGGCCCGTGCCGTGCGTCTCGGTGACCTCACCGCCGAATCGCTGGTGCAGGCCCACCTCGACCGCATCGACCAACACGGCGCCGCGCTGAACGCGTTCCTCGCCGTCGACCGGGAGGGTGCTCTCGAGGCCGCGCGCGCGGTCGACATCGCCCGCAACAACGAGGGTCCGCTGGGCCCGCTGGCCGGGGTGCCGATCGCGGTCAAGGACCAGATCGTCACGCGCGGCCTCGCGACGACGGCCGGCTCGCGCATGCTCGCGGGCTGGGTGCCGCCCTACGACGCGACCGCGGTCTCGCGCTTGAAGAAGGCCGGCGCGGTCATCCTCGGCAAGACCAACCAGGACGAGTTCGCGATGGGCAGCTCGAGCGAGTCGAGCGCCTTCGGCCCGGCGAAGAATCCCTGGGACCTCACGCGCGTGCCCGGCGGCAGCTCGGGCGGCTCGGCGGTCGCGGTCGCGGCGCACCTCGCCAGCGCCGCGCTCGGCACCGACACGGGCGGCTCGGTGCGGCAGCCCGCGAGCTTCTGCGGGGTCGTCGGCATCAAGCCGACCTATGGCCGCGTCTCGCGCTACGGCGCCATCGCGTATGCCTCGTCGCTCGATCAGATAAGCCCGCTCGCGCGCAACGTGCCCGACCTCGCGCTCATGTTGCAGGTCATTGCGGGCCAGGACCCGCTCGACCAGACGAGCCTGCCCATGCGCCCGCCCGAGCTCACCGCGCTCGCCGGACATACCGACGTCGCCGGCCTGCGCATCGGCATCCCCGACGAGTACCTCGGC
>JAEUKJ010000181.1 GCA_016792665.1 Deltaproteobacteria bacterium | reverse complement strand
TTGGTCGCGCCCGCACGCTGCCCAGCTCTACTAGCTAGATGCGGGCGGGCACTTTATTTCGCCCCCAGGTTGCCTTGCCCGGTGAGGCCCTGTGCGATTCGTCCGAGCGTTGGTTTCGAACGAGGTGCCGCAACGGCCTCGTGTCCGCTTTTCCAGACATCGAAATCCGCAAAAAGTCACAACGCTGCGGGCGGCTCGGGTCACTAGCCGTCGTCCGCGCGGTGCGATTCGTCTCGGGCCGAACCCGCATTCGGCAGTGGTCCTGCGTCCTCAAGACCCAGGGCTCCAAACCGGTGACGTGAGCCGCGCGGACCATTTACACCCACGCCGACGCGCGGACGCCCGTCGGCCCGCTACCGGCTTCGATACCCGGCCTCGGCCAGCGCGGCGCGGGCCGCGTCCTGGGTCTCGGCGTCGGAGAACCCGAGGCGGATCGCCTCGCCGCCGGTCTCGCGGATCTTCAGGACTTCCACATCGCGCACGTTGAGGCCGGCGCGGCCGAGCACGCCCAACAAGGTGGCGAGCTCCATCGGGCGATCGGGGATGGCGACGACCACATCGAAGACCCGCGGCAACATCGAGCGGCGCACGATGGGCAGGGCGTCGCGGGTGCGCTTGGCGTCCTCGGCCGCGCTCAGCAGCGCCTGGGGATCATCGAGGGCGTCGGCCAATCGCCTCACCACGGCGGCCAGGTCGACCAGCGCGGCGCGGACCTCGGTGCGGTTCTCGAGCACCATGTCGCGGCTCATGGCGGGCGAGCCCGAGGCGACGCGCGTCAGGTCGCGAAAGCCGCCGGCCGCGAGGAAGAGCAGCCGCTCACGATCGGGGTCGTCCGCGATCCACAGATTGAGTGCGGTCGCGAGCACCCACGGAACGTGCGAGACGCGCGCGACCAGGCGGTCGTGGCGCGCCGCGTCGAGGGTCACCGGAAAGGCTCCGAGCGCGGTGATGAGCCCGGCCACGGCCTCGAGATCGGCGGGTGCCGTGCGCTCGGTCGGGGTCACGACCCACACCGCCGACTGCAAGAGACCGGCATAGGCATTCTGCATCCCGGGCGTCTCGCGGCCGGCCATCGGGTGGGTGCCGACAAAGCCCGGGAGCAGCGGCTCGAGCGCGGCCACCACCGGCCCCTTCACGCTGCCGATGTCGAGCCAGCGCGAGCCCGGTCGCGCGTGCGGCGCGAGGCTCCGGGCCAGCGACTCCAACGCGCGCACCGGCACGGCGAGGATGCCGAGGTCGAGCCCAGAGACCCAGGGCCCGAGCGACGAGTGGACGACATCGGCGGCGCCCATGGCCAGCGCAGCCTCGAGCGCCGAGGCGTCGAGGTCGAAGGCGTGCACCGTGCGCGCGAGGAAGCGCTCGCGCAGCCCGAGCGCGACCGAGCCCCCGAGGAGCCCCATGCCGAAGACCCCGACCTCACCGTACATCCGTGCCTCCAGGTGCTCCGACGGTGCGCGCACCCGGCGCGGTGCCGGGTCGCAGCGCCCGCGCGACGGCCCGGCAAGCAGGCGGCGCGCGATCCAGCCCACCATGCCACGGCTTGACCTCGCGGCACACCGGGCATATTGGAACCCGTTCCGCGTGAGGTGTCCAAGCCGTGACGAGCCCTTCAGACATCCATCCCACAGGTTCCAGCCGCATCTCGGAAGTCAGGGTGCGCTACGCGCGCGGCTGGGCCATCGCGATGATCGTCATGTCGGCGTTCCTGCTGGCCATGTTTCCGTTCGTCAGGACCTGGACGACCAGCCTCGTCGGCGGCGTGAACCTGGTCGTCGGCATCCTCATGCTCACGCGCCCGCTCTACGTGCTCAGCACGGGCGTCCTCGAGGTGAAGAACCTCCTGGGCATGACCATTCGCCGCATCCCCTTCGCCTCGTTCAGCGAGTTCGAGATCGATGGCGACGGCAAGATCTGGCACACGGCGCGCGGCGGTCAGAAGAAGCGCATCCGCATCTCGCGCTTCATGGTCGATGGCGGCGACTATCGCCGCTTCACCGACACCCTCGCGACGCGCGCCTTCGAATAGCCCCAGGACCATCCCCCTTCGGGCCCAGGTCGCGTCATGGCCGGGCACCGCACCCAGGAGACCATTCGTGGAAACTTACGAGAACCTCGTCGACATGTTCGAGAAGAGCACGAAGAAGTTCGCCGACCGCCCGCTCTTCGGGGTCAAGAAGGCGGGCGTCTACCAGTGGACGACCTATCGTGAGATCGCCAAGAAGGTCGACGACCTGCGCGGCGGGCTGGCGACGCTGGGCGTCGGGCCGGGCGACCGCGTGGCGGTCATCGCCGACAACCGGCCCGAGTGGGCCATCGCGGCGTACGCGGTCTACGGCCTCGGCGCGCAGTACGTGCCGATGTACGAGGCGCAGCTTCCCAAGGAGTGGGAGTACATCCTGAAGGACAGCGGCACGAAGCTGGTCTTCGGGGCCAACGACAAGATCGTCGAGAAGCTGAAGCCGATGCTCGCGTCGGCCGGCGGCGTCGCGACCCTCGAGCACGTCATCAACTTCGCGGGCACGGGCGCCGGCTCGTTCGAGGGGCTCTTGGCGACCGGGCGCGACCGTCCCAAGGCGAGCCTCCAGCCGAAGTCCTCGGACGTCTGCGGGTTCATCTACACCTCGGGCACGACCGGCAATCCGAAGGGCGTGCTGCTGACGCACGCCAACATCACGTCGAACATCAACGCGGTCCATCAGATCTTCCCGATGGCCCAGGACGACGTGTCGCTGTCCTTCCTGCCGTGGGCGCACAGCTTCGGGCAGACCTGCGAGCTGCACTGTCTCCTGAGCTACGGCGCCTCGATGGGCCTCGCCGAGAGCGTCTCGACCATCATCGACAACCTGGCCGAGGTGCGTCCGACGCTGCTCTTCTCGGTGCCGCGCATCTTCAACCGCATCTACGACGGCGTGAACAAGCGCATGAACGAGGCGGGCGGGCTCAAGCTGAAGCTCTTCAACAAGATGCTCGAGGTCGCCAAGACCAAGAAGAATCTCGAGGCGATGGGCAAGAGCTCGTTCCTCACCAACCTGCAGTTCAAGGTCCTCGACAAGGTCGTCGCCAGCAAGGTGCGCGCGCGCTTCGGCGGCCGCCTGAAGTACGCCTTCTCGGGCGGCGCGGCCCTCTCGAAGGAGGTCGGCGAGTTCATCGACAACCTCGGCATCACTGTCTACGAGGGCTACGGCCTCACCGAGACGAGCCCGGTCGCGACCGCGAACTCGCCGCTCGGCCGCAAGATCGGGTCGATCGGTCGCCCGATCCCCGGGGTGCGCGTCGAGATCGTGCCGGTCGATGTGGCTCCCGAGGGACAGGGCGAGATCATCATCTACGGCCCCAACGTGATGCTGGGCTACCACAACCTGCCCGAGGACACGGCCGCCTCGATCATGAGCGACGGCGGCTTCCGCACCGGCGACATGGGGCGCAAGGACCAGGACGGCTTCATCTACATCACCGGCCGCGTGAAGGAGCAGTACAAGCTCGAGAACGGCAAGTACGTGGCGCCCGCCCCGCTCGAGGAGAAGCTGCGCCTCTCGCCGTTCATCGCCAACATCATGGTCGACGGGACCAACCGCCCCTACAACGTGGCGGTCATCGTCCCCGACTTCGAGTCGCTCGAGAAGTACGCCAAGGACAGCGGCCTCGCGTTCGCGACGCGCGACGAGCTGGTCGCCCGCCCCGAGGTGGTGAAGCTCTTCCTGGGCGAGGTCCAGAAGTACGGGGCCGAGTTCAAGGGCTTCGAGCGCCCCGAGCGGTTCGTGCTGGCGACCGAGGACTTCACGACCGACAACAACATGCTGACGCCGAGCCTGAAGGTGAAGCGCCGCAACGTGATGGCCAAGTACGGCGAGCAGATTGCCCACCTGTACAAGGGATGAGCACGCGATGACGCTGGCGATCCCGGAGCTCTGGTCGCCAGCCGATCACGCCGCCGTCGACAGCCTGGTCCGGGCCTGCGTCGAGAGTGACCTGCTCTCGGCGCTGGTCGCGATCGAGGCGCTGGCTCATTTGCCCAGCGAGGTCGCCTTGCGTCCCGCCGAGGTGATCCTCCGCTCCGAGCCCGAGATGGACGCGGCCGGACTGGCGGTCGCGGCGCGCATCGCGGAGCTGTCGGTGCGTGCGCGGCTGGAGGTCGACCGCGGGGCCAGCGGCTACGAGGCCCTGGTCGAGGTGCTGGTCTCGCAGGAGACCTTCGTCGGCGACACGAGCCGCTACTTCGCGCCCGAGAACAGCCTCGTGAGCTCGGTGATGGCGCGCAAGAAGGGCCAGCCGATCCTGCTGTCGTGCGTGTGGATCCTGGTCGGGCGAGGCGCCGGCATCGACGTCGTCGGGCTCGGCTTTCCCGGGCACTTCCTCGTCACGGTCGAGGGACACATCGTCGACCCCTTCGGCGGCGGACGCGTCATGGGGATCTCCCAGCTCAAGCGCCTGGCCGAAGGCACCCAGCCGCCGCGCCCGGGCGAGGCCCCGAGGCCGTTCGACAAGGCCTGGCTCGAGCCGGTCGGGGTGCCGGCCATCGCGGCGCGCATCCTCCGGAACCTCGCCCACGCCTTCGAGCAGCGCGAAGACCCCGACGGAGCCTACCGCGCGCTGCGGGCGTTGGCGGCGATCACCCCCGACGACGGACAGGTCCAGGTGGCGGTGGCGCAGCGGACCGAGGACTACGGGGCCTGGCCCGAGGCGCTTTCGATGTATCGCAAGATCGCGCGTTCCTTCAAAGATCGGCGCGAGGGACAGATCGGCGAGCTCAAGGTGATCGAGCTCGAGTCGAAGTCGCGTATCCTCAATTGAGGGATGCTTCCTGCGAGGTAGAGTGATGGGTCGAAGCGGTTGGGTCACCGGCATGGTCGGTGTCGTCGGGGCGATGGTCGGGCTCGGCGCGTGCGGGTCGACGCCGCGCGGTGGTGCGGGCGAGCGCGAGGGCGGGCTGGCCTTCGGGTGGTCGCTGCCGGCGCGGGCGAACGTGGTCGAGCGGGTCGAGTTGCCGGGCGGTGCGGTCGAGCTCGCCTATGCGATCGAGCTCGTGCGGGAGGGCGACGGGTATCGGCTGAGGCACACCTCGGCCGAGGTCAAAGAGGCCGACGGGATCGTCGTGGGCTACGACGATCGGAAGAAGGCACAGGCGCGCACGGCCTATCGCGTGATGGATCTGACCGACATCGAGCTCGATCAGGACCTGCAGGTCACGCGCTGCGTCGAGAGCCCGATCCTGCGAGCGTACGTCTCGACGCTGGTCGACGCGCTCGAGAAGGGGCCGCGCGCGGCCTATGAGATCCAGTTCCGCGAGGCGAGCGAGGCCGCCGTGGCCGCGCAGGGATGCATCGCGCGCTGGCAGAGCTGGGTGCTGGCGTGGGTGGGCTTCGTGGCCAAGCCCGGGACGCCCGACCGGTGGAGTCCGGAAGGCGAGAGCGCCATCGGCGAGGAGCCGAAGATCCGGGTCGTCGACACCCACGAGGGCGAGTCACCCGAGGGCCCAGGGCTCGTGCGGCTGACGCGACACCAGGAGATCGACGCCGAGGTCCTGACGGGTGACGTGAGCGAGCTGGCGGCGGACCTCTCGAAGGATCTCGGCGCGCCGGTCGCGGCGACGCGCGTGACGATCGACGGGGCCACGCACGAGGGGCTGGCCGACCTCGACGAGCGAACGCTGGAGCCGCGGCGCGTCGCGTGGACCAGTGAAATCCGCTACGCGCTCGATGGACTCTCGAAAGTGAGAGTGACTCGCAAAAGTTGGACGTTCCGCTTCCAGTGAGCCCGGCGGGCGGTTGACAGCCGGGGCGACATTCGCTGACGTGTACGGACACCGTGAAGCCGAGGTCCGTCATGTCGGAGCGACTCCTCAAAGAGCTCGAAGCCCTCTCGCTCGGGATCGATCGCAAGGCCGAGGCGCGTGCGGCCTATCTGGACCTGCTCACCCGCGCGGAGGTCGAGGTCGCGCCCCCGCTGTTCGACGAGGTCGACTTCGTCCGCCACAACACGCGCATGCGCCCGCCACCGCAGCGCGTCGTGCGCGTGGCCTCCGAGGCCGCGCTGAGGGCCGAACTCGCGGCCGCGGTCGCATCCCGCACGGCGCTTGGCCAAGCCAGAGTACCCGAGGCCGGCCTGCGCGCGCTCGGCAACGGCTACGGGTTCTCGGCACTCAACCACGCGACCGGGACGCTGGCCGAGCTGGTGCCCTCTTTTGACGGCGTCTTGCCCGTGGCGGCGGACGAGCTCATCGACGACGACCCCGCTCGCCTCTGTCGCTTCGCGGGCGGCACGCGCATCGCGACCCTGGACGCGCACCTCGCCGCGGCGGGTCGCGCCCTCTTCAATGCCCCCGGCTATGACGACCTCACCTTCGTCGGCGTGATGTCGGTCGGCGGCCACGGCTCGGGCCTCGTGCGTGGCTCTCTCTCCGAGGTCGTGCGCTCGCTCGACGTGATGCATGTCGATGCGCTCGGGCAGGTCGAGGTCTTTCGCGTCGAGCGGGCGTCGCGCCCCCTAACCAGGGTCGGCGCGTCCCTCGGAGACGTGCGCCTCGTCCACGACGACGCGCTGTTTTCCGCGTGCACCGTGGGTCTCGGCAACGTCGGCGTGGTGGTCGCGGTGACCATCGAGGTCGCGGCGCACTACAACATCGAAGAGCACCGCTACAAGGTGCGCTGGGAGGACGTGCCCGACCTGGTCGAGGCCGACCTCGCGCTGCAACGCGCGGGCAAGAGCCACAGCGTCGAGGTGTGGGTCAACCCGTACGCGTCGTTCTTCGGCAAGCGCACGAGCGTCCTCTGTCGGCGCAGGGCGGTCGATGCGCCCGTCGCGGGGCAGCGGGCCAGGGCCTTGCGCGAAGGCACGGCGTCCGGCTTCGACGTCATTGCGCAGGCATTCCGCGCCGGGCCCGCGTTGGTGCCTTCGGGCCTCGATGTGGCGCTGAGCCTGACGGTCGGGAGCTGCGTGCTCGAGGCGCGCCACGGCCTCGGCTTTGGCTCGACCAACCTCGCGCGGGTGCGCTCGGCGGCCTTCGGCGTGCCGCTCGCGGCGACCTGGTCCGTGCTCGAGCGGCTCTTCGCGTGGCTGGAAGGCGAGGCGGACGTGCGCGTGACGAGCCCGATCGGCCTGCGCTTCATCGGCGCGAGTGACGCGTGGATGTCGCCGGCGTTCGGCCGCGAGACCTGCATGATCGAGGTCCCGATCCTGGTCGGCCAGTCGAGCGAGATGGCAGCAAAGGCGCAGCGCTTCCTCGAGGCCATGCTCGCGATGTTCGGGGCCGAGGTCCGGCCGCACTGGGGTCAGGTCCATCGACGCGAGCTCGACCTCGCGCTGGTCGCGAAGCGCCAGGGTGTGCATGCCCTCGGCGCCTTCCAGCAGGCCGTCGGCCGCATGGACCCGCTCGGCGTCTTCGCCAACCCCTTCACGGCGCCGCTCTACCCGCGAGACACGACCGACCCCGCGGCGACCCACGCGCGGTTCGCGCACACCGAGAGCCTCGACCAGCTCGCGGCCGCCGACTGCCACAGCGCGGAGCTCCGCACCTACAGCCGCCTCTTCTGCGATCCCGGCGTACGGTTGAGCGACGTGACCGAGCTACCCCGCACGGACGCCGAGCTCGTGGCCCTGCTGGCGGGCTGTCGCGACACTGGCCGACACCTCACCGTGCATGGCAGCGGGCACTCGATGCACACGCAGGCGCTGCGGGTCGATGCGGCCGATGCCTATGTGGCCTGCGTCGACGACGCGATCGTCGTCGATCCCGCCCTGCGCACGCTCACCGCCGGCGCGGGCGCACGCTGGTCCGACCTCGTGGACCAGGCCATGAAGCACGGGCTCTTGCCGAAGGTGGTGACGACCTCGCCCTTGGCCACGGTCGGTGGGACGTTGGCCGCCAACTCGATCGGCCAGGCCTGTCGTCGCTTCGGACACGAGGCCGACGGCGTCCTCGCGCTGAAGGTCGCACTGCCTGACGATGGCCTGGGGGGCGGCCCCGCGGTGGTCAGGCTGGATCCCGGGCGCCCTGAGGATCGCCCCCTCTTCGAGGCCATCGTGAGGGGCTATGGCCATATCGGTATCCTCCTCGAGGCGACCTACGCGCTCGTCCCCCTGCCCCCTTCACCCATGGCGGTCACGACCCTCGAGGTCTTCGACCTGCGCTACGACGACCTCGTGAGGCGCCTCGTCCCCGCGGTCGACGACGCCCAGCGTCCGATCGACGACGGGTCCTACAAGGCCGGGCTGATGCTCCTCGATGGCGCGGGGCGGTGGGTCGGGCGCGTCGCGACCACGCGCTACGAGACGGTCACGAGCACGACCGGCACCGCGAGCCTCGTGCCCTATGCGGGGCCCACGGCCGCGCGCACCGGGGTCGAGCTGCTCCTGACCAACATGGGCACGACGCGCATCGCGAACCTCGCCGCCGCGAAGGCGACCGCCGGCAGCCTGGCTCCGTCAGGCCTTGGGCGGGAGGCCACCTCGACCCCCGAAGGCAAGCGCTGGGTCGACCCGGTGCGCGGGCACCTCTTCACGATGGAGGGCAATATCCGCTTCAAAGAGGCGATGCCGGTCGCCTTCAATCGTCTCTTCGCCTCGACCGTGCAGCACACGTATGTGGTCCCGGTCGACGCGGCGGCGCGCTTCCTCGACGATGCGATCGCGATGCTCGTGATCCAGCCCCCGCTCGTCGACGTCGCCGGCCCGACGGCCGAGGAGGTCGCCGCGGTGGACCAGGAGGTCCCGGACTTCATCGCCTTCCTGGCCGAGCAAGAGCGGCAGGCCATCGTGATGAGCGGCGAGATCGTCGACGAGAGCGCGCCACCCATTGCGCTCGCGTTGAGCGCCCTGAAGCGCCTCATCGGGCTCGAGACGTTGGTGCCGGTCCTCTTCGAGATGATCTGGTTGCCGGCCGATCGGCACCTCCTCTCCGCGGTGCATGGTCAGCCGGGGATCGCCATCTCGATGACGTTCCAGGGGCCGGGGATCGACCCGCGCGGACCGATCGCGCACTGGCCCTGGATCTGCCACCTGCACGAGAACCTGAGCCGCGCCATCACCGCGCTGGCCGCGCGTTGCGTGGCTCTCGGCGGGTGCATGAGCCTCACCAAGAACATGTTCGTCGGGGCGGCCGCGCCGACCTTCGTGCGGCGCATGCTCGGGTCCCGACTCGAGGCCTTCGAGAAGGTGCGCGCGCGCTTCGACCCGACCGGCGTCCTGCGCACCCGCTACGGGCGCGAGGTGCTCGGGCTCAGCGAGGCCAGCCCCGGGCCGAGGACATGGACGTAGCGTTCGGGGCGAACGAAGCCCTCGCTGCGCATCCACGCCAGGGCCTCCTCGCAGCGCCCCGTGCCGACCTCACCCGCGGCGTGGCCGAGCCAGTAGCGCATGACCGCCTCGTGCAGGCGCATGCCGCTCTTCGACGCCGCCTCGACCCCTTGGGCAAGCGCCTCGAGACCCGCCTCGCGACGACCGCTGGCGAGCTCGGCGCCCGCCAGGACGACCGCCCCGAAGACGTCGCGCCGCACCGAGGGGCGCTCGCGCCGGAGCCGTGCCGCCACGCGCACGAGGCGCTTGATCAGCGAGGCGCGGACCTTCTCAGACGGTGAGGCCGCGAGGGCACCGAGGAGGGCGCGACCGAGCAGGCTCGTCATCTCGACGCGGAAGGGTGCGAGCGACATGAGCTGATGGCGGGACAGCTCTCGCCACGCGGCCTCGATGCGCGCGAAAGCGTGGGCGCCGTCGCCGCGATAGAGATCGACGTCGACCTGCTGGTAGAGGTCGGCCATGTGCTCGACCTGGAAGCCGCGGTTGACCCAACCGGTGAGGGCCTCCGAACAGGCCTGGGCCTCGGCGACACGGTCCTCGACCAGGCGCGCGGTAGGCAGGTCGCGCACGGTGTAGATCGTCTGGGCGTAGAGGTCGCCGCGGGCGCGCGCGTGGGCGAGCTCGGCCGTGACCAGGGCCAGGTGCTTCTTCATCTGGCCGAGCCACGAGACCGCGTCGAGGAGGTGGGTCATGCCGAAGTTGACCTCCCACGAGGCGCCGCGACAGCGTCGTTGGAGGCGCTCGACGCCGCGCTCGGTGAGGGCCACGCAGCCCGCCCAGTCGCCGGCCGACCAACGGGTCGAGCCTTCGAGGATGTCGACCGTGCCGATCGAGCGCTCGTCGCTGCTGGCCAGCGCCAGCATGCGGGCCGTGTCGAGGATTCGCCTGACCCGCCCCCTGGGGTCGCGGCCACCGGCGATGGCCATGCGAAAGCCGGCCTCCATGGCGAGACCGCGCGAGAGGCGCGCTGGCTCGCCCGCCTCGAGGGCCGAGAGGAGCCCCTGGTTGTGGACCTGGAAGCCCTTCATGGTGTCGACCATCGGCAGGACGACGCCGAGATCCTGGCACCAGTCGATGCGCTCGAGGAGGCGTGCCGGGACCTCCGAGGCCGGTCGCAGGCGGAAGCCCTGGCCGCGCACGGCGAGGCGCAGGCGGTGCCACGCGATGATGGGTAGGACCGAGGCGCGTCGCTTCGAGACCTTCACGCCCAGCGCGCGCAGCGAGGCGCGGGCGTGACCGAAGCCTTCGTCGACGTGCCCCGAGCGGATGAGCTCGATGGCGGCGCGGGCCTGGAGTGCGGCGCGCTCGGCGGCGGCCTCGGGGTGGCGCGCGAGCTCCAGGAGGAGGCGCGCGGCGTCCTCGTTGCGGCGCGCCTCGACGAGGAGCTCGGCGAGCTCGGACTTCAGCGCGAAGACCGAGTCGGCCTGCGGACCGTCGGGGGCGTGCGCGATGGCAATGTG
>JAEUKJ010000112.1 GCA_016792665.1 Deltaproteobacteria bacterium | reverse complement strand
GGCCAAGACCGGCTACTCGAACATCTCGTACATCGTCCGCAAGGTCGGGCCTGGCACGAAGTAGAGCATGGAACGACGCGGCCACGCGGGCCCTGGGGCTGCACTGAGTCGAGGGGTCGCCTCGGGCGCTGCTGCCGCGCTCGCGAGGGTCGCGCCTTGGATGTGGGTCGGCCTCCTGGTCGCGTGCGAGGGTGAGGTCGTGCGTGACGCGCGCTCGGTGGTCCTGCCGCCGGCGGCGCGCGCGGACGCGACGCTCTGGGACACGCGTCAAGAGGCGGATGTCGTCGACGAGGTCGAGTCCGACCTCGGGCCCGAGGTCGACACGATCGAGCCGGACATCGGGCCCGACAGCGAGGTCACGGACCCCGTCGAGGTCGTCTCGGTGACGCCGGCGGATGGGGCGCGCGATGTGGCGCGTGAGGCGAGTGTGACGGTGGTCCTGTCGCGTGCGGCGCCCGACGAGGGCGGGTTCGCGGTGACGACGGACGCGGGCGAGGTGGCGGGCACGGTGGCCTGGAGCGAGGACCGGACCACGCTGACCTTCACCCCCGACGAGGCGCTGGGCTTTCGCGCGTGGGTGCGGGTGCGCGCGGCGGCGTGGTCGCTGGACACAGCGTTCGTGACGGTCGGGCCGCGGGCGCCGGCGCCGTTTCAGCGCTCGGAGGCGACGCTCGGGCGGATGCGTGCAGCGATCGATCAGGCGCTGGTGGCGCCGGGTCTTTCGGGGCGAACCTTCGGGGGCATCATCGTCGACCTCGAGAGCGGCCAGACCGTCTGGGAGAACGCCCCAGATCGCTTGATGATCCCGGCGTCGAACACCAAGGTCTTCACGACCGCGACCGCGATGGCGAAGCTCGGCGGTGACCACCGCGCGCTGACCCGGGTCATCGCGAGAGATCCAATCGACGCGAACGGCACGCTGACCGGCGACCTCGCGCTGCACAGCGAGCACGACTTCACCTGGTCGCGCTGGTTCTACGGCGACCCGCGCGAGCCGCTGAACCGCATCGCGGATGCGCTGTGGAGTCGGGGGCTGCGCAAGGTCGTGGGCGATGTCGGGATCTGGGGCGCCTACCTCTACGAGGGCTACCACTACGGCAGCTACGACCCGGCGGCGCAGCGTGTGCGCGCGGGGGATGCCTTCATCGCGGCCTTGCGCGCGCGGGGCATCACGGTGAGCGGCGCGCGCGTCGACCACGCCACGATGGAGGTCCCGGCCGGCGAGGTCCTGGCGCGTTGGGAGTCGATCCCGCTGTGGGTCCAGGCGTGGGCCATCAACCGGCGCAGCCACAACGAGATGGCCGACATCCTGGCGCGGCACGTCGGCTACCTCGTCAAGGGCGCGAGCGACTACCCGAGCGGTGGCGCGGCCATGAAAGAGTGGCTCGCGCAGGGCGGCGTGGACGTGACGGGCTTCGTCATCGAGGACGGCTCGGGGCTGGACCTCGACAACCGCGTCAGCGCGAGACAGCTCGTCGGGGTCTATCGCGCGATGCTGGACTCGCCGCCCGGGCCCGCGTGGATGTCGTCCTTGTCGGTGGCCGGGGTGATCGGCGCGGCCTCGGTCGACGGCAACGAGGTCGCGATCGTGACGACCAACGCGTCGCCCTACAATGGGACCTTGGCCGGGCGCATGACTGGCGGCGACACCGCGGGCCGGGTCTTTGGCAAGTCGGGGACGAACGCCGGGATCACGACCACGGGCGTGCTGTTCCACAAGTACGACGGGCGTCGCTATGCCTTTGCCTTCCAGATGAACAACCTGCCAAGCGGCACGGCCGACCTGGCGCGCGTGACGCAGGACGCGCTGGTCGTGCAGCTTGCCAAGGATTGGGATCAGCGCGGGGCACGCCCGGCGGCGCCGACGCTCGGGTGCGTGCGTGGTCGTGACGACGGGCGCATCGGCGTGGGCGTGGCCGCGGTCGCGGGGCTCACGCCCGAAGAGGGCAAGGCGGGCTACTGGATCGAGACGAGCGCGGACGGGCTCACGTGGGATGCCTCCGATCGGGTGTTCAGCCTCGTGCCGAGTGTCGTGATCGACGGGCCGCTGGAGGCGAACGAGGTCGTCTATGTGCGGGCGCGCATCGAGACGGCCGCAGGGTTGTCGGACCCGTCCGATGTCTACGGCGCGCGGCCGGCGGCGGCTGAGAACACGCCCAAGGTGCTGCTGGTGGATGCCGATGATCGATGGCAACGGCAGCCGACCAACGAGAATCCGCGCGGCGCGGCGCACGCGTTCCTGGCCGAGTACGCGGCCGCGATGCCTGACGGGGTCGCCTTCGATGCGTGCCCCAACGAAGCGGTCACCGACGGGGGCGTCGCGCTCATGCCGTATGATGCGGTGGTCTGGGCGGCCGGTGAGGAGGCGACCACCGACGAGTCGATCTCTGCCGCCGAGCAGGGCGAGCTCGCGGCCTACCTCGGCAGCGCGGGCGCGTTGTTCGTGAGCGGCGCGGAGCTTGCGTGGGAGCTCGACCCGGCCGGCGATGCAACCGCGAGCGCCAGCGACAAGGCGTTCTATCAGACGTGGCTCGGGGCGGCGTACGCGAGCGATGACGCCGGGGTCTATGCGGCCGAGGGTGTGGCCGACGGGATCTTTGCGGACCTCACCTTCGAGAAGCGCCTGGGCTTCTGGACCCCGGGCGCCATCTTTGTCGCCTATCCCGACGTCTTGAGGCCGCTCGGCGAGGCCAAGGCGTGCCTGGCCTACACAGGCAACGCTGGGGTCGCGTGCGTCCAGATGCGCACGAGCTTCGATCTCGTGAGCTTCGGGTTCCCGTTCGAGAGCATCGACACGGCGGCGGTGCGCGCGGTCGTGATGGAGCGCGTGATGCGCTTCTTCGGGCTCGTCCCGTAGCGCGGCTCCCTCCCGAGCAGGGTCCGCCTGGGTCGGGCGCCGCTCCTGCGCACGGTCCGCCTGGGTCGGGCGCCGCTCCTCCCCGAGCCCGTGGGGCTGCTGTAGAAGGCTTGGAGGGTTGCTCGGGGCTCGAGGTCGTCGCGTCATCCCGACCTCAGGCGGCCCTCGCTTGCTGCATGCCACAGTTTGCGTTGGGCGCTGCTCCTGTGCACGGTCCGGGTGGGGCGGGCGCTGCTCCGGAGCACGACGGTCCGCCTGGGTCGGGCGCCGCTCCTCCCCGGGCCCGTGGGTTGCTGTGGAAGGCTTGGAGGGTTGCACGGGGCTCGAGGTCGCCGCGTCATCTCGAACCTCAGGCGTCCCTCGATGTTGCGGTGCTCCCCTGATCGCATCTAACGGCGCTGCGTTGGGTCGAGAGCTCGCGACACGGGTGGCGCAGCTTCGGCGTGGCGGCAGCCTCGATGGGCAGGTCAGGTGGCGTCGTGGCCGAAGGACGGGTCGGCGTAGAGGCGGTCGAGGGTGGCGGCGTGGTTCGTCTCGATGTCCTTCCGGCGGAGCTTCATGGTCGGCGTGAGCTCGCCGTGTTCCTGGCTGAAGTCGCGGTCGAGGATGGCGAAGCGGCGGACCTGTTCGACCTGGGCGAGCTTGGCGTTGCCGCGGCGCACGGCGGCAACGATCTTGTCGACGAAGGTTGGGTGGCGGGTGACCTTTCCGACGGCGGCTTCGAGGGCGGGGGTGCGGCTCGTGGGGTCGGCCAGGAGCTCGGCTTTGCGGGTCTCGAGGTCGTCACCTGTGACGAGGCCGAGGGTGACGCCGAGCTCCAGGGTCTCGATCGGGCTCGGGGCGATGAGGGCCGCAACGAAGGGGCGGCGGTCCCCGTGGGCGTGGACCTGCGAGATGAACGGGGACTCCTCGCGGATGGCCTTCTCGATGTTGGCGGGAGCCAGGTTCTTGCCGCCCGCCGTGATGATGAGGTGCTTCTTCCGGTCGGTGATGGTGAGGAAGCCGTCCGCGTCGACGACTCCGATGTCACCGGTGTGGAGCCAGCCGTCGTTGTCGATGCAGGCTGCGGTGGCCTCGGGCTGCTTGTAGTAGCCCTTCATGACCCAGGGGCCGCGCAAGAGGATCTCGCCATCCTCGGCGATGCGACACTCCATGGGCGGGATGACCTTGCCGACCGAGCCGAGGCGGACGTCTCCCGGGCGATTGATGTGGGTCGCGACCGTCGACTCGGTCATGCCGTAGGCTTCGTAGACAGGGAGCTTGGCGGCCCAGAAGAGTTCCAGGATCGGGCGCGCGATGGGGGCCGCGCCGGTCACGAAGAAGCGCACGCGGCCGCCAAAGGCGTGGCGCACGCGGCGCCACACCAGGCGATCTGCGACGGTGTCCTGCACGCGCAGAGCGAAGGGGACAGGACGCTTCGCGTGCAGCAACGCCGTGCGACGCGTGCCGACGTTCAAGGCCCAGGCGAAGAGGCGGCGGACCGCGGCGGGCTTCTTGTCGAGCTCGCTCGTGAGCTTGATGTAGGCCTTCTCGAAGATGCGCGGCACGGAGCCGAAGACCGTCGGCTGGACCTCCTGGAGCTCGTCCAGGACGGTCGCGGTCGAGGTCGCGTAGGCGGTCGCGAGGCCCGTGCAGACGCGGCCGTAGAACGCCAGGATGCGCTCCGCGACGTGGGCCATCGGCAGGAACGAGAGGGAGAGATCGTCCTGGTAGAGGTCGAGGAAGGCGCTCTGCGTGGAGAGCAGGTCGAGGATGTTGAAGTGGGTCAGCATCGCGGCTTTGGGCGGGCCCGTGGTCCCCGAGGTGTAGACCAGGATGGCCGTGTCCTGCGGGTCGATGGCCGCGAGGAGGACGTCGATCTCCGGCTCGGGGGTCGGCGTCGGCCCCTTGGCGTTCGGGTCGAGGCCGAAGGCTGACGGCGGGACGATGCGGGGATCGGGAGGCAGGGCCACGTGGGCGGCGCGGCCATAGGGCACGATGGCCAGCAACATCGGGCATTGGTCGGCGGCGGCGAGCACGTGCAAGAGCTCGCTTGGCGAGTCGACGAAGATGACCCGCGTGTCGGCGTGGCTCAAGAGGTAGCGGATGTGGTCGACGGGCTGCTTCGGGTAGATGCCGTAGGTGACGAGCCCGCCGAGCTGCGCGCCCATGTCGAGGACCGCCCAGGGCTTGTGGGTGTCGCCCAGGATCGCGACCTTGTCGCCGCGGCCGAGGCCGAGTGCCAGGAGGCCGGCCAAGACCTCGCGCGCCTCGTCGTAGAAGCCGGCCCAGGTGGTCTTGTCCCAACGGCCGTCGCGCTTGGCGTACAGCGCCGGGCTCGGGCCGCTGCGCTTGGCGCGGATGCGGAACATCTCTCCGACGTTGCGCGCACTCCGAGAGGCGTAGGTCACGGGGGCGTGCGGCGCGGTCTCGAGCATGGGGCCCTCGGCGTCGTGGAGTTCTCCCATCGATATCACGAACCGGGAGGACGGGCACCTCGAGGCCCTGGCGCTCGAGTGTGCTTCCAGGCGGCCGAGCGCACCGTGTCCCGACGTCGGGACTCCGGTGTCCCGACGTCGGGACACGGGCGCCAGGCCGCGCCAGTGGCTGAGGTGGGTCGACGGAGGTGCGGCTTCTACCCTTGTTGAAGTGCTTTACAAACGTAGATAGAGGTCGGCCTCGGGGCGTCTAGCGTGAGCAGGTGACTTCGCCGTGGGCAGCGGTGCAGACGCCGTTGGGGCTGGGCGCGCAGGCGACCTTGCCGTAGTTGGCGATGCAGCCCCAGCCGCAGGCGATCTGACCGTAGTTGGCGAGGCAGCTCGCGCGCGGGCCGCGCTTCACCGAGCTCGGCGGGTCCCAGCAGACGACCTTGCCGTAGTTGGCCATGCAGACGCCCAGCGGCGTCTCGGCACAGCGGACCTCGCCGTAGTTGGCGACGCAGTCGAAGCCGCAGGCGGTCTTGCCGTAGTTCGAGAGGCAGGTCGTTCCCGGGCGGTCGTCTCTGCGATCATCGCGTCGGTCATCCCGTCGGTCGTCTCTGCGATCATCGCGTCGGTCGTCTCGGCGGTCGTCTCTGTGATCATCGCGTCGGTCGTCTCTGCGATCGTCGCGTCGCTCGGTGGGCGGGTCCCAGCAGGTGACCTCGCCGTAGGCGGCCTGGCACTTGCCGGCGGGGGTCTGGGCGCACTTCACGGTGCCGAAGGCGGCGACGCAATCGTAGCCGCAGGCCGTCTCGCCGAAGGCGGACTTGCACTCGGCCTGGCGGGTCGGCTCAGGGGGTTGGGCGAGGGTCAGGGCCATGAGCAGGGTGGCGAGCATCGGAGATCTCCCAGGGGCGAGGTCGGCGCGGCAGCGAGCCGAGCGCGAGGGGCGAGGGCGTATCGGGCGCAAGACCGCGGAGGGCGTTGGCCGAGGGGGATACGAACGGCGTGCCGTCGCGGTCTATTCGTGCGGCGTCAGAGGGTGAGGGCGCGGGTCTCGGTCGAGAAGCCGGTCTTGGAGAGGGTGATCGTCGTCGCGCTCGAGAGGGGGCCGCTCAGGGAGGCGACCCCGTGGGCATCGGTCACGCCGCGGGCGAGCTCGGCCTCGGCGCCGCGAACGACGACCAGGGCGCCCGCGATGGGCAGTCCGTTGTCGCGGTCGGTCACGGTGAACGTCGTCGAGGCGCCCGCGAGGTCGCCGTGGCTGGCCAGGAGCTGCTTCAGGTAGACGAAGGCGTGCTCGCGGACGAGCCCGATGTCGGCGGGCAGACCCGCGAGCACATCGCTGCGCACGCTCGGGTCTTTGAGCTCCATGCCGTGGTCGGCGGTCAGCACGATCAACGTCTCGTCGTAGATGCCGGCCTCCTTCAAGACGCGGATCAAGAGGCGCAGGCGCGCGTTGGTCGCGGCCAGGACCCGCCTTCGGACCTCGTCGCCATGCGGCCCGGCGTGGTGCCCGGCGCCGTCGGTCGAGGCGAAGTTGATGACGGCGTAGCGCGGGATCGGGACGCCGCGCTTCGGGTTGTCCACGTAGAGGCCCCAGGCCGCGGTCACCGTGCTGTTGTCGAGGAGGCCCTCGGCGTCGGTGAGCCCGGCGGTCGGATAGGGGAAGGTGCCGCCAGCCAGCGTCAGGGCGTCGCGCGAGCCGGGGACCGTGTAGCCCTCGGGCAGGCGGCGCTCGAGGGTGGCGAGGCCGGCGCCGTGGGTCGACGGGTCGTTCAAGCTCGCGGTCAGGACGCCGCTGGCGTTCGAGGCCTTGTTCCAGATGCCGCCGAAGCTGCGCGCGACGGCCTCGTGCAGGGTCTCGATGGGCAGGGACGGGTGCGCGCTGGCGATGAACTTCTCGGTGCCGAAGAGCTCGACGATGGGGCGGAAGACGGTCGCCACCTGGCGCTCGTAGAAGCCGTTGTCGACGAGGCCGTGATGCCCACTCCAGGCGCCGCAGCCGACGACGTTGTGGCTCGGGTAGGTGTTGGACGGGAAGTTGGTGATGGCGCCGTGGCGGAAGGTCACGCCGCGGCTCATGAGCTCGCGGTAGGCGTCCAGCGGTGAGAGGTCGGCGTCGTCGCCGAGCGTCTGGTGCAGGAGCTCCATCGAGGTGAGACCGTCGTTGACGACGATGATCGCGTAGCGCGCGGTCGTGCCGGAGAGCACGGCGTCCAGGGGGCGCCCGTCCTGCCATGCGAGGTAGAGGCCATCGACCAGGAAGCCGTCGGGCCCGACGCCGCGCGTGGTCGCCACGCCGAGCGCCTTGGCCACGGTCGGCGCGACATCCACGATGCGCGCGGCCGCATCGCGGAGGACGAAGCGCGACTCGGCCGGGGTGGCGTCGGTGCAGGGGCCGGCACACGCGAGCGAGAAGCCCGCGCCGTCTTCGAGGGGCAGGGTCGGTCGGCGGATGCCAGCGCCCGAGAGGATGAGCGGGGAGCGGCTCTGGAGGGCCGAGAGGTGGCCGTGGTCGCCGCGCGAGCCGGCGTAGGCGAGGGGCTGGAGGACGAGGTCGCCGGTGCGCGGGTCGTCGAAGAGCTGGCTCAGGCGTTCGTAAGCGAACGGGTAGGGGTTCTGGCCGACGGGGACGCGGCGGAGGCGCTCGTCGTTGGTGGTGTAGCCGAGGGTCGCGTAGTCGTCGGTCAGCGCGAACGGCTCGCCCGCGGCGAGGAAGGATGCGTAGTCGGAGAGGCGGGTCGGGTCTTGATCGGCCAGCGGATTGCGCGGGTCGCCCTGGTCGATGGAGGTCCCCTCGAGGTCGGTCGCCGAGGCCAGGAAGTAGGTGCGGAAGACCGTCGCCGGGGCGCGGTTCACGATGGTGCGGTCGCGCACGAAGTAGATGTGGCCACGCGGCGAGAACACGTAGGTCCGGCGCTCGCCGTCGATGACGCGCTGGGTCGCGACGAAGTCCAGGCGGTCGGGGTGGGAGAGGGCCTGGGCGATGACCTGGGCGCCCAGCGCTTCTTCGTCGGGCTGGAGGCCCTGATCGGCGATGACGAGGGCCGGGTCGATCGGTTGGTTCAGCGACACGGTCGCGGGGCAGCAGGTGTCGGTGGGGCGGGGCGCGGGCTCGGCCGGGGCAGCGAGCGACCAGCCGTCGCTCAGCGCCGGGCGACCGCGCAGGGACAGGTCGACGGCGATGATGCCGTCGCCGTCGGGGTCGAGGATCGACATGGCGGTCTCGAGGTCGATCGGCAGGGGCAGGGACGCGTTGGCCAAGATGTCCTCGACGCCTGCGCGCGAGAGGATGCCGGTGAGTCGAGTCGGGGCGAGGCGGCCATCGTCGGTGAAGGTCGCCTCGAAGGTGACGTCCTCGACGCGGAGCTTCACGCCGCGGACGAGCTCGCTGACGGTCGACAGATCGATCGAGATCTCATCGGCGTGCGCGACGACGACCGGGCCGGAGCGCGTGCCCGCGAGGTCGAAGCGGAGGTCACCGTCCTTGGGATCGAGGGCGCCGAAGAGCAGCGCGTAGGCGTCGTCGGCGGTGCCGGCGGTGTCGTCGGGGCCGAGCGAGGTGCGGGTGGCGATGCCGCCCGAGAGGGTCAGCGCGCGGGTGCCGTCGCCGGTGTCGGGGCCGGTCGCGAGGAAGACCAGGATCGGCGGCCAGCGATCGAGCACGCTGCCGAGGAAGCTGCGGAGCAGGCTCGGCTCGACGATGTCGATGAGGTCGAGGACGAAGGGGTCGCCGTCCAGCTCGGGTAGCGGCGGGGTCGAGAGTGGGTCGCGTGGATCGGTCGCGGCCGAGACCTCCCAGCCGTCCCAGAAGCCGTCGCCGTCGCTGTCGGCGAGCGTGGGGTCGGTGCCGCGGGCGAGCTCGTCCGCGTAGGTCAGGCCGTCGCCGTCGAGGTCCGAGCCCGGGTCGACGACGTCCGTGTCGCTTGCGTCGCTTGCGTCGTTTGCATCGGCCGCGTCGGGCGCGGCCGTGTCTGCGCCGGCCGTGTCGGGGTCGACGAGGTCCTCGGGCTGCGTGTCGACCGCGTCGGCGTCCGTCGTGTCGACCGTGTCGGCCGTGTCGTTCGTGTCGCCGGGCGCGTCGTCACCGCAGGCGGAGACGAGCAGGGTCAGAGCGAGGGCGAAGTGGGGCGTGCGCATGGCGACCTCCGGTCGAGGTCGCCCTTAGCACGCCTGCTCGGGTTGGGGGAGGGTCGGCCTTCGGACGGGAGGTCAGTCGTTGGCGCTGCCGCTACGCTCGAAGCTGCATGACCAGAGGAGGGCGCCGAAGCCGAGCTCGAGGTCGCTCGTGCGGGTGAGGCCCGGGGCGCAGACCATGCGGCGACGCTCGCCGCGCACGACCGCCACCACCGCGGGAGCCTCGAGGTCGCTGCCGAAGACGAGCGCGCGGCTCGGGGCGCGGCCCTCGCGCGTCCAGGTCGTGACTTCGGAGTTGGCGAGCACGCGGACCGAGCTCATCGAGCGCACATCGAGTGTCGCGATGGTCGCGAACTTCGAGCCGTAGCCGAACTGCGTGCCCTCGAGCCCCGGGGTCCAGCGCGCCGGGTAGAGCTCGCGTTCGCCGTTGGCGCGGGTCATGACGATGTCGAAGGTCGCGCCCTCCGACACGGGCGGCAAGACCACGAAGCGGTTGCCCGAGCTCGAGCGCCAGGTGCCCGAGACCGAGGTCTGGGTCAGCGCGCCGCTCTTGGTCCAGGTGGTGTTGGTGCCGCCGCCCACGACCTTCACGGTGTTCGCGTTGCGCGAGTCGAAGGTGGCGGTGAGGCCTTGGCTGTTGGGCTTGGCGTACGTGAACTGGGTGCCTTCGAGGCCTGCGGTCCAGCGACCGGTGTAGAGCTCGCGGGTGCCGTTGGGCGCGACCAGGACCATCACGAAGGGGCTGGCCTCGAACGGGGGGACGATGAAGGTGTTGCCGCTGGTCGAGCGCCACACGCCGACGGGCGAGGCCGCCTGCGCGGTCGCGGCGAAGGCCAGCAAGGGAACGAGGGCGAGGGCGAGGAGGGTCGAGAAGGTCTTCAGCATCTTCATCATGGTGAGCATCCGTGGCGAGCGAGACCTGCCCCCGACGGTGGACCCCCGGTCGATCGTCACGACCACGTGCGCGAGGCTTGAAAAAGAGTTGTATCGAGGGCGCGGAGTGGCGTTCGAGGCCGAGGTCAGCGCCCAGGGGCGCTATTTCATACCCGCTGCGGGGAAGAGGGCGTGGCGACGCGCGGCGTCGAGCGCGATGCGTTCGGGGAGCGGTGTGAGCGCGCGTTCCCAGGCGCGGAAGTCACCGCCCTCGCGCCAGGCCTCGAGTGCTGCGCGACCGGCTTCGGCCCCGCCCTGGGAGACGCGGTACTCGACCCAGGCCCAGCGCGCCGAGGTCGAGCGGATCTCCGCCGTGCCTTCGAGGCCCACCCGGAGGCGATCGAGGGTGCGGTCGATCTGCGGGATCCCCGCGAACGGGGCGTCGCCGAGCGGGGTGTGGAGCTTCGGGACCAGCGGCGAGACGCCGAGTGCGGTCGGCAGGATGGAGGCCATCTCGCGCGTGAACGCGATGAGCTCGTCGAGGTCGTCGGTGGTCTCGTCGGGGAGGCCGACGATCACGTAGAGCTTGAGCCGCGTCATGCCGTGCGCCTTGGCGAGGTGCGCGGCCGACAAGAGGTGTTCGGTGCGGATGGCCTTGGCCATCTTGTTGCGCTGGCGCTGGGACGGCGCGTCCGAGGCCACCGTCATCGACTTCATGCCGCCCTTGGCGAGGAGGTGGACGAGCTCGTCGTCGAGGCGGTCGGCGCGGAGGCTCGAGATGCCGACGCCCTTGCCTTGATCGGTGACGCGGCGGAGGGCCTCGCGGATATGGGTCCACTCGCTGATGGCGGCGCCGACGAAGCCGACGCGCGGGGCCCAGTCGGGGATCTTCTCCATCACGCGCTCGAACTCGTTCTCGCGCATCGGCGACTCGGGCGAGCGCACCAGGCAGAACTTGCAGAAGCGCGGGCAGCCGCGCGAGGCCTCGATGAGGAACATGTTCGAGAGCTCGGCCAGCGGCGTCACGATCTGCCCATAGGCCGGGAGGTTGGCCGTGACCTTCTGGGTCGGCGGGATCTTGTCGCCGTGGCGCTCGGGCACCCACACGCCGGGCGTCTTGCCGATCGTGTCCAGGAGGTCGTCGCGATCGGTGGCCGACTCGAGGGCGTCGAGGATGGAGGGCACCGCGAGCTCGCCGTCGCCGATGACGGCGAAGTCGATGAAGTCCGCCATCGGCAAGGGGTTCGAGGCCGTCAGCGGGCCGCCGATGAGGACCGCCGGGTCCCAGCCGGTGCGGTCGTTCCTGGCGATGGGGATGCCGGCGAGATCGAGCAGGTCGAAGAAGCCGAGGAGGTCGAGGTCCCAGGTCATCGAGAAGGCGATGAGGTCGAACTCGCCGAGCGGTCGGCCCGACTCGATGGAGACCGGCGCCAGGCCGCGCGCGCGGAAGGAGCGCACGTCGTCGGGCAGGACGAAGCGCTCGCAGGCGATGGCGGAGCGCTGGTTCATGAGGCGATAGATCACCTGGAAGCCGAGCGAGCTCATGGCCGCGTGGTAGGGCAGGGGGTAGCAGAGGGCGATGCGGAAGGGGGCGTCCTTGACCAGCGTGCCGCGCTCGGAGGCGAGCAGCGTGTGGCGCCACGCGTCGAGGTCCATGCCCTTGCGCTCGTTGCGCGCGCGCTTCTCGGCGCCGCGCGGGAGGCGGGTCCGGACCTTGGGGCCTGTCTTGGCGGTGGGGTGAGGGGTCGGGTGGCGCTCGGACTTGGGGGGCCTCATGGATGAGGCACGAGGCGCGGGGCGAGGGCTTCGAGGGTGTCGACGCCCCAGCCGTCGCGCAGATCGCTGAAGACCTCGCGGAACAGCGCGAGCTTGTCGGCGAGCGGCACGCGCAGGTCGGGCTGCTTCAGGAGGACCGGGTCGATGCCGTCGGCGTCGAGGTCGCAGAGGTCGATGCCGTGGAGCTCGAGGTTGACGAAGGGGACACGCGCCAGGAGCGGCTTGATGAGGCGGTAGCCGCGCTGCTTCATCATGAGGAGGGAGGTCCCGATGAAGGGGAAGCGGATCCCGGGGAGGACGGTGACCGGGAGCTCGACCAGGCCCTCTTCGAAGGACGGCAGGCGACTCTTCCAGAGGATCGACGGCGGGCCGACGATCGACTCGCTCTTCTTGCCGCGCACGAGCATCGACGCCAGCACGCCGAGCTTGGCGAAGTAGTAGGGCGGCGAGGGGAAGTACGAGCTGTCGTAGCTGTAGCCGGTCTCGGCGAGGAGGCGCATCACACGCGGGGTCATGGTGTAGCCCGGGGCGCGGAAGCCGGTGACCGGGGCGTTGCGGAGCTCGGAGAGGATCGCGTGCGAGCGCTCGAGCTCGTTCCGCACGAAGCGATCGTGCTGACGGACGAGGTCGTAGGGATGGGTCAGCGAGTGGCTCGCGAGCTCGTGGCCGCGCGCGACGAGGTCCTGGGCGATCTCGCGGGCGGCCGGCCAGCGCGACAGATCGCTCGCGACGACGAAGAAGGTCGAGCGCACGCCGACTTCGGCAAAGAGCTCGGCGAAGCGCACCACGCCGCGCTCCCACACCGCGTTGGTCGCGCGTGCCTCGTCGAGGCCGTGGATCCGGTAGTAGAGGTGGAGGGAGTCGATGTCGACGTTGATGGCAGCGCTTCGCATCGCGAGCTGTGTGGCATATGCGGCGAGCGGAATCCAGCATGAGGGGCAGAGCGCGCTCGTCCGGGCCTCGGGGGGCGAGGGGGATGCGAGCGTGCTCTGCGAGGGCGACAGGAGAGGCCGTTGGACTGCCTTCGGCAGGCCTCCGGCAGGGATCAGCTAGGGGTCGCCTCGGCGCCCTGACGCTGGCGACGCGCGCCGTCGAGCGGCGTCCCATCGTTCTTGCCGGGCACGGGCGGCGCGCCAGGCTTGGCGTGCTCGACCTCGCCGTTGGCCTTGGGCGAACGCTTGGGGATGAGACCCATGAGCTTCGTGCGCAGGTCCTTGCCAGACATCGGCGCGAGGACGATGCCTGCGGCGGCGCCGACCGCCAGGCCGATGGCGAAGATGCTGAAGCCGCTCATTCCACGCCGCTTGCCGAGACCGGCGACCTGCTTGGTGAGCGACTCGAGCACGGCCTCGACCGCGCCCTTGGCGGCCGGGGTCAGGACCTGGTGCTTCACGCCGTCGATGACTTTCTGCATTTCCATGATGTGCCTTTGCGGACCCTCGACGGAGACATTCCGTGCGTGTCGGGTCCGCGCCGAGCCGGGGGATGGGCTCGGACGAGGCTCGGAGAGCAGGCGGCGTGCCAGCGTGGGGCGCGCGCGCAAGGTCGCGCAATCGCGACGGTTGGAAGCCGGGGCGAAGCCGGCAGATCCCATCGAAGTCGCGATCGCGAGGTCAGATCGATGATGCGACCGGTGTGGCGACTGATCAGCGACCGCGGACGCGGATCGCCCAGGTCAGCTTGGCGAGGCCGCGGAGCACCCGCGGGACGCGCTTCATGAGGTTGATGCTCGGCGGGCGCTTCTCGGCGATGACGATCGGGACCTCGACGATGCGGTAGGCATCGCGCTCGGCGCGGATGACGAGCTCGCTCGCGAAGAGGTCCTTGTCCTCGATGCAGCGCGACACGACCGGCAGCAGGCGCTCGCGGTGGAAGCCCTTCAGGCCGTGCGTGTCGGTGCCCTTGAAGTCGAGCAGCACGCGGAAGAGGCCGTTGATCACGGCGGTGCCGGCGCGGCGGAAGACCGGGCGCTGGTCCTGGGCGTCGCGGTGGGCCTTCGAGCCAATGACCATGTCGCACTGGTCGGCCTCGAGCAGGCCGAGAGCGCGCGCGTGGAAGCCGACGTCGCAGAGGTCGATCTCGTCGCAGAGCACGTAGGTGCCGCGCGCCTCGAGGATGCCGCGGCGCAGCGCCTTGCCGTAGTTCGGCTCGGGGCTGTGGAGCACGCGGACCACGCCCGGGTACTTGCGCTCGAGCTCGTAGGCGAGCTCCAGGGTTTTGTCGCTCGACCCGTTCTCGGTGATGATGACCTCGTAGGTCACGTCCGGGAGCTCGGAGGCGAGGCGCACGACCAGGTCGTGCACGGCGGTCTGGAGGAGCCCTTCCTCGTTGAAGACCGGGATGACGATCGACGCCTTGGGGGCGGCCGCGGGGGCCGTCGGGGCGGAGGAGGTCGTAGAGTCGCTCAAGTCGTGCTCCCTGGCAGGCGCGTCCAAACGGGCGTTCGGCATCGGCTTCGTGGCGTTCGACCGCCCGACGAGCCGTCGCGCGGTATATCGACGCGGCTTCCCAGGTGTCAACGCCGTTTGCACGCGGTTCGCGCTTGCCAGCGCGTATCGACGTGGCGGCGATACCCCCGTCGCAGAACGTGATAACGTCCCTGGCGATGAGCCGTGGACACTTCATCGGATTGAACCATCACCGCCTCATGCTCGCCGACCGGATCCGCATGGAGACGTACGAGGAGGCGATCCGCCGCCGCGTGCGCCCCGGCATGCGGGTCATGGACCTCGGCACCGGCACGGGGATCCTCGCAATGTGGGCCGCCAAGGCAGGCGCCGAGGTCGTCGCCGTCGAGCCGCATGCGGTGATCGAGGTCGCCAAGGCGCTGGCCGAGGACAACGGGCTCGGTGAGCAGATCACCTTCGTGCGGGCCGACGCGAAGACGTTGGCGCTGGACGCTCCGGTCGATCTGGTGGTCACCGAGTGCATGGGCAACTTCTTCGTCACCGACGAGATGCAGCCCGTGTTGCGCGACCTGCCGCGTCACCTGGCGCCCGGCGGCGAGACCTTGCCGCGGCGGATCCAGATGAAGCTCGCGGCGGCGACCCTGCCGCTGTGGCGAGAGGTGCGGTTCTGGGACGACGAGATCGGGGGCTTCGACTTCTCGGCGGCGATCCCGTTTGCCACGCAGGCGGCCTACGTCGTCCACTGCGAGCCCGAGCTCGTGTGCACGGGAACGGCCACGGTGGCGGACTTCGCGCTGGTCGAGGCGCCGGACAGGTTCGAGTTGGAGGCGCGGCTCGACGTGACGATGAAGTGCCGCCTCGACGCGCTGATCGGGTGGTTCGATGCGGATCTCGCCGAGGGGGTCGTGCTCTCGACCGAGCCCGGGCAGAGGACGCACTGGGGCCAGATGGCGTTTCCGCTGCCGCAGGTCTCGGTCGACCCGGGCGACGCCCTCGAGGTGAAGGTCACGTTGGCCATGGATCAGGGCCTGCGATCGCACTATCGCTGGGAGGGCAAGGTCATCACGCGGAGCGGCGAGATCGCGTTCGAGCGCGACACGCGGCTTCGCTTCGGAGGTGCCCAGTGAGGACCGGAACGCTTCGCTTCGGAGGTGGGCAATGAGGACCGGAACGCTTCGCTCGGGAGGTGGGCAATGACTCGCAAGACGGCGGTGGCGGCCGCGACGGTGGCGAACCTCGGGCCGGGCTTCGACGTGCTCGGGCTCTGCCTCGAAGGGCCGCGCGACACGGTCACGGCCGAGCTTACGACCGACGGGCTCGTCACGTTGGTCGATGTGACGGGGCCGATCGAGGTCGTCCAGAAGTTGTCGGGCGACGCGCTGCAGAACTGCGCGGGGGTGTCGGCCAAGGCCGTGCTCGACGCGTTCGCGCCAGGCGCCGGGGTGCGGCTGTGGCTCGACAAGGGGCTGCCTCTCGGGTCTGGGCTCGGGAGCTCGTCGGCCTCGTCGGTGGCCGCGGCGGTGGCGACGGCGGCGTGCATCGACCCGCGCATGCCGAAAGACTTCCTGTTCTCGGCGGTGCGTGAGGGCGAGCGGCTGGCGACCGGGACGCCGCACCCGGACAACGTGGCGCCGTGCCTCTTTGGGGGCATCGTCGCGTGTCTTCACGGGGACGACGAGCACGTAGATCTGGTGACGCTGCCCGTGCCGCGCGGCCTGATGGTGGTCGCGGTGAAGCCGGACTTCGAGGTCAAGACGGCCGATGCGCGCGCGGTGCTGCCGAAAGAAGTCCCGATGAAGGACGCCGTCCGGAACCTCGGGGCGATGGCGGGGTTGGTCAAGGCGCTCGCGACGAGCGACTTCCAGCTGCTCGGGCGCTGCCTCGAGGATCGCCTCGCGACCCCGTATCGCAAGCGCCTCATCCCCGGCTACGACGACGCGGTCGAGGCGGCCCTGGCGGCCCACGCGATCGGCGCGGGGATCAGCGGATCGGGCCCGGCGATGTTCGCGCTGTGCGGTGATCGGGACGACGCCCTGGCGGTCGCAGACGCGATGGTCGAGGCCTTCGAGCGTAGGCAGATCAAGGCGCGCGCCATCGTCTCGGCGATCGACCTCGACGGGGCTCAGGTGGTGTCCTGAAGCAGGTCGTCGTCCTGGCGATGGTTCAGTGGTTCCGCGGGCGCAGGGCTTTTTCGGCCGCGAGCGCGGCGACGACCGCGGGACGCTCGGCGATGCGTGCCTGGTACGTCGTGATGGCCGGCATGTCGCTGAGGTCGACCTTGGTCCAGCGCGCCCACGAGAGCAGCGTGTAGAAGTAGGCGTCGGCCACGGTGAAGTGGTCGCCCTCGAGGAAGGGCTGGTGCTCGAGGCGCTTGCCGAGGTGCGCGATGCGGCCGCGCAGGCGGTCGACGATGGCCGCGCGCTGCTCGTCGCTCAAGCCGCCGAAGAGCGGGCTCCAGGTCTTGTGGACCTCGGTCGAGAGGAAGTTCAGCGTCTCGGCGAGGCGGTAGCGCGCCATCGAGCCAGCGGTCGGGGCGAGGGCTTTGTCGGGGACGAGGTCGGCCACGTACTGGATGATCGCGGGGCCTTCCGTGAGGACGGTGCCGTCGTCGAGCTGGAGCGCCGGCACGTAGCCGAGCGGGTTGATGGCGCGGTAGTCGGCCCCGGTGGAGGTCACCTTGGTGCGGAGGTCGACCAGCTCGAGCGCGAAGTCGAGGCCGGCCTCACGCAGGACGATGTGAGGCGAGAACGAGCAGGCGCCGGGGGCAAAGTAGAGCTTCATCGGGACTCTCCTGGAGTGCGGCGGGCGAGAGACGCACGCGGACGCGACATCCTCACCACCGATCGTGTCGCGTCAATTGCGTTCGGCCCGATGGAGTCGCAGCGGTCGCGCCATGAACCTGCCCGCCTCTCGGAGGAGAGCGGGCGTCCGGTCGCGGAGCGTCTAACGGTTAGGAGCTTGCGCCTCCGCCGAGGCGGGCGTATGCGGCACCTCCCGCGACGCCCTGGT
>JAEUKJ010000076.1 GCA_016792665.1 Deltaproteobacteria bacterium | reverse complement strand
TCCATCGCCCAGGTGCACGCAGCGACCCTGCCCGACGGGCGCGAGGTGGTCGTCAAGGTCCAGCGCCCCGGCATCCGCGTGAAGGTCGACGCCGACGTCTGGTGGATGCGTCGCCTCGCCTGGGTCGCCGAGAAGCTCTTCACGGGGGCACGCCTCGCCAACGTGCGCGGCGTCATCGAGGACTTCGATCGCACCATCCACGAGGAGATCGACTTCCGCATGGAAGGGAAGAACCTCAGTGAGTTCAACCGCTTGATGGCCAAGTACGGCATCCCCGACGTCAAGGCCCCGACCCCCATCGAGGGCCACGTCACCGCGTCCGTCCTCGTCATGGAGCGCTTCCACGGTCTCAAGGCCGACGACCGCGACGGCATCATCAAGGCCGGCATGAACCCCGAGGTCTACCTGCGCAAGGGCCTCCGCGCCTGGCTCATGACCATGGCGCTCGACGGCTACTTCCACGGCGATGCGCACGCCGGCAACCTCATGATGCTGCCCGAGGGCTCCCGCGCCGTCGACGGCACCCCGCAGCCCGCGGTCGGCCTCCTCGACTTCGGCATCATCGGTCGCTTCACGACCCAGCAGCGCCACCAGGTCCTGCGCTACGTGCTCGCCTTCACAGCTCAGGACTACGAGGCCCTGGCCGAGGTCATGACCGAGATCGGCGCCGTCAAGACCAACATCGACCGCACCTCCCTCGTCTCCGAGCTCGCCCGCGTCTACTCGCCGCTCATCGAGAAGAACCTGGCCGACATCAAGTACGAAGAGATCCTGCCCGACATCACCGCGGTCGCCTACCGCTTCGGGATCCGCCTGCCGAGCGAGTTCCTGCTGATTCTGAAGCAGCTCCTCTTCTTCGATCGCTACGCCAAGCTCATGGCCCCGAACCTGAACGTGTTCTCGGACTGGCACCTCGTCGACTTCCTCTTCGGCCCGCTGGCCGCGACCTCGGGCCTCGACTTCAACGTCCTCTTCCCGCTCCTCATGCGGGTCCAGAAGAAGTTCGCCGAGAAGGGCGTGGTGATGTTCCCCGCACCCAGGGCCGCGTCATGAGCGCCAACGTCGTCCTCGTGTGCATCGACGACGGCGACCTCGCGTGGCTCCGCGAGTCGGCGGAGGCGGCCTTCGTGCTCCATCCGACGGCCGTCGCCTACGAGCTCGAGGGGGCCTTCGCCGGCATCCACTATCTCCTCTCGGGGCACGCGCCCGCAGGGCCCCTCGGCTTCATCGCGGACCTCGGCGTCGGCCAGCTCGTGCCGCGCCAGTTCCCCGCGGGCCCGGGCCGCGTCCTCTCGCCCGCGCTGCTGGCCGACATCGCGCGCGGCATCGAGTCCCTGTCGGTCGGCGTCGTTCGCGCCCGCCTGGACAGTGACGTCCTCCGATCCCTCGACCCGTTCGCGGGCCACCCCTTTGGCGATGACGAGAAGGAGTGGCTCCTGGCCGTCCTCCAGGGGCTCATGACGTTCATCCGCAAGGCGGCGGACGCTGAGGTCTCCGTCCTCGTCGTACCGCTCTAGAACGCCAGGACGTCGTCGATCGAAGCGGCGTCGGTGAGCAGCATGACCAGGCGATCGAAGCCCAACGCGATACCGGCCGAGGGCGGCAGCCCGGCCGCGAGCGCCCCCAGGAAGTCCTCGTCCAGCGGCAGCTCGGGCTTGCCCAGCGCGCGGCGAAGGGCGTTGTCGGCTTCGCAGCGCGCGCGTTGCTCGGCCGCGTCGGTGAGCTCGGAGAACGCGTTGGCGAGCTCGATGCCCGCGAAGTAGAGCTCGAAGCGCTCGGCCACGCGCGGATCGTCGGGCTTCATGCGCGAGAGCGACGCGAGCTCGATCGGCCACTCGATGAGGAACTCGGGCCCGTCCGCGCCGAGCGTCGGCTCGAGGCGGTCCACGAGCGCCATGAGCCACGCGTCGGGGCCGAGCGACTCGGGGTGGGCGAGGTCGGCGCGCTCGCGCAGGAGATCGAAGAAGCGGTGGCGCGGCCACGGCCCCCCGAGCGCATAGGCCCGACCGCGGTAGCTCAGTGAGTCACCTCCCGCGAGGCTGCGCACGAGCCGCTCGCAGTCGTCCATGACGACCTCGTACGAGGGGGCATCGGGCCGATACCACTCGAGCATCGTGAACTCGGGGCGGTGTCGTCCGCCGCGCTCGCCGTCGCGGAAGACCTTGCCGAGCTGGTAGATGGGCCCGGCGCCGGCCGCCAGGAGGCGCTTCATCGCGTACTCGGGCGAGGTGATGAGCCAGCGCTCCGCGGCCGCGACGCCCGGGGCCTCGCTGAGCCTCACGCCGACCGGGTCGAGGTGGGCCTCGGTGCCGGGCGACGGAACCACGAGCGGCGTCTCGACCTCGAGGAAGCCCTC
The DNA here is from genome assembly GCA_016792665.1 of Deltaproteobacteria bacterium. Taxonomy (GTDB): domain Bacteria; phylum Myxococcota_A; class UBA9042; order PHBI01; family PHBI01; genus WYBB01. The sequence continues at coordinate 2,408 of JAEUKJ010000076.1, read as the reverse complement.
GCGGTGGAACCACTCACGCGTGGCGCGCAGGAGGCGTGAGCGCGCCGCGAGCCGATCCCAGCGCGCCCCGACGAAGCGCCCGAGGTCCGCACCCGGCGCACCCAGAGATGGTGGCCACTCCCCCGGCCCGCGCGTGACGAGCTCGATCCGGGTCCCCGACGCGACGCGCGCGACGAGGTCCCCGGGCCCAAAGGCCGAGTCGTCGGCAGCGGTCCAGGTGGCCACCCGGGGTGTCTCGCCCGGGCTGCCATGGACCACCACGACCACGTCGACCTCGGCAGGCCGGGCCGCAGGGGCCACGGCGAGGACGCGCCCGAGCTGCCTCCCGGAGGGGGGCGTCGCGCCCTGATGCGAGGTCACGCCGACGTCACTTGGTCTGGATGCGACCCACGTACTCGCCGGTCCGCGTGTCGATGCGGATCGTGTTGCCCTGGTCGATGAAGAGCGGCACGCGCACGGTCGCGCCGGTCGAGATCTTGGCTTCCTTGGTCACGTTGTTGGCCGTGTCACCCTTGACCGCGGGCTCGGAGTACGTGACCTCGACCTCGATGAAGTTCGGGAGGTCGACGGTGATGACGCGCCCCTCGTAGAAGAGGATCTGGCAGCGCATGCCTTCCATGAGGAAGCCGGCCTGCTCGCCCATCTTCTCGGCCGTGACCGGGAACTGGTCGTAGGTCTCGCCGTCCATGAAGACGAACTCGTTGCCTTCCTTGTACGAAAAGCTCGCCTCGCGGGTCTCGACGTCGACCTCTTCGAGGACTTCGCCGGAGCGGAAGTTGCGCTCGAGCACCTGGCCGGTGATGAGGTTCTTCATCTTGGTCCAGGTGAACGCCGTGCCCTTGCCGGGCTTGACGAACTGGAAGTCGACGACGTTGTACGGGGCCCCGTCCATCTTGAACTTGAGGCCTTTCTTGATGTCGGAAGTCTGGTAGGACATTGGTGCTCTCTCTGTGGGGCAGCCCGCGAATGGCGCGTCTCAGGACGCTGAGCCTCCCTCGCGGGTTGGGGCCGCGAGGGAAGGGGTGCACGGTTCCCGCGGGCTCGCGCGCGCGGCGGGCCGCCTGCTAACACGCGAAATCGAGGAAGTCACCTGTATGCGCTCGTCCTCTCCCGGGCCCGCCAGAGGCGGGGCCAAGTCCACAGGGCCGGCGGTCGGGCCCGCCGCGACGCCCCAAGGCCTGCGCACCGATACCCCGGCCGAGGTCATCCGACGCCTGGTCGACGCCTGGCGTAAGGAGCGCGAGACCGCGCGCCGCCGCTCTCAGGAAGAGCGCGCCGAGATCCCGTGGAAAGAGCGCATCGAGCGCGGGCTCGCAGCCGCCGACCTCACCGTCGACGAGACCTTTCCGAGCCCGGGCCAGCGCGTCATCGTCGTCGTTCGCTCGGGCGACCCGCGCTTCACACGCGAGCGCATGCGCGTTCGCCCCGGCGATCCGGTCGTCCTCTTCCACCACGATCCGGCCGAGAGCACGGCCCTCCATGCGGTCGTCGAGCGCTGGCGCGGCCCCGGCCTCGGCCTCGCCCTGGACGACGACCTCCCCGACGCCTTCGAAGATCGCCCCTTCCGCCTCGAGCGCGAGGCCCCCGAGGCCACCTTCAACCGCGGCGACCGGGCCCTCGCGCGTCTCGAGAAGGCGCACGGCGAGCTCGGCCAGCTGGTCGCAGTCGGCTATGGGCTCGGCACCGTCCAGCGCGTCGACCACGGCGCCGTCCCGCTCTTCGACACATCGTTGGATGCGGCCCAGAACGAGGCCGTCCAGCACGCCCTCGGCACCATCCCCTTCGCGCTGGTCCACGGTCCGCCCGGCACCGGCAAGACCCGCTGCCTCGTCGAGATCATCCGCCAGATGGTCGCCCGCGGCGAGCGCGTCCTGGCCGTCGCGCCCTCGAACGTGGCGGTCGACAACCTCGTCGAGCGTCTGGTCGCCGCCAACGTCCCGGCGCTGCGCCTCGGCCACCCCGCCCGCGTCCTGCCCGAGGTCGAGGTACACACCCTCGCGTATCGCCTGGATCAACACGAGGCCACGCGCCTCACGCGCGGCTGGATCCAGGAGGCCAATGCGCTCAAGCGCCGCACCGAGGCCCAGGCCGCGCGCGGCACCGGCGATCGTCAGGCCCGCCGCGAGGCCTTCGCCGAGGCACGTCGCCTCCTCAAAGACGCCCGCGCCCACCTCCGCCGCGTCGAGGCCGCGATGCTCTCGCAGGCCCCCGTCGTGTGCGCCACCCTCACCGGCGCGTGGGAGGCGTGGTCCGGCCTCTCGCGCGACGACGGCGCCGGCTTCGGGGTGGTCGTCCTGGACGAGGCCACCCAGGCCGTCGACCCGCTCGCCTGGATCCCGCTGGCGATGGCCCCGCGCGCCATCCTGGCCGGCGACCCGCACCAGCTCGCCCCGACCGTCATCGACGCC
>JAEUKJ010000060.1 GCA_016792665.1 Deltaproteobacteria bacterium | reverse complement strand
GGTTCGCGAGGGTGGGGGCGAGGGTCGTGGTGGCGAGCTCGGGGAAGAGGGTGCGCGCGGGAGGGTCGAAGGTCGTGAGCACCGTCGTGTGCTCGGGGCCGTAGAGGGCCTCGAAGAGCTCTTGCCACTTCGCGCCGTCGTCGTCCGCGTATTGGAGGTCGGGGCGACCGAGCCCGAGGCTGCGGTTGTTGGTGACGACCAGCGCGAGGTCGGCGCGGGCTTCGTCGACGACGCCCATTGCGGCCACCCAGGCGAGCGTGAGGCACGCGAGGGCCATGCGCGGAGTGCGGCGCGAGGTGGTGGCGATTCGGAGGGCGAGGTCGGGGGCACGGCGAGAGGGAAAGGGAGCGGTCACGGGTGCCTCGAGGGGGCGGGAGGATCGAGGTGCAGGGAGAGGCGCGCGAGGGTGGCGCCGGGCAGGGTGGCCAGGGTGTCGAGGTCGGCGCAGGTGTGGACGAGGGACTCGATGTGGCGCACGCCGATCGGGGTCGGGGTCGTCAGGGCGACGACCGTGAAGGGGCCGGGCGGGCCCTCGGGGATGAGGGCCGTCGGCAGGTCGTAGAGCGGCACGCCGGGGTCGAGGGTGAGGCCGACCGGGTCGGTCGCGGGGTCGTCCCAGGTCGGCGCGGCCCAGACGAGCTCGTTCGCGGCGTCGCAGCCGAGCACCATCATGAAGGCGCGGGGGTCGGCGTCGCGGCGGATGACGCGGAAGCTCAGCGCGTCGCCGCGGGTGAAGCGCGGGCCGAGGGGAACGCGGGGGCCGTCCATGGGTTGGAGGTAGGCGGTGAGCGTGAGCGCGCCGCTTGGATCGGAAGGCGAGCCGCGTGCGGTGAAGGTGCCGGGGTCGGGGTCGGAGCTCGAGGCGCCGACGACCAGGATGGCGAGAGCGGCGGTGGCCACGCCGAGGCCGAAGCCGAGGACGAGCCCGCGGTTGCGGCGCGGTGGGGTGAGGCGTGCCAGGACGTCGTGGGCGAGGCGTGGGTCGTGGGCCGGGGTGGCGATGGCTCCGAGTGCCGAGCTCACGCGGGCGAGGTGGTCGAGGCGCGCGCGGCAGGTGGCGCAGTCGGCGAGGTGGGGGGCGAGGGAGGCGCGTGTGTCGGCCGAGTCGAGGGCGCGGGCGAGGGTCACGTCGTCGGGGTGCGGTCGTGAGGGCTGGGGCGTCATCGCAGGAGCTCCTCGGGGACGTGGGCAGAGAGCTGGGCCAGGCCGTGGAAGACGCGTGAGCGGAGGGTCGAGGCGGAGACGTCGAGGACCACGGCCATCGCGTCGTAGTCGAGGCCTTCGACGAAGCGGAGGGCGAGGGCCTCGCGCATCTTGGGGGGCAGGCGTTGGAGCGCCGCGGCGAGGACGCGGTCGCGGTCGGCGGCGGCGAGCTCGGTGAAGGGGTCTTCGAGTCGGGCGGGCTCGGTCCAGGCCGGGGGCGTGGCGAGCCCGAAGAAGGCGCGGACCTTGGCTTTGCGGCGGTCGCGTGCGCCGAGGTTGCGCACGATGCCGGCGAGCCAGGCCTTGAGCTGGCCGCGGGGTTGATAGGTGAGGCGGCGCTCCCAGGCGAGCACGAAGGCGTCCTGGACCAGGTCGCGCGCGCGCTCGGAGTCGCCGATGAGCAGGCCAGCGAGGCGGCGGAGGGCGGCCTCGTGGCGGGTCACGAGCTCGGCGAAGGCGCGGCGATCCGTCGCGGCGAGCGCCATGAGGGCGTCGTCGCTCGGGCGCGGATCGGTGGCGGGTGGCGCCAGGCTGAGTGGGGGCGAGGGCGGCATGACGGCGGCATATCGCGCGAGTCGGGTGGGTGTTGAAAAAAAGATTCGGCGCATGGGGCCGGGTCGTCGAACAGCCCGTTGGGCAGCCTGGCTGCGCCAGGCCTTCGGCGTTGATCATCGCGCCGTGACGAGGCCGGTGAGGCGGTTCGAGGTGTGGCCGGCGGCGTCCTCGAGCCAGACCTCGAAGCCGTAGTCGCCCGCGGCCGGGGCGATGGCGGTGAAGGTGATCTGCAGCGAGGCCGCGGTGAGGCCGTCGGTGCCGCTGAGCTTCGACCGTGAGGGGGCCGAGGGGGTGCCGTCGGGGGCCGTGATCTGGAAGACGATGGCCGCGAGGTCGCCGTCGGGATCGGTGAAGTCGAGCTGGCCCGTGACCTGGAACGGGGAGGCGACGGGGGCCTCGTCGGGGGCGTAGCTCAGCTCGGAGATCGACGGGGCTGCGCCGTCGGGCGCGTCGTCACAGGCAGAGAGCGCGAGCGCGGCGAGCGCGGTCGGGAGGGTGGAGCGGGCACGCAGGGCGAACGGAGTGAACAGGGCGAACATGGAGACCTCGGTGGCGGAGAGCACGAGGCCCATCGCGCGAGGTCGAGGTCGCGTTGAAAAAAAGTCTGCGACCGGGTGGGACCGGCGACGTGTTTCATCGGGGATTGGGAGAGCGGTCGCATATCGGTCACGTGCTGGGCACGGACGGGCGATCGCGGCGCTGCCCGCAGCGCTTCCGGTGTCTCCAGGGCGCGAACCTGCGCGGGAGCGTCGCTTGCGTTCCGCGCCTTCGGAGCCCAACATCAACCCATGGAAAATATAGATCTTCGTGCCGCGGCGATGTTCTGGTTGGGGACATTCGGGCTGGCGCTGGGCGGCTGTCCGAGCGATGCGCCCGACCCGACCCCCACGGGCAAGGTCACGATCACCGAGGCAGGCACCGGCGATCCCAACGCCGAGCCGCTCTGGCCGCTGCGCGTCGGGTACCAGGCCCGCTTCGAGGCGGCCACCTGGTTCATCGCGCGCGACCTCGATCGCGACGGCACGCGCGTCTTCGTCTTGCAGTCCGTGGTGCGGACCCCGAACGTCGTGCCCGAGATCATCGGGGCGCTGCGCGCCGAGACGGGCGCGAGCGAGAGCTGGATCGGAGAGTCCAAGGACGGTCTCCTGCTGTACGGGACCGCCGGGCAGGAGCGGCTGCCGTACGCCGAGCTCCTCGTACCGGCGACGGTGCGCGACGGCCAGCGCTGGAAAGTAACGGGCGGGGGCGAGACGCTGGGCGAGGGGGTCGTCACGGGCGGTGCTGTCGAGGACACGATCTTCGGGCGACAGCGGACGTGGACCGTCGCGTTCACGCCCACAGCGGTGACCCAGGGCGGCTTCTACGCGACCTTCGCCGAGGGTCATGGGCTCATCGCGCTGCGCCAGGGCGACGGGCCCGACGACGTGTCGGTGCCGGTGATCGCCGCGACGCTGCCGGACGACGCGGGGCCCGCGCCCGCGCCAGTGGCGCTCACGCCGATGAGGTCGCTCTCGCCGCTGGGCGACGGTGCGCCGCTCGCCACGACGAACACGCCGGCGCGGGCCGTGTGCGGAGGCGAGTCCGGGACCGGGTTCCCCAACGTCGATGGTGGCGACGTTCTCGACGACGACCTGCGCGCGCGCTGGGGCTTCGGTGGGACCTACCTCAGCGCCATCGAGCGGCCCGAGGGCGGCTTTCGCCTGCGACTCGGCGGGTACACGCTGACGTGCATCGCCATCAACTCAGGGACGCTGAGCCTGTGGTACGCGCGCCCTCTCGTCTACAGCGCGGTGCTCGACCGCGACGCGCTGACCTTGGACCCGAAGCCCGATCGATACGGCCACAACCCGGAGAACGCGCAGGACGCGCGGACCTCGGTGTGGCGCCCGGAGGGGACGGCGCCGGTTGCGCCGCCCGCCATGACTGGGCTTGCTTTTCATCCGGTCGCGGCGTCGGGTGAGCGCATGACCGGGCTCTTCTGGGAGCCCCCGCCCGATCCGTTCACCCCGCCGGCCGGCTACCAATTCGCCCACTCCGGAATTGGCACGCTCCTCGGACCGGCTGGCAATCCGCTGAGCATGGGGTTCGCGGACGGGATCTACGGGATGGAATGGTACCTGCTGCCCAACCAGACGGGCTGGTGGTTCTACCCGCAGCAACCCACCGCGCAGAATCCCGCGGTGTACTGGCCCACCGGGTTCCTGCCGCCGAGCGCATATCCGCTGGTGCTGGCCTCGGGTGACTTCTCGCGTGACCCCGCGGGCAAGGCGGGCTGGACGCCGTACCTCACGAGCACCTTCGGCGAGCTCACCTCGGGCCAGGTCGCGTACCTGCCCGAGGGCGGCTACGACGGGACGCCCTTTACGGGCTCGGCGGCGGACGCGCTCCGGTACTTCGCGCGCTACGAGTACAGCGAGGCCCGCATCGGATCGCTCACGGCCGACGTGCTCTCGACGGTGCTGCGCCGCGACAACACGCGCGAGACGCTGCTGGTCGGGCTGTCCGACGGGGCGGCATCTACCGCCTCGAGCACGACGGCTTTCGCGGCCTCAGACGGCGGCTCGTGGCGCGCCCCGAGATCCCTGACGGCCACCGCGTGACGGGCGCGTTCACCGACGGCGACCGGGTCGTCGTCGCGACCGAGGCCGGCCGCATGCGCAAGACCCAGAGCGCGAGCGAGTCCTTCCTGGCGACGGCGCGGCCCTACCTCTGGCAGGTCCCGTTGGCGCTGGCACCCGAGTCCGAGCTGCTGCCCGCGCAGGCGTCCGCGACGCGGACCGGGCGCGACGTGCGCGTGTGCGTGCCCGAGGGCCACGAGCGGCCGCCGCTCATCGGCTGGACGCTCGGCGACGCAGGGGCGGGTGCCGCAGCGCCTGCGGCCGCGGTCGACTCCGGCGAGAGGTGCATCGTCCTCGTCCGCACGGCCGAACCGCCCGCCGGCCGCGAGGAGGACGCCTTCATCGCGCATGGCCCGGTGCCTGGCCTCGGGCTGGTCACGCTCGCGGCCGGGCCGACCGCGGCGCCGACGATGGCGCTCGGCAGCGACGACGCGCCGCCGCAGAACGACGGCTTCCCGCCGGGCTGGCTCTCCGACCTCGGGGGCACGGGCGCGTGGCGGCTCGAGCCGACCCTCGAGACGGACCCGCTGACGTGCCCGACCGGTCCGTGCCAGCGCTTGTCGTGGCGCACGCGCGCCGAGGCGCCGACCTCGCGCCTGATCGGCGGCCTGACCGAGGCCCCGGTGTTCCTGACGGGCGGCGGCGCGCTGCTGATCGCCGGCGACACGGTCACCGTCCACCCGCCGGGCCAACTCGCGCCGAGCGTCACGCGCACCGTGCCGGCGCCGCCCACCGGCGATCTCCCGAGCGACGCGGTCGCCGTGCCCAGCGAGGTCTGGCTTCCCGGCGCGAGCCTCGATACGACCTGGCGCTGCACGGTGACGGCGCGTGACCAGGGCATCGAGGAGCTCGAGTCCATCGCCTGTCGACGTGGCGACGGCGTGCTCGCGGCCACCGATCGCTGCGGGCGCGGGCTTGCGACCGGCGGCTCGGAGCGGGTCCAGCCTGACGGGCTGCTCCGGATGGTCACCGCCAACCCCGCCTGGGATGACAATCCGTTGTCGGTCGGAACGCGCCCCGACCAGGCGGAGGTCCTCTGGGATCCGACGACCGGACAGTGCGCGGTGCGCCCGATCGCGTTCATCGGCGCCGCGCACATGGACCCGGTCACCTTCGTCATCACGACCGACCCGGTCCCGGCCGGCGAGGCCGACGCCGTCCAGGCCCCCGACGGCGCCCGCTTCGTCGTCGAGGCCTCGCCGCCGCCGATCTTCAGCGACCCGCCCGAGCCGACCACGTGGCGCATCTATCAAATCCAGCCGCGTCACGCCGGCCGCGAGCTGCTCGCCGAGGGGTCGGGACCCGACCGCGGCTACACCATCGTGCCCGGCCGTGACGGGGTCACGCTGTGGAGCGCCGGCGTCACCAACATCGGGACGCCGATCCCGGCCGTGCTGCTGCGCCACATTCCGCGCATGGCGCCTGCCCCCTGCGCGTGCGGGCTCGGGGCGATCTGTGAGCGCGGCGCCTGCGCGTGCCCCGACGGCACGACCGGAGACCCGACGCGCGCGCCCGCCGACGGGGGCTGCCTCGCCACGCCGGGGCGCGCCGCCGCGCCAGCGCCGAGCTGCGCCGCACTACCCGAGGCACCGGCCGCGGGTGCCGTCGTCTGGATCGATCCCGACGGCCTCGGCGGGCCGTTCGTGCCGCTGCCCGCGACCTGCGACGCGGGCCTCACGCGGCCGATCAGCCTCGTGGCGCTGGGCCGCGGCAACGAGGTCGATCTGCACGGCGCGTTCGCCATCGACGACTTCGCGTTGGAGCTCGGGCTGCTGGTGCTC
>JAEUKJ010000059.1 GCA_016792665.1 Deltaproteobacteria bacterium | reverse complement strand
GGCGACGTTCATCGCGCTGACCGCCTGGGCGTGCGCCTCCATCGCACGGTCGCGCTCGACGGCGATCGAGCGCACGGACAGGACGCCGACCGTGATGAGCGCCACCACCGCCAGGGATGCGACCACCAGTGCTGGCTTGTGGCGCGCGGCCCAGCGCTTGGCCAGCGTCCATGCGCCGTAGTTGTAGGCCTGGACGCGGCCGCCGGTGAGGTAGGCGCGAACCTCTTCGGCCATCTCGCGTGCGTCGCGATAGCGGTCGGCGGGGTTGCGAGAGAGCGCCTTCTCGGCGATGGCGGCGAGCTCGGGCGGGGCCTCGGGGCAGCGATGGGCGACCTTCTCGAAGTCGCCGCGCACGATCTTGATGAGGAGCTCGACCGCGGTCTTGGCCCAGAACGGCGGCTCGCCGGTCAAGATCTCGTAGAGCATGACGCCGAGGGACCAGACGTCGGAGCGCTCGTCGATCTGGGCGAGGTCGCCCTGGGCCTGCTCCGGGCTCATGTACAGCGGCGTGCCGAGCAGCGTGCCGTCGGCGGTCGCGGCGAGGTCTTCTTCCTTGCCGTCGTCGCTCGTGGTGATGCCGCGCTTTGCTGCCTGCGCGCGCTCGCCCGCGCCGCGGTGCGGGTGCAGGTCGACGCCGGGCGGGATGGTCGCCGCGTCGCTGGCGTCGACCCCGTCGGGCTTCGTGTCGTGCAGGTCGCGTGCGTGGCGCGGCTTGGCGAGGCCCCAGTCGAGCACGACGGTCTCGCCGAACTCGCCGACCATGACGTTCTCGGGCTTGATGTCGCGGTGCACGACGCCGCGGCTGTGCGCGTAGGCGATGGCGTCGCAGAGGTCGGCGTAGTGCTTGAGGAGGCGCATGCGCGCGCGGACGCCGTGCCCCTTGACCGCGTCGAAGGCGGTCGCGAGGTCTTTGCCGCGCACGACCTTCATCGTGTAGTAGAGGGTCCCGTCGGGGCGGCGGCCGAGCTCGTAGACCGGCACGATATTGGGGTGCTCGAGCTGGCCGGTGAGGCGGGCCTCGCGCAGGAAGCGTGCGGCGACGAGGGACTCGCGCGGGTTGGTCGAGGACTTCGAGCCGGTCTTCTCGTCGGGGCGCGACAAGAGCTCTTTGACGGCGACCTCGCGGCCCAGATGCGCGTCGTGCGCGATGAGCACGCGTCCGATGCCGCCGCGCCCGATCTCGATGGGGCCGGTGCCGTCCTTTCGCGGGCCGCGATAGCGACCGGGGTGCTCGCGCGTGACGGCGATGGAGAGCTCCTCGCCATCGGGTCCGGGGGTGGTCGAGACGTTGCCGCGAGCGGCGTCGGCGATGGTCGCGGACAACGCATAGGCCTGGGCGAGCTCGTCGTCGCCGAGCGTGATGAGGGCCTCGTCGGTGCCCACGGGGTCGGGCGTGACGCCGGGGTCGCTGGGCTTTTGCGTGGCCTCTCGCATGGGGTCTCCAGCCGCGCTGCGCGGTGGGCTCGGGGTTCCGTTCGGGCGGAACTTATGTCACGGGTCCGCGCGCGGCAAACACGCGGACGCGACCCGGACTCAATCCCGTCGCGGACCGGCCTCTTCCCCCGGCCACCTCGCGTGGGGCCCGAGGATATTCACCGAGAAATGGAACTTCCACGGTCCACGTTCGTCTCCTATGCTTCATGGCCCTGCCGAGGGCCTTGCCTCGAGGGGTCGAGGTGACGAGCATCGATGGCTCGATCGGGGAGTGAAGACGATGACCACCGCGACCAGCGCGACTGACGCGATCGCACGAGTAGTAGGGCGTCTGAGGTGGCGGCTGCGCCTCCAGGCCGCCCTGCGCCATGGGCTCGTGCTCGGGGCGCTCGGCCTCGTCGTGTTTGCGCTGGCGGTCGTGCTGGTCAAGACGTGGGTGTTGCCGGGTGAGGCGCTGACCTGGGCAGGGGCGGTGGCGATCGGCCTGCCGGTCCTCGGCCTCGGCCTCGGTCTCGCCAAGCGGCTCGATCCGATCCGGCTCGCGGCCGCGCTGGACGAGGCCTCGGGGCTCTCGAGTCGGCTGGGCTCGGCGCTCGCGTTCGCGCGGCTCGAGGCGCCGACGGCGATGCAGCGCCTGGCGATCGAAGATGCGCTGGGGGCCCTCCCCGAGGCACGACCGGCGCGCGCGGCACCGTGGCGTTGGGGGCTCTTCGGGCTCGGGCTCGGCGCGCTGGGGGTGGCGCTGGCGCTGACGACGCCTGCGGTCCTGGCCCTTCAGCCCGAGGTCGCGCCGACGGTCGCGGGGGCGCTCGAGCGGCTGGTCGTGCCCAAGCCCTTCGAGCGGGCGAAGGCGGAGATCCGAAAGGACGACAAGGAGCGGCTCGAGGCGCTGGCCAAGGAGCTGGCCGAGCTCGAGCGCGACACGAAGGAGGGCACGGACCCGACGGTGCGCGACTTCCTGGACGAGCTGAACGAGCTCATCCGCGCCCTGCAAGAGGGGCGCATCTCGCCCGAGGAGGCGAACGCCAAGATGGCCGCGCTGGAGAAGGCGCTGGCCGAGTGGAACGAGCAAAAGAAGCAGGCCGAGGCGATGGAGCAGAAGCTCGCCGAGGCGGCCGAGAAGCAGAAGAAGGCGCACAAGGAGCTCGACGAGCTCTTGCAGGCCCTCAAAGAGAAGGACCTGGCGGCGGCCGCCAAGGAACTGGAGGAGCTCGCGAAGAAGGTCGAGGAGAAGCGCCTCTCGGACAAGGAGAAGGAGAAGATCGGCAAGGACCTGGAGCAGCTCGCCAAGGACCTGCAGAGCGATCGCCAGAAGGAGAAGGAGCGACTCGAGAAGGAGCGCGACCGCCTGAAGGAGAAAGAGAAGAAAGAGAAGGACCGCTTCGCGCAGAAGGACAAGGACCGCCTGAAAGAGAACGAGCGCCGCCTGGAGCAGCTGCAGGACGAGCGCAATCAACAGGGCGGGGCTGATGGGGAGGCGCAGCGCCAGTTGGAGAGCCTCTCGGACGATCTGAGCGAGGCGGCCCAGGACCTGATGCGACGGATCAGCGACGCGATGAAGGACCTCCAGGGCCAGAGCGGCGAGCAGGGGCCCGAGTCCGAGAAGCGGCGTCAGCAGGCCGGTGAGCAGGGCGAACAGGGTGAGCAGGGCGAGCAGGGCCAGTCCGGGCAGGGCAAGCAGGGCATGAGCGAGCAGGACCTGCGACGCGCGGCCGAGGCGCTGGAGCGCATGGCCAAGAGCGGGCAGGGGCGGCAGCAGATGCGCGCGGCCGAGGGGCGCATGGTCGACGTGAAAGAGATGATGCGGCGCGGGCAGTCGCTGCAGGCCGGGCGAGGTCAGTCTGGAAAAGAGGGCTACCGGAAGCAGGGCCAGGGCGGGCAGGGCAGCGAGGGCGAAGGCGAGGATGGCGAGGCCTGGCGCGCGTTCGAGCAGGGAGCCAACGGCGAGTCCGGCGAGGGCCAGGACGGCGAGGGTGGCGAAGGCGAGGGCGAGGGCGGCAAGGACGGACAGGGTGGCAAAGAGAAAGGCATGATGCTCGGCCAGGGCGGCAAGAAGGGCGACGGCATGATGTTGCTCGGCGGCAAGATGCCGGGCGGGATGCCGATGAAGGGCAAGGGCGGGCAGGGTGATGCCAAGCAGGGCGAGGGGATCGGCGAGGGGCACGACAAGCGGCTCCTCGGCGACAAGACCTCGATGGACGTGAAGACCCAGGACGACTTCGTCGCGGGTCAGCAGGGCGAGGGCGAGAGCAAGAGCCAGGTCGTCTTCACGGCGGCCAAGAAGGGCTTCGCGTCGAAGGCCTATGCGGACGTGCACCAGGACTATGCCGGGGTGGTCGAGGACTCGCTCGAGAAAGAGCACATCCCGCCTGGCAAGCGGACCTACGTGCGGCGCTACTTCGATTTGATCCGACCGCGCTGAGCCGTCGCTCGACGAGCGGGACTTCGTGCAGGCCGTGCAATGAGACGCCTCCAACCGGGGCGTGAGGGATGGGCGAGATGGACGTGAAAGAGCGGGTCGGACACTTCAAGCGCGCGGCCGAGAGGCTTCGCGACGAGATCCAGAAGGTCATCGTCGGCCAGAAGGAGATCGTCGACTCGGTGCTCATCGCCCTCGTCTCGGGCGGCCACGTGCTGCTGGAAGGCGTGCCGGGCCTCGGCAAGACGACGCTCGTGCGCACGTTGTCGAACGCGCTCGAGCTCGAGTTCTCGCGCATCCAGTTCACGCCGGATCTGATGCCGTCCGACATCACCGGCAACAAGGTCGCGATCCAGGACGACGCGGGGCACACGACCCTCGACTTCCAGAAGGGGCCGATCTTTTCGAACATCGTCCTCGCCGACGAGATCAACCGCGCCACGCCGCGCACGCAGTCGGCCATGCTCGAGGCCATGCAGGAGCGCTCGGTCACGGTCGGGCGCGTGACCTACAAGCTCGCCGACCCCTTCTTCGTCCTGGCGACCCAGAACCCGCTCGAGATGGACGGGACCTATCCGCTGCCCGAGGCGCAGCTCGACCGCTTCCTCTTCAAGCTGCACGTCGAGTTCCCGACGGCCGACGACCTGCACGCGATCCTCGACCGCACGACCGGCTGGACCGAGCCGAAGATCCAGCCCGTCATGGACCGCGCCGGCCTCATGCAGCTGCGCCAGCTCGCCCTCGACGTGCCCATCGCGCGGCACGTGCAGGACTTCGCGATCCGCATCGTCATGGCCACGCACCCTGAGCAGAAGCAGGCCCCCGAGGCCGCGCGCCGCTACATCCGGGTCGGCGCCTCGCCGCGCGGGGCCCAGTCGCTGGTCGTCGCGGCCAAGGTGCGCGCCATCCTGGAAGGGCGCTTCGCGGTCGCGGCCGACGACATCCGCCAGCTCGTGCGCCCGGCCCTGCGCCACCGCATCATCCGCAACTTCGAGGGCGAGGCCGAGGGCGTCAGCGCCGACTCGATCCTCGACGAGGTCCTGCGCGTCACGAAGGAGACGGCGTGACCTCTGGCGGGACCGCGAAGCCGAGGCCGTCCTCGGGGGCGGCCGCAGGCGATACGGACGGCCTCTTCGACGACGCGTTCTTGAAGCGCCTCGAGTACCTCGACATCGTCTCGAAGAAGGCGGCGGCGAGCGCGGAGCGCGGTGAGCGTCGGTCGAAGAAGCTCGGCGCCGGGCTCGAGTTCGCGGACCATCGGCGCTACTCGCCGGGCGACGACTTCAAGCACATCGACTGGAACGTCTACGCGCGCCTCGGCAAGCTGCTGGTGCGCCAATACGAGGAAGAGGAAGACCTCTTCATCTACGTCCTCGTCGACGCCTCGGCCTCGATGGCGGTGGGTCGGGACGCGGTGCCGGTCAAGGCGCGCGCCCGCGGCGAGGTCGTGCCGCAAAAGGACCAGCACGGGGTCTCGCCGGCCCGGACCAAGCTCGACCAGGCCCGTCGGCTGGCGGCCGCGCTGGCCTACATCGCGCTCGCTTCGCTGGACCGCGCGAGCCTCGTGACCTTCTCGGAGAAGCTCGGTCAGCGGCTCATGCCGGCGCGTGGCAAGGCGCAGATCTTTCGCATCTTCGACTTCCTGCGCAACGTCCAGGTCGGCGGTCGCACCTCGTTCGAGGACGCGATGCGCGCCTTCGTGCACGAGACCAAGCGCCGCGGGGTGGTCGTCGTGCTGAGCGACTTCTACGCCCAGGACGGCTGGGAGGCCGGCCTCAACTACCTGAGATACAACCGCTTCGAGCCGGTCGTGATCCAGCTCGTCGACCTCCGCGAGCTCGAGCCGAACCTGCGCGGCGACATCTTGTTGGTCGACGTCGAGACGCAAGAGACCAAGGAAATGACCCTCACGCCGAAGCTGCTCGACAAGTATCGGGCGGCGCACGCGCAGTTCTGCGGCGAGCTCGAGACCTTCTGCAAGGGGAGTCAGATCGCCTACTACAAGACGACGGTGCAGGCGCCGTTCGACGAGGTGGTCATGTCGATCCTGCGCGCCGGAGGGTTCCTCGCGTGACGCTGCAAGGCCTCGGCTGGGTCGAGCTCGGCAAGCTCTTCGCCATCTTCGGCGGGGTGATGGTCGCGCTCTACATCCTGCGCCTGCGCCGTCGGCGCGTAGCCGTGCCGTTCTCGCCGCTCTGGTCGCGGGTGGTCGTCGACAAGCAGGCGAGCTCGCTGTTCTCGGCGCTGCGTCGGGTCGGGTCCCTGCTGGTCCAGCTCGCGGTGATAGCCCTGGTCGTGCTGGCGCTGGGCGATCCGAAGGTCGGCAGCCTCGCCGGCTGCGTGCACGAGGACGAGAAGCCGCCGCCGCCGCGCCACGCGCTCCTGGTCATCGATGCGTCCGCGTCGATGGCGACGGTCGAGGGGGGACGCACGCGTCTCGAGCTCGCCAAGAAAAAGGCGCACGAGCTCGTCGACCAGCTCGCGGTGCATCCGTCGCAGCGGGTCATGGTCGTGCAGCTCGACGTAGCGACCGAGCCGCTCTCGCTCTGGACCTCGGACGCGGCGACCCTGCACGCGGCCGTCGACGCGGTGGCGCCGGACGGGGCGCGCGACACGCCGACCGCGGTCCAGGAGCTCATGAGCCTCGCGCGCGACGCGCTGCGCGATCGGTCCGGGGCCGAGACCCTGCTGGTCAGTGACTTCGCCTTCGACGCGCCGCCCAAGGCCGAACTCGAGGCGATCCACCTGCACGCCTTTCCGATCGGTGGCGCCGCCGACAACATCGGCATCGAGAGCTTCAACGTCCGCCCGTACCTGGACGACCGCCTGGCCTACGTCGCGTTCTACGCGCTGCGCAACGAGGCCGCGCGCCCCGTGCCCGCGAGCCTCTTCATCTACGCCAATCCCAAGGGTTCCAGCGAAGCCGACTTCGCCGCCCCGCAGCGCTTGATCCACACCGAGCGCGTGGTGCTGCCCGCGAACGACACCCTGCGCGGCCACATCCAGGAGCTGAAGTTCGCAGGCAGCCGGGTCTTCGCCCGGCTCGTGGTCGACTCGGCGGACCCGATGCGCGACGCCTTCCCGCGCGACGACGTCGCGTTCGCGGTCGTGCCCGAGCGCAAGACCATGAACGTGCAGCTCGTGAGCGACGGCAACCTGTTCCTCAACGCGGCCTTGTTCCTGCGCGAGAACGTGAAGCTCACGACCGTGACGCCGGCGGACTATCGCGGACCGGCGGGGTACGACGTGACGGTCGTCGACGGGGCCGAGGTCGACCTCGAGCAGCCCGGCAACTACGTCCTGTTCGCGCCGCCGCCTTCGAAGTCGCTGGTCGTCAAGGGGGTCTTGAGCGCGCCCGAGATCACCAAGGTCGACAAGAAGCACCCGCTCTCGCGGCACGTCGGCTTCGCGGATGTGAACGCGCTCGAGGCTCTGGTCTACGCGCCCGAGAAGAAGGACGAGGTGGTGGTGTCGGCGCAGGGTGGGGTGCCGCTGGTGTTTCAGCGCACGGTGCCCGACCCGGCGGGCGCGCGGCGCTATGTGGTCGTCGCGTTCGATCTGAGGAAGTCGCTCTTCCCGATGAGCTACGGGTTCCCGATCTTCGTCGTGAACGCGCTGTCGTCGTTTTCGGCCGAGGCCGAGGGGCTGGTCCAACCGAACCGCGCCGGCGTGCCGCTGGCGCTCGAGGTGGCGAGCGCGGCGGACTCCGCGGGGAAGGGCGGGCCGGGCGGCGAGGTCGCAAAGCCGGACGGCGCGTCGACGATCGCAGTGCGCGGGCCGGACCTCGAGGCCGCGGAGACCGTGGCCATGGGCATCGCGGCGCGGCGGGTCGGCGATCGGGTGCACGTGACCTTGCCGCGGCTGGGGATCTGGGAGGTCGGCGCGGGCCCGAGCGCCATGCCCGTGGCGGTGAACCTGCTCTCGCCCGACGAGAGCCGGATCTTGCCGCGACCGCCCGAGGTCCCGGCGTGGACCGCGCCGGTCTTCGAGGCGCCGCGCGAGAACCTGTGGCTGCGCGACTTCTGGCGCGTGCTGCTGCTGGTGGCGTTGGCGGTGGTCGTCATCGAGTGGGCGACCTGGCATCGGCGGGTGACGGTATGAGCCGCTGGGTGCCGATAGCGCTGCAGTATGCCTTCGCGATGGCGCTGGCGGCCGCTGGATATGCCGTCGTGAGCGAGCTCGGCCCGGGGTGGCTCGCGGCCTTGAAAGAGCGCGACCTCATCGTCGAGAGGCCCGAGTTCATCGCGGTCCTGTTCGCGATCCCGCTGCTCATCGCCATCCGCGCGCACACCTTGTCCGACCTGCCGCGCGTGCAGCAGGGGCTCTCGTTGCTCTTGAAGGGCGCCTTCATCGCGGCCCTGACCCTGGCGCTCATCGATGTGCGTCGGCTCGAGACGACGCCGCGCAAGGCGGCCACGGTCTTCGTGGTGGACGTGAGCGAGTCGATCCCCGAGGCGGCGCTGGAGGTCGCGCGGGCCGAGGTCGAGAAGGTCTGGCGCGAGGCGCTGGCCGTGCCGGCGGATCGGCGCCCGGAGGTGCGGCTGGTGGTCTTCGGCAACGGCGCGCGCGAGGTGCCCTTGCCCGTGCCCGCGGACGGCGTGGCGCCCGACAGCGTGGTGGTGCCGAAGCTCGCGCGGCTCCCGGTCGCGGCGGGGCAGGCGCCGGTGACGAACCTGCAAGCGGGGATCCGGCTGGCGCTGACGCTCTTCCCCGAGGGGGCCTTGCCGCGGCTCGTGGTGGCGACCGATGGGCTCGAGACCGAGGGGAGCCTCGCGGCCGAGACGCCGACGCTGACGCGCTTCGGGATCCCGCTGCACTGGCTCGATCTCGGCACGGTCGAGCGGCCGAGCGAGCTCATGGTGCTGGGCTTCGAGGTGCCCGACAACATCCAGCCGAAGGTCGCGTTCAAGGTCAGGACGAAGGTGCGCGCGAGCAAGGCCATGCGCGGCAAGTGCGAGGTCCAGGTCGATGGGCTCGTCGAGACCACGGGCGAACACGACCTCGCGGCCGGCGACAACACCCTCGAGCACGAGCTCACCATCAAGGAAGGCGGCGACAAGAAGATCGGCGTCTCGTGCACGCCGCTCGATGCGCGCGACGATCGCTTCGCCACCAACAACCGCTTCGAGCTGCCGGTGAAGGTGCCCGAGCGGCCCAAGGTCCTCTATGTCGAGGGCGACTCGCGCTTCCAGAAGAACCTCACGGCCGCGCTGCAGGAGGACTTCGACGTCGAGCTCCGCGGCGCGCGCGGGGCGCCGTCGAGCCTCGTCGACGCAGAGCGCTTCGACCTCATCTTCATCTCGGACGTGCCGCGCGTGGCCGACAGCGGCGCCGAGTACCTGTCGAGCGGGCAGATGCGGACGCTCGAACAATACGCGCGGCGCGGCGGCGGGCTCGTCTTCGCGGGCGGCGAGAACAGCTTCGGGCCGGGCGGCTGGGGGCAGACGATCCTCGAGCGCGACGTCCTGCCCGTGCGCCTCGACGTGCAGCGCAAGCAAGACACGCCGAACCTGGCACTCATGCTCGCCATCGATCGGTCGGGGTCGATGGCCGGACAGAAGATCGAGCTAGCCAAGCAGGCGGCCATGGCGACCGCGGGGGTCTTGCAGCCCGATGATCTCCTGGGGATCTGCGCCTTCGACTCGAAGCCCGGCGAGCTCGTGTCGCTCCAGCGCGCGGCCAACCGCACGCGCATCAGCGACGCGGTCTCGCGGCTCCGCAGCGGCGGCGGCACCAACATCTTCGCGGCGCTCGACTTCTCGTACAACGAGCTCACCAAAGTCGACGCGAAGGTGAAGCACATCATCCTGCTCACCGACGGGCAGTCGAGCCCGGGCGGCATCATCGAGCTCGCCTCGCAGGCGGCCTTCGACCGCATCACCATCTCGACCGTGGCGGTCGGGCAAGGATCGGATCAGGCCCTCTTGAGCCGCATCGCCGAGGTCGCCGGCGGCCGCTACTACTTCACCAACAGCCCCGAGAGCATCCCCAAGTTGTTCCTCCAGGAGACCTCCGAGGTCACGCGCAAGTCGCTGGTCGAGGACCGCTTCGTGCCGCGCGTCGACCCGCGCTTCAGGGGGCTGCAGATGTTCCGCGGCATCAACGTCGACGCGCTGCCGAGCCTCGTCGGCTACGTGTCGACGCGACCCAAGCCGCGCGCCGAGGTCATCATGACCTCGCACCTGGGCGAGCCGATCCTCGCGCGCTGGCGGCTCGGGCTCGGGCGCGTCGTCGTGTGGACCTCGGACGTGAAGAACATCTGGAGCCACTACTGGTTGAAGTGGCCGGGCTACGCGAAGTTCTGGCGGCAGGTCGTGCGCGACAGCCTGCGCACCGAGACCGAGGACCCGAGCTATCGCATGATCGCCAGCGTCGACGGGACGACGCTCAGCGTCGGGGTCGACGCCGTCGACGACGAGGACCGCTTCATCGATGGCATCACGAGCGACGTGGTCGTCACCGATCCCAACGGCAAGGACCACCCCCTCGTGCTGACGCAGATCGCGGCCGGGCGCTACGAGGGGCGCCTGCCGCTCGAGGCCTACGGGCCGTACACGGTGCGCGGCAAGCACACGAGCCCGGCCGACAAGGACACGACCTATCGCAGCTTCGCGACCGTGGCGTGGCCCTTCCCCGACGAACACCTCGTCGGCGCGCCCGACCTCACCGAGGTGAAGTCGCTCGCGGCGGCGACCGGCGGCGTGATGAACCCGACCGCTCGGGCGCTCTTCGACGTCGGCGACGCCAAGACCGAAAAGCGCATCCCGATGTGGCCCGAGCCGCTGCCGTGGGCGCTCGGATTCCTGTTGGGTGACGTGCTCTTGCGGCGCGTGCGGCTCTATGGGGCATCGGTCGTCAAGTGGTTGTAGAGGACGC
>JAEUKJ010000015.1 GCA_016792665.1 Deltaproteobacteria bacterium | reverse complement strand
CAGAAGTCGTGCACCACGCCGGCATCGAGGCCGGGCAAGAGCCGAGAGGCCTGGCCCTCGGCATCGAGGCGCTCCAGCGCGAGGGCCCAGCGGCCGACCTCGCTCGCGGTCGCGAAGACCCCGGCGTGGCCGGCGACGCCGCCCATGACCCAGGCGTTGGGATCGTGGACGACCCCCTGGACGTGACCCTTGCGCCACTGGCAGTACCCCGTCGGCGCGTAGCGCGCGGCCTGGGCCTTCGACGGGGCGCGCGTGCCGCGGTAGGCACCGACCGGGGTCGACGCTTCGAGGGACACACCGAGGCGCTCGGCGAGGAAGGCCCCGAGCAGGATGAAGCCGAGGTCGGAGTACTCGACCCCGCGGCCGGGGTCGGAGTCGCGCGCCGCCTGACGCACGAGAGCAGACACGGCGTAGCGCGACTCGACGTGGCCGGGTCGACGCGGCGGAGGCAGGGCCGCGACCAGATCCTTCCAGGCCGGCAGGCCGGCGCGATGTCCGAGCAGAGCCCGGACGGTGACATGGCTCGGCAGGTCGGGCGCGACCATCTCGTCCATGCGCACGAGCCCCTGCGAGACCGCACGCATGGCGGCGGTGACGACCACGATGGGCTTCGTGAGCGAGGCCGTGTCGAAGCGCGTGGTCGCGCTCGCGCCGCCGACCGAGACCTCGCCCAGGGGTTCGCCTTCGCAACCCACCCAGAGGCTCGCCATCGGAAAGGCGCGGGCCTTGAGTCCACGCCCGAGGGCGCGCTCGAGGCCGCGGAGGAAGCGAGGCTCGGTCATCGGGAGGTCCTGGGGTCGATGGCGAGAGACGCCGTGGCGGCGTCGACTGAGAGGGTGGCCCTGGCACCGAGGCGGAAGCAGGCGTTGACCTCGCCGTGTCCGAACGGGAGGCCGCGCGCAACCGGCACGTCGAGCCGCTCTGCGAAGGCCTCGAGGGTGCGCTCGATGAGGGCTGCCTCGCGCTCGGAGACGCTCGTGAAGGTGCCGAAGACGAGGCCGCGCAGGCCCTCGAGGCTGCCCGCGAACGCGAGCTGGGAGAGCAGGCGATCGACCCGATAGGCGACCTCGCCGACGTCCTCGACGACGAGGATGCGATCGCGCCCCGAGACCTGCCAGCGCGTTCCGCAGAGCGATGCGAGCAGCGTCAGGTTGCCGCCGACGAGAACGCCCGAGGCACGGCCCTCACGCATCGGCACGAGGTCGACGAAGGTCTCGCACGGCTCACCGCGCAGCGCTCGCACGAGTCGCTCACGCGACATGGGGTCGAGCCGCGGGACCTGCACCAGCGGCGGCGCCGACCAGCACGGCCAGCCACGTTCGACCCAGTGTGCGGCGAGCGCGGTGCCATCCGAGAACTCCCAAAGCGGCACCGGGCCGTCGCGCTGCACGACATCCAGCTCGGCCTCGACGGCCGCGAGCGCACGCAGCGATCCATAGCCACCGCGCGCCATCCACACGAGGTCCGGACGTCGCGCGATCGCCTCGACCAGGCCCGCCCCGCGCGTCGCGTCATCGCCCGCGAGGTAGCTGAGTCGCGGGTGGCTCGCGGCGTCCAGCACCTCGAGCTCGAGCTCGGGCACGAGGCCCCGCACCACCGCGACACCGGCCTCGAGCGCGGCCGGATCGATCGGACTCGCACAGGTGACGACAACCGCCCGCACGTTAAACAGGAGCGCCTGGCTTCGGATCCAAACGACGCTGCGGCGTCACTCGTTTGGTCGGCGCGGGGCGCGGGGCCGCAGGTCCCGTGGGCAACAAGCCCGCCTCCGCTCTCCCTTCACTCGCTCCTTGCATCGTCATTTGTCTCCTCGCCATGCGCTCCCGTTTGGTCAGCGGCCGCCCGCGACCACGCGCAGGCGCGGCCTCTTCCGGGTCTCGGGCTCGGCCGGCGCGGGGACCTGGACGACGGTCTTCTGTCCGCGCGGGGGTAGGAGGCTGTCGCCGATGGCTTCGGCGTCGACCTCGATCCCGTAGGCCCCGAGGATCGCCGACAGGCTCTCGTAGTGGCGCAAGAGCGAGTGTTTGACGGACTGGAAGCCGTGCTCGGCCGCGGCCGCGCGCTCCCAGAAGGCGATGGGGTTCATCGAGAAGAAGCGCGCGTCGGTCTCGGTCGGCTCGATCAAGACGACGTCGCCGCGGAAGCTCTCGTCGAGCTTCAGCTTCTCGATGCCGAGGCGGAGCCGCGAGTGGAGCAGCGTGCGGAAGGCCTGGTTGATGATGACGGCCATGCCGAGGTCGGCGATCGACCCCTTCTCGCTGCCGAGCCGCGTGCGGTAGTTCACGAACGGGCGGAAGGGGTTGTAGCAGACCACCAGCTCGGCCCCGTGGCGCACGGCCACCGACAGGTTCGCGGTCTTCCTGACCGCCGCGTCGCAGTAGTCCTGCTCGCGCCCGGGCGGCCCGATGCGCGCCGGCTTGAAGAAGCCGGGGATGGCCGTCGAGGCCTGGACCGCCGCACTGATGGTGACCGAGTGGTCCTCGTCGTGACCGAAGACGACACCCTGGGCCGTGTTGAGGTTGGTCGCACCGATGTAGAGGCTCTTGCCCCGACGCAGCTTCAGCTCGCGGAACGAGTTGGGCATCCCGTGCCGCTCGAGCCCCTTCCTGACGAACTCCTCGATGCGCGCATTGTCGAAGAGACCCGACGGCAGCCACGACATGCGGCCCGGCGCGGCCTCGACCACGGCCCGCAAGAACGGCTCGGCGAGCTGCTCCGCGGTCTCCAGGGTCGGCTCGGAGGCGAAGGCCCGGGCCCGCTGCGCGAGGTCGGGGATCTGACGCGGCAGCGTCTTCAGGAGCCCGAGCATCACGCGCGGCGCCAGCGTCGCGAGGTCGCGCACCAGGTTGGCCGGGCGACCGATGAGCTCGCTCCAGTTGGGGTTGTAGAAGTCCCAGCTGCGGAAAGCGGGCAGCGTGCTGGGCGTGCCGATGAACGAGTCGACGAGCTCCGACGGCTGGATCCCGGCGGCGATCGGCGCGGCCAGGAAGGCGCCCGCCGAGATGCCCATGTAGATGTCGAAGTCGGTGACCTTCTTGTTGACCAGGAAGCGGTTCAACGCCTCGAGGCCGCCGAGCTTGAAGGCACCGCCGCTGATGGCACCACCGGCCAGGACCAGGGCTCGTCGAGCCTCGCTGCGCGGCTTCGACAGGTCGGACTTCTGGACGATCGTGATACCCATGGGGCCTCCTCGGCTCGGCAAGCTATCACGCTTCGCTCACGACCAGAAGCACCACGCGCTGCGCCACCGCGCGCGCCGCCGCGACCTACGGCGTGACCGGCTCGGGCAGGCCCAGCAGGCACCGCGCCGTCCGCAACAGCACGGCGACGATCCGATCGCGCAGCACCGCGTCGCTGTCGACGAGGAAGGCCTTGCGGTTGTCCTCGGGGCTGTTGGTGACGAAGCGCGTGATGAGGTGCGTGACCGCGATGGCCGCGTCGCGCGCCGGCCCTTCGGCGATCCCATAGCGCGACTGCGCCAGCGCCGCGACGAGCCCGATGGCGCGGTCCATGCGCAGCTCGCGCACGCTGCGGTCGAGCGAGCCGGTCTCGATGACGTTGCGGATGATGACGCGCACGCCGTGCCGATGGGCGACCGCCCAGTCGTAGAAGCGCGGCAGCACGTCCTCGAGGGTCTCGTCGGGGCGGATCTTCGCCGCGAACTCGAAGAGGTCGCGATAGAAGGACTCGATGACGGCGTCCCAGAGCCCCTGCTTGTCCTTGAAGTGATAAGGCAGGGTGGCTGCCGTGACGCCAGCCTTCTGAGCGATGAGGGCGAGCGTCGCGTTCTCGAAGCCGAGCTCTGCGAACGCCCAGACGGCGGCGTCGAGCGCGGCTTCCCGAGTGGTCTCGGGCTTGCGACCTTTGATTCGAGGCATTTGAAGTCCGTGTGCCGTCTTGCGCGCGGGTGCGGGGGAACGCGGCGCAATAGCGGGAGCATCATGCTCAAGCGCCCCACCCTTGTCATCCGTTTCGTTTGGAAAAGCGAAACGCCCGTGGACCCATGTCGCGAACGAGCGGTCGTTCTGATGCACCGCGCTCCAGGCGGGCGTGGCGCGCGCGGCGGGGTCGTGCCCTTTGCCACGCCCAGCCCCGCCTGCACACGGGTCGGCGTTGACACCTCCCACCCCGAGGACTATACGCCGACGGCTCAGATCCTCGTCCGCGCGCGTCTCTCCGAACCCTACGCGCTCGCCCTCGGGCACGGACGCGCCGGCCTCCGGAGTCACCATGTCCCGACGCTCGACCCGCTTGCTCACCGCCCTCGCGACCACCGCGTTCGGCCTGGGCGCGCTCTCCCCCGCGGCCCAGGCCAAGCCCTTCATCAAGAAGGGTTCGGTCGAGGTCGGCCTGCAGCTCGGCGGCCTGTGGTTCCTCGACAACGAGGCGGTCCCCTTCGACCCCGATGGCGCCGGCTTCCCGTCCCTGCTCCAGGACACGTTCACCTACACGCTGACCGGCACGTACAACTTCTCGAAGCACCTCGGGCTCGAGCTCGCGCTGCAGCTCGCGCCGGCCGAGGTCAACCGCCTCTCCATCTTCACCGTGCACCTCGACGCGATCTGGCACCCCATCCAGAGTGACTGGATCGTGCCCTTCGTCGGCGCCGGCCCCTCGTTCGCGACCACCTTCCCGCAAGGAGACTACGCGACCGACTCGGACCCCGGCGTCAACGTCGTCGCCGGCGTGAAGCTCTTCCCGTGGGACCACATCGGCTTCCGCGTCGATCTCCGCTACCTCGTCAGCATCGCGACCTCGGGCGCCGCCGACGACGGCCGTGAGGAAGTCACCGGCCACGACCTCATCGCCAGCTTCGGACTGTTCGGGACCTTCGGCGGCGAAGAGCCGAAGAAGGTGCCGGTCATCCTCGACACCGACGGCGACGGCATCCTCGACCAGAGCGACGCCTGCCCCACCGTCCCCGGCCAGGCCTCGGCCCAGGGCTGCCCCGACAAGGACGGCGACACCCTCGCCGACGACAACGACCGCTGCCCCGACAACGCCGGCCCGGTCGACGCCAAGGGCTGCCCCGACAAGGACGGCGACACCCTCGTGGACATCGACGATCGCTGCCCCGACGAGCCGGGCAAGGTCGAGCTCAAGGGCTGCCCCGACGTCGACGAGGACACGATCGCCAACCTCGACGACAAGTGCCCGACCATCCCGGGTCAGCCCGAGTTCGGGGGCTGCCCGCCGCCCCCGCCGGAGGAGATCGTCAAGAAGTTCTCGGGCGCCATCCAGGGCATCACCTTCGAGCGCGACAAGGACATCATCCGCGCGTCGAGCTTCTCGATCCTGGACGAGGCGGTGAAGGTCATGAAGGACTACCCGCAGATCCGCCTCCTCATCGAGGGTCACACCTCCTCGGAAGGCACGCGCGAGCACAACCTCGACCTGTCCGATCGCCGCGCCAAGTCCGTGCGCCAGTACATGGTCGACAAGGGCGTCGACGGTGCGCGCATCGACACCAAGGGCTTCGGCCCCGACGTGCCGGTCGCCAAGAACAACAACGAAGCCAACCGCGCCAAGAACCGCCGCATCGAGTTCAAGATCTCGCAGCCGGAGTGACCACGTGCCGCCTCGCTTCCCCATCGCGCTGCCCGACGCCTTGAGAGCCCGCCTCGAGCGGGCCATCGAGAGTCTCCCGGCCGGGGGGCGCGAGGCAGGACAGCGTGTCTTGGCGCGCGTCGACGCGCTCGCGGCGCGGCTCGAGCGCACGGCCGAGGTCTTGGACAAGGTCGCGCGCGTCGAGCTGTCCATCCTCGAGAAGCTCGAGCCCATCGTCGACGACCTCGGTCGCCTGGTCCGCCTCGAGCTCGACGAGGCCCGGCGCCGCGTGCTCGGGCGCGCTCCGTCGAACGCCGCTGAAGAGCGCGGGTCGGACCCGACGATCATCGACGTCGACTAGGGCAAAGGCGCCCCTCAGCTCGTCAACAACACCAGCTGCTCGAGCAGGCTCGACGCCTGGAACGGCTTCGCGAGGATGGGCGTCCGCTCGTGCGCGGCCCAGTCCAAGAGACGCGGGTCGCGCGGGTCACGGGTCACCACCAGCAAGCGACTCGCGAGCTCCGGGTGGCTCGTCGAGGCGATGGCCCAGAGCTCGGACAAGAGCCCGTCGCGGAGCTGGAACTCGGCCACCATCGCGTCGAAGCGCTGGGCCCGCAGCGCCTCGCGCGCCGCATAGACCGAGCGGCACGCGGTGACCGTGTGCCCCGAGACCCCGAGCATCTCCTGGTACAGCTCGCCGAGCATCGGGTCCTCGTCGACGACCAGCACCTCGAGGGGCACCGGCGTCCTCGCGATGTCGGTGCGACGCGGCGCCGTCGCCGCGGGCAGGGTCAGCGCGATGCGGACCTCCTCGCGCTCGTCGTCGCGATCGATTCGCAGGGCTCCGCCTTGTCGCTCGAGGGTCGCGCGCGCCCCGCGCAGCTCCAGCTCGGTGGCGCTCGTCGGTGTGACGTCGGGGTCCATCCCGAAGCGCTCGCGCAAGAGCATGTGCGGCTCGTCGGCCCCGGTCAGCACCAGCCGCAGCTCGACGTGCCCGCCCGCCCGCGCCAGCGTCAACACCACCTCGTTGGCCTGGTGCTCGCGCCGCTGGGCCACCGTCGCCCGCGAGAGCAGCGCGACCAGGATGTCGCCCACCGCGCGCACGTCGCACGACGCCCAGACCCCCTCCTGCGGAATCTCGACGTCGAACGAGACGCCGCTCCGCTCGATCGCTGCCCGCAGCCCCGATAGCGCGCGCGTCAGCTCGGCCCCGAGGTCCACCGCACGGATGAACGGCGCCCGCGACGCCGACGCCGGATCGAGGGCCTGGACCAGGCGACGGCAGCGCTCGGCCTGCGACGCGATCTGATCCACGTAGAACTTCCGACGGTGCGGGGTCGGCGCGACCTGTACCAGCCCCGCGAAGCCCACGACGCCGGTCAGCGCATCTTGCACCTCGCGCACCAGATCGCTCTGGATCCGCGCCTCGGGATCGCGCCGCGACTCATGACGTTCCGGACGCTCGTAGCGCGAGGTCTCGGGCAGGAACACGAGGCGCGTGCGCTCCCCCTCGACGGTCTTCAGGCCGAGGCCCGACACGGTCCCCTGCGCCTCCGACTTCACCTCGAGCGCCCCGGCGACCCCGGCCGGACCGCTCAGGATCGCCCCGCGCAACCACGCGCCGATGGGACGCCCGACGAGCTCCGCCTGGGCCACGCCGATGATCGAAGCCAGCCTCGGACCCACGGCGACAATGGCCCCGCGCGCGTCGAGGATCGCTTCGTAGGCCCCGCATGAGTTCATCCTCGCCTCCTCGCCCGTGCGCCCGGCGCTCGCCCCGAAAACTGTTGACGTCTCCCCGACCCAGTCGGTAGACCCCGCCGTCTCATACCATGCGAGTCGCCCTATGAAGGTCAAGAAGAACTGCCTCGTTCGCGTCCACTATCGCGTCACGGACGAGGACGGCACGGAGATCGACGCCTCCTCGACCGAGCCGCTCGAGTTCGTGTGCGGCCGCGGCGACGTGATCTCCGGCCTCGAGCGCGGCGTCATCGGGCTCGAGCCCGGCGGCAAGAAGCGCCTCACCATCGCCCCCGAAGACGCCTACGGCCCGCACAACCCGGCCCACGTCAAGACGCTCCCGCGCGCCGCCTTCCCCGTGAACATGGAGCTGGTCGAGGGCACGCGCTTCAGCTACCGGGCCGAGAAAGGGGCCGAGGTCATGTACCGCGTGAAGGAGATCCGGCCCGACTCGATCGTCGCCGACTACAACCACCCTCTCGCTGGCAAGACCCTCACGTACGAGGTCACTGTCCTCGACGTGACGGACGACTTCGTCGACGGCAAGTAGTATAGAGAGGGCATGAAGCTCTCGACGCGTGGTGAGTATGGACTCCGGGCGATGCTGTATCTCGCGATGCAGCAGAGGGACGGGGACGAGCTCCTCCAGGCCAGCGAGATCGCCGAAGCCCAGGACATCCCGTCCCACTACTTGAAGCAGATCCTGTCGCGCCTGCGCGCCGCCGGTCTCGTCAAGAGCTCGCGCGGCCCTCAAGGCGGACACGGCCTCGGCCGCGACCCGGCGCACATTCCGATCGGCGAGATCATCACCGTGCTCGAGGGTCCGCTGACCAGCGTCGACGCCATCCTCGACCTGCCCTGCCACATCCGCGTGGGGCCGCAGCACTGTGTCATCAAAGAGTTCCTGGTCGAGGTGAAGACCGAGGTCGAGCGCATCCTGAACGGGCGCACCCTCGCCGACCTGGCCGCGCGCCAGGGCGTCATCGTCGAGGACAAGATCCTCATCCAGCCGCGCATCATGCGCCCCCCGGGCTCACGCTGACCACCCGTGCGCGGCGCCCAGCCCGCCGACGCTGAAGGCCCCGACCACGCGTTGCTGCGGGCGTCACCTCCGGGCGACGTCGACGCCTCGCTCTCGATCCTCGCCCATTGTGAGAGTCACTCTCACTTTATAGGCCACGACGCCCATCGGCCCGCTCGCTCCGGCAGCACCGCCCGCGAGGCCGACCTCGGGCACGACAGTTGACGCGCCGGCCCCACCTCGGTAGCTGAACCCGTGCCCTCGAACCCGCCAGCCCGCTTCCCTCGCGCCGCCCTCGTCGCGCTCGCGCTTCTCGCCGCAGCATCGCACACCCGCCCCGCGCGCGCCGAGGCCGAGGAGTCCGCCCTCACCCTGGGCCCGCTCTTTCGCGGCCTGAGCGAGACCGCCCCCGGCGCCGACGCTGCCTTCCGCCCCGCCTTCGGGCTCGAGGCACGCTATCGCTACGGCCTCGACGACTTCTTCCAGGTGGGCCTCGCCCTCGACCTGGGCCTCGCGCCCGACCCGGCCTTCGTCGGCGCGCTCACGGCCGAGATCCACTACGTCATCGACATCGTGACCTGGGTCCCCTACGTCTCGGTCGGCCTCGGCACCCTGGTCCGCGACGCCGTCCCCGGCGCCACCGCCGCACGCGCCGACCTGCTCGCGACCATCGGCGGCGGCCTCGAGTACCGCCCCGCGCGCGACTTCGCCCTCGACCTCCACGGCCGCTACGAGCTCGCGCTGACCGACTTCGATCGCACCTCGTCCTTCTCCGTCGTCTTGGGCTATACCCTCTTCTTCGAGTGACTTGACCAACCGGTCATTTCCGCCGAAGGCCTGACGGTGCCAGGCTTCCCTCGCCCTCCTTCCTGTCCCGAGAGCCCTCGATGCCCTTCGCTCAGCTCGGCGATCTTCGCATGGCCTATGACCTCCACGGCCCCGACGCACCGCCGCCCGGACGCCTGCCGGTCCTCTTCGTCATGGGCTTCGGGCTCTCGGGCCGCGTCTGGCGCTTCGTCCTCCCCGAGGTCCCGGACCGCCGCCTCGTGACCTTCGACAACCGCGGCGCCGGCCAGACCGACGCCCCGCGCGGCCCCTACCGCATGGCCCAGCTCGCCCGTGACGCGCTCGCGCTCATGGACCACCTCGGCCTCGGCCGGGTCCACCTGGTCGGCGTCTCGATGGGCGGCATGGTCGCTCAGGAGATGGCGCTCGCGGACACCGCGCGCTTCGCCTCCCTCACGCTCATCGCGACCCACCCGGGCGGCCCCGCCCACCGCCTCCCGCCACCGGCCGGCATCTGGCACTTCCTCGGCGCCAACTTCGCGCGCTCGCAGCAGCGCCGCCTCGACGCCGTCGCGCGCCTCCTCTTCCCGAAGGCCTTCCGCACCGAGATCGGCCCCGAGTGGCTCCACCGCGTCCTGGCGGAGGACTTCACGCCACCCGCCCCCGCCGCGGGTCGCAAGGGCCAGCTCGCGGCCGTGATGCGTCACGACACGCGCCGACGGCTGCCGTCGCTGGCCGGCCTGCCGACCCTCGTCATCAAGCCCCTGCAGGACAAGCTCGTCGCGCCCAGCGGCTCGGATCGGCTGGCGCGCATGATCCCCGGCGCCCGCAAGCTCGAGCTCCCCGACGCCGGCCACGGCCTCATCCGCCAGAAGGCGAGCACGCTGGGCGAGGCGCTTCGCGCGCACTTCGCCGCGGCCGAAGCGGGCTGAGCCCTACTCCTCTTCGCCGAGCTCGTCCCAGGTCTCGGACGCCCACGCGTCCTCGTCGGCCTCGGGCGCGGCCCAGTCGTCGCGCTCGACGACGTCCTCGGCCTCGACCTCGATCTCCCCGGCGAGCGCCTCCATGTCCTCCAGGCCCTCCAGCCCGTCGAACTCGAGCAGCTCCTCGGCGCGCGCCACCTCGAGGGCCTCGCTCGCCCGCCCCGTGAGCCCATCGGGCACCGCGGTGCGCCGCGTTCGCTCACGCACGTGCAGCTTGATCGGCGTGCCCTCGAAGCCCCAGTGCTGCCGGAAGCGGTTCACCAGGAAGCGTCGGTAGCTGAAGTGCACACCCACCGGGTCGTTGCACCACACGACGAAGCGCGGCGGCGCCACCGCGACCTGCGTCGCGTAGTACATCTTGAGGCGGCGGTTCTTCACCACCGGCGGCTGATGCGTGTGCAGGATCTGCGTGAAGACGCGGTTCAGCTCGCCGGTCGGGATGCGCTGCTTGTAGGATGCGTAGGCCCGGTCGACGAGGTCCATGATCTTGTGCGTGCGCTGCCCGGCGAGCCCCGAGATCGTCAAGATCGGCGCCCACTTCATGAACTCGAGCTGCCCCTGCAGCTTGCGGATCTGCTCGCCGAAGGTGGCGTTGTCCTTCTTGCCCAGGGCGTCCCACTTGTTCAGCAGGATGACGCAGGCGCGCCCCTTCTCGCCGATGAGACCGGCCAGCCGCTGGTCCTGCTCGGTCACCCCCTCGGTCGCGTCGAGCAGGAAGAGGCACACCTCGGCCCGGTCGATCGCCTTGAAGGTCCTGACGACGCTGATCTTCTCGACCGAGGTCTTCACCCACTTGCGCCGCCGCACGCCGGCCGTGTCGATGAGCAGGTAGCGCCCCTCGCTGCCGTCGGCGCGCTTGCGCGTGTACTCGCTGTCGATCGCGTCGCGCGTCGTGCCTGGGATGTCCGACACGATCATGCGCTCCTCGCCGATGAGCCGGTTCAAGAGCGTGCTCTTGCCGACGTTGGGGCGCCCGACGATCGCCACGCGCACGGCCCCGTCGTCGACCTCCTCGTACGGGGAGTCCTCCGGCCCGAGCTCCTCGAGCACCGCCTCCATGAGGTCGAGGGTCCCGCCAGCGTGCTGCGCGCTGACCGGGAAGAGCGGCCCGATGCCGAGCTCGTAGAACTCGGCCACCAACGGATCGTGGCGCGGCCCGTCGATCTTGTTGACCACCCAGAAGACCGGCTTCTGGCTTCGCATGAGCATGCGCACCACGTCGGCGTCCTGCGGCAGCACGCCGGCCGGCCCGTCGAACACGCACAGGATGACGTCGGCCTCTTCGATGGCGATGTCGGCCTGCTCGCGCATCTGCTTGAACAGCACCGTGTCGGCCACGGGCTCGATGCCGCCGGTGTCGACGACCAGCACGCGGCGGCCCATGATCTCGGCCTCGCCATACTGCCGGTCACGCGTGACCCCGGGCATGTCCTCGACGATGGCGCTGCGCTTCTCGATGAGGCGGTTGAAGAGGGTCGACTTGCCGACGTTCGGGCGACCGACGATGGCGATGATGGGGAGGGCGTTGAGACCCTTGGAACCGGCGGTCGTCATGGTGAGGGCTTATGCCCGACGCTTGCGTTGCGCGGCAAGCTCGAATAAGGACCGTTCCCGAGGATGGAGTACCACGCTACGCGCCACGCGCCGCCGCACCTTCGCGACGACGCCTCCGCGATCCGGAAACCGAGAGGACCGATCGCAAGGCAGCGTTACGCCCGCGGCCCGTCCCGTCGCGCCCCGTGGCTCTTCGCCCTGGCGCTGGCCGGCCTCGGCGCGGCCTGCGACGACCCCAGCAGCGCGGGCGCCGGTCGCCTCGGCGTCGCGGGGGCGAGCTGCCTGCGCTCGCCCGATTGCGAGGCCCCGCTGCAGTGCATCGCCAACGTCTGCGCCACGATCGACGAGGCCGACGCCAGCGGCGATGCCGACGGCTCCGAACCTTCCCATCCGGACACGCTCTACACGATCGACGGCACGAACCCCTACGACGACGGGGTCGACGCCGAGATCGTGACCAGCTACGACGCCAGCGACTGGGAGTTCCTGTCCGCCGACACCACCTCGACCGACACGCGCGACGTCGGCCCGAACGACACCTCGCCGTTCTCGGACTGCGGCGAGCTCGGTATCGCTCCGGCATGGCATGGCACCTTCGCGGGCGCCATCGACTACGACATCACGCCCAATCCGCTCACCCCCTCGCAGGGCACGCTGCCGGTCAACGGCAACCTCTCCTTCGAGATCGCGTGCATCGAGTCCAAGTTCATCGTGAAAGGTGAAATGGACGGCGTCGCCACGGTCCAAGACCAGGGCGACTTCCCGTTCGTGCTGAAGCTCCAGGGCTACTACGACCCAATCAACAAGCGCATGCAGGCCAAGATGGTCGACGGCTCGGTCTCGATATACGACTTGATTGTCGTGTATTTCGAGGGCGATTTCGTCGGCTCCATCAACGCCGACGACAACTTCCTCGGCACCTGGAGTGGCGAGTCGACCGGGACGAACCAACAGTTCATCACGGGTACGGCCACGGGGGAAGGCGTTTGGGGGGCATCCTCGCTTTGAGCAGTTCCAAACCCAACTCGGACACGACGGGGCTCGTCGCCACCCTCACCGTCGTAACGCTCCTCATCCTGCTCGGCCTGATCTCCCCGTGGGTCCTCTCCGCGGTCCTCATCGTCTTCTGCGGTGTCTGCGTCGCCTTCGAGTTCGCGCTCGTCCAGATGTCGATGCGCGAGCTCGAGCGCGACGTGCAGGCCCACCTGCGCGGCTCCTCGACGCTGCTCACCATGAAGCGCGAGACCAACGCCATGCTGGCGGCCTGCCAGTTCGGCATCACGCTGTCGTCGCTCGGCCTGACCCTCGCGCTCGAGCCGTCCATCCACCACGCCCTCGCCGCGACCGGCTGGGAGGCGCTCGCGAACGCGTCCGCGGGGTTCGCCCTCGCCATCGGCGCCTTCTTCCACGTGACCTTCGGCGAGCTCATCCCGAAGGGCCTGGCGCTGGTCGTGCCGCGCAAGGTGCTCTACGCGACCGCCCCCTTCATGCGCCTCTTCCGCATCCTGGCGGTCCCCTTCATCAAGACCTGCAACGCGATCGCGAACCTCGCCGTGAAGGCCATGACCGGCAAGAACCCCGACACCGAGTCTCACCACGAGGCCAACGTCGAGGTCGGCGAGGCGCTGCTGATGGCCAACGCGCAGGGCCGCATCGGTCGCCGCCAGCTCCAGATCATGAAGAACGTCCTGGACTTCGCCGACCGCACCGCGCGCGAGGTCATGACGCCCGCGCGTCTCGTGGTCTGCCTCGACACGACGCGTCCTTGGGAAGAGAACATGCGCCTGGCCGAGGAGCATGGCTTCTCGCGCTTCCCGGTGACCGCCGGCAACCCGCACGACGTGGTCGGCTATGTGCGTCGCGCCGAGATGCTCAAAGCCGAGCTCCAGGGCCGTCGCGACCTCGAGCGCCTCTTGCGCCCCATCGAGCGCCGCCCCGAGACCGCGCCGCTCCAGCTCTTGAACCTCTTCAAGGGCACGCCGCTGGTCGCCTGCTACGACGAGCACGACAGCTTCTCCGGCCTGCTCACGGCCGAAGACGTCATCGAGCAGATCGTCGGCGAGGTCTACGACGAGACCGACGATCTCCAGGCCCCCTCCATCGAGAAGCGCCCTGACGGCAGCCTGCGCGTCGATGGCGCCCTCCTCCTCGAGCAGGCCGGCGAGGCCCTCGGGCTCGGCGACCTCGACGACCACCAGGACGTCGACACCATCGGCGGCCTCGTCCTCAAAGCGCTCGCACGCCAGCCGGCCCGTGGGGACCGCGTCGAGATCGGCGGCTGGACCGCGGTCGTCGACGGCGCCCAGGGCTTCCGTATCCTGTCGCTCACCTTCGTGCCCAAGCCGCCCGAGAGTCCCGAGGCCGCGTCCGAGCCCAGCTCCGCCACCGACTGAGCGACCTCACCCAGCGCGCGCTGTGCGCAAATGCGCATTGAAAAGGCAGACTTCCAGTCGCAGCATCGACTCGGAGGTCCCCATGCGCGCTCACCTTCGTCGTGTCCTCGACGCCGTCGCCTTTTCGGTCATCGTGGGACCGCACGCCTTCGGGTGTGCGACCACCGAGACCGGCACCTGGGAGGTCACCCGCAAGGTCGACGTCCTCGTACCGGCCAGCGAGCTCCGCTCGACCTGTGGCGGTCGCGAGGCCTGTGTCGCCCTCTGCGAGAACATCCGCACGAACCAGCTCGACGAGCCGTACCGCAACATCTGCCAGACCGACCGCGCCGACTCGTACGAGATCGTCGGCTGCGAGCCGCGCGGGCGCGACCTGGTGATCACCTGCGAGTGGGAGGACAGCCACAAGGGCTGCATGCCTGACTCGTAGGCCGCGCCGCGCGCGAAGCCCTACTCCCAGACGTTCGCGTCCTCGCCGAGCGGACCCCGCTGCGGTCGCACGACGCAGAAGCGATGCCCGGTCGGTGCCTCCATGACCCACCAGGTGTGGACCTTCACGAGGCGCTTCGCGCCCAGCGCCTCGAGGCGCACGACCTCGGCCTCGACGTCGTCGCTCTCGATGTCGAGGTGCACGCGGCTCGGATGGGTGACGCGCTGGACGAACACGTGGGGCTGACCGGCTCGGTCTTCGAGCCCCGCGTACTCGCCCTCGATCCCCTTCGATGGGCGCCCGAGCGCCGCGCTCCAGAAGCCCACGGCGGCCTCGAGGTCGCCTCCCTCACAGTCGATCCCCAAGGCCACCAAACGACTCTTGTGCATACCGCCTCCGCATCCCAGGAGAGAAGAGCACCTCCACCCGACACGTCTCGAGGCCCGCGTCCTGGCGAAAGGGGCTCACTCCATCTCGTTGTAGCCGAGCGCCTTCAGCTTGTCGTCGCGGTCGGTCCAGCCCTCGTCGACCTTCACGCGCAGGTCGAGGTAGACCTTGCGCTCCAGGAGGCGCTCGATGGCCCCGCGCGCCTTCTCGCCGA
>JAEUKJ010000009.1 GCA_016792665.1 Deltaproteobacteria bacterium | reverse complement strand
CGCCGCCCTGGTCGGCGAGACGGGTGGCGAGCGAGGCCTCGCGATCGGCCTTCTCGCGCGACTTCTGATAGCGACTATCACTTTGGTCGCTGACGATGGCGTAGGTCGTCAGCCCGCCGACCGCGGCGAGCAGGCCGAGGTGGACGAGCTTCACGATCTTGGCGCGAGGGAAGCGCGTGGCGCCGGGCGCCTTGGGCTCTCGCTCTCGATCGATGAAAGGCACGGCCAGCAGGAAGACCGCGGCCAGCGCCGGAACGAGGGTCGTGCCGACAAAGACCATCGGGCCCTCGAAGAACTGGAGAAGCTGGTAGAGGAAGAGGAAGTACCACTCGGGGCGGGCCTCGAAGTCGCTCGCCGGGTCGGCCGGGGCCTCGAGTCGGGCGCCGAGTGCCAAGGCCAGGGCCGCCAGCAGCGCGAACACCAGCGCCATGACGACGAGGTCGCGGATGAGCTGGAAGGGGAAGTAGGGCAGGGCAGGGCGCGGCGAGGGCGTCGCAGCATCTGGCCCGGGCGCGTCGGCCAGCGGCACGTCGGCGTGCTTGGGGCCGTGGCGGAAGTAGGCCCGGACATGGAAGACGGTCATGACCGCGAGCAGGCCGGGCAGCACGAAGGCATGGAGCCCGTAGAAGCGCGAGAGCGTCGCGTTGCCGTAGTCCGAGCCGCCGAGCAGGAGCGTCTGGAGGAGGCCGCCGAAGGGTGCCTCGCCGATGATGCCGGTGGCGACGCGGGTCGACCAGTAGCCGTGCTGATCCCAGGGAAGGAGGTAGCCGGTGAGGCCGAGCCCGAGGACGAGGAAGAGCATCACGACGCCCAGCAGCCAGTTCTTGTGGCGGGGGCGGCGGTAGGCGCCGGTCATCAAGGCCTGCGTCAGGTGCAGCACCGACAGCACGACCACGGCCGACGAGCCGAAGTGGTGGAGGCCGCGGACGAAGCTGCCGAAGAGGGTGTGGTGCTCGAGCTGGTGGAGGCTACCCCAGGCGTCGGTCGGCGTCGGGGCGTAGTGGGCGGCGAGCGTGATGCCCGTCAGGATCTGCAGTCCGAAGGCGAACAAGAGCGCCATGCCGAGGCTCTTCGAGAACGTCGGCGGGGCAGGGCGGATGTTCGCGTCGAAGGCGGCCTGGAGGCCGCGGATGGGGCGTAGGACGAACGCTGGGAGACTCATGGCTCAGGCCTCCCGCGTGGTGGCGTCGGGTTCGTCGTGGTGGTGCGCGCAGCCGGCGTCGGCGGACTGGAGAGGGACGCGCTCGGAGATGCCGGTCTGGAAGCGCACCCACTTCACCTCGAGGCTCTCGCCTGCGACGCGCCACTCGAGCGGATCCAGGCCGCGCGGCGACGGGTTCGGCGGGCCGCTCTCGGCGGGGACGATGGCGCCGTCACGCGCGAAGGCGCTCTTGTGACAGGGGCAGATCCACTGTCCGCGATCGGCGCCCCAGACCACCGTACAGCCCAGATGCGGGCACACCGAGGACAGCACCTGGAAGCGATCGGCCGCGGGCCTCTCGACCAGCACGGCGCCGAGGATCTCGCCACGGCGCAAGAGCCACCCGTCGCGCACGTCGCGGCGCAGGACGATGCGCTGCGGCGCGCCACCGATCGGGAACCGCGTGACGCCGTCGACGCGGAGCCAGCCCGAGGGAGCGGTCTCGGAGGGGGCCTTGAAGAGCGGCGAGAGCGCGACCCCCGAGGGGCCGACCAGCGCCGCCAGGCCGAGCGCGCCGACGGCCCCGAGCGCCAGCCCCGAGAGCAGATCACGTCGATTGGGCCCGGGGGGCGGCGCCGCGGATTCAGGAGCCGGGTTGGGCAGATCGCGATCGTTCATGAGGTGACTCCGGACAGAAGGTGAGTGTCGCAGGGACGGCGTGCGGCTGTGAGCGGCGGGGAGCGCCGCGGGTCAGCGCGCAGCGGGAGGGGTCGGGTCGATGGCGGCGCCGCCGCACGAGATCGGGGGCTCGGTGCAGGCGTTGCGCGGGCCCTCGTCGGGGAAGGCGGCGTGCGTGTCGATGTAGCAGCGGATCGCGTCGCGCCAGACGGGCTGCACGGTGTCGTCGATGACGATGCGGTTGAAGCAGCCCCACTCGCAGCACTTGGGGTCCGCGGAGGAGTCGAGCTCTTTGCAGCGGTCGAGGTAGTCGCAGTACGCGCGGCAGAGGTTGGCCTCGTTCGCGAACTGGCCGCTGACCGTCTTTTCCCAGTCGCAGAGGCCGGGGTCGACGGGGTCCTTGCCGTGATAGGAAGGGGCCTGGCAGACCTTGATGGAGCCGAGCGACGGGAACAGGGGATTGCCGAGCCAGCGCGGGATGTCGCAGGTCTCCCAGTTGGCGTTGGCGGTCGAGCAGTCGGTGTCGCGCTGGCAGCGCGGGGCGCAGAAGCGCACGAGGTCGCCCTCGAAGGGTGGGGCGCTGGGGTTGGGGAGGGTCTCGAACGAGACGCAGAGCGCGCTGCCGGCGGCAGCGTCGTCGCCCGCGGGGCAGGGCTCCCACGCGTTGGTGCAGGCGCGCGAACAGAACGGGGTGCCGTACTGCGACTTCAAGCACACGCGCGAGATGCAGTCGCCGTCGGTGCGGCAAGCGGCGCCAAGGGGCTGGGGCTCGGACGAGGTGGTGTCGGTGGTGCTGGACGGGGTGCCGTCGTCGCCACATGCGGCGAGCGCAAAGAGCGCGACGAGCACCGTCCCTGCGCTGCGAAGGTGACGTTGGATCGAAGCGCGGCTCACGGCGGCCGGGGTCGTTGACGGGCGGGGCTGGGTCTCGGTCATCGCAATCCTCGGAGCACACGGCATGGGTACGAATAGCGCCTTCTGGCGGACGGGCCAATGCGATACCATGGTTCGATGGTTCGCCTTTCGAGACCTCAGTCATTGCGCAAGATCGTTGATTTCGTTTCTCATTTTCGTGCGTTGCGGCCTCGGGTCGAGGGCGCGTTGCCGACGGTGCCGCGCGCGGCAAGAGGTGTGATGATGCGGAGCTCGGTCGTGCGACTGGCGATATTGGGGATGGTGCTC
>JAEUKJ010000776.1 GCA_016792665.1 Deltaproteobacteria bacterium | reverse complement strand
GTCTCCGCGACGCGCGCGAGCTTCTCGAGGTAGACGCTGCGCCGCGCCGGATCGGGCTCGCTGTCGGCCTGCGCGCGCAGGATCCCCGCGAGCTCGGGCCACATCTCGCGCGCCTCGTAGAGCGCGTGCAGACGCTCCTGGACCCCCGCGTGTTCGGGGTGGTCCTTGTAGATCGCCGCGTAGGCCGCGGTCGCGCGCGCCTTGTCGCCGATGCGGTCCATGAGGATCGCGGCGGCCTTCAAGCGCAGCTCGAGCGCGAGGAAGTCGTCGTCGCCCTCGGCCCCGTGGTGATAGATGGCGACGAGGTCTTCCCAGTAGCCGTACTGCTCGGCCACGCGCTCGAGCTCGCCGACCGTCTTGGCGTTGCGCGGCGCGATCGTGAACGCACGCGCCTGCGCATCCAGCGTGCGGCGCGAGTCGGACAGCCGGATCTCGGCGAGGTCCGCCATCTCGTGCAGCGTCTCGACGTTCTTCTCGGGCTCCTCGACCTGCTTGGCCGCGAGGACCTCGAACTGCTGCCAGAGCTCCTCGAAGCGCTCGCCGCGCTCGAGCACCGGGCGCAGCGTCGCGAACGCCTTCTCGTGGGCCTCGCGCTCGGCGAGGATGGTCTCGAGGGCGGTCACCGAGTCCGCATGCCCCGGGTCCGCGGCGAGGAGCTCGCCGTAGGCGTCGATGGCGGCGTTGATGTCGCCCAGCTGCTCGGCGTTCTCGTAGAGCTTGGCGACCCGGAACTGGGCCTTCGACCACTCCGGCGTACCGACGCCCGCCAGGCCCTGCACCTTGCGCAGCGTCTCCTTCAGGTTGAACCAATCGCCCTGCTGCGTGTAGAGCGCGTCGAGCTGCCCCAGCGCGTCGCGGTCACCCGCGTCCCAGCCGAGGATCTGGTGCCACGTGGCGATGGCGTCGTCGGGCGACTCGAGGCGGTCGCTCTGCACGAAGCCCATGAGGGCCGCGTAGTGCTTCTTCTTGTCGAGGTCGCCGCTGCGCTCGACCTTCTCGCGATAGATGCGGACGAGGTTGTCCCAGTCCTCGACGCGCTCGTAGAGGGTCTCGAGGTTGTCGAGCCCGGTGTCGCCGTTGGGGTCGAGCTGATGGAGCTGCTCGAAGATCTCGATCGCCTGGTCGGGCTTCTTCAGCGTGTCGGCCGCGATGCGCCCGGCCTCGGCGTAGAGGCCGTTGCGCAGGTCGACCGCGACGCCCGCCATCGGGGCCTTCTTGAGCAACATCTCGACGAGGCTCGCCGAGTTGCCGCTCTGCCGGTAGAGCGCGATGAGCGAGTCGGTCGCGCGCATGTCGGTCGGGTCGATGTCGAGGATGGCGCGGAACTGCTTCTCGGCTCCGACCAGGTCCTCGGACTTGTCGCGCGCGAGGTGCGCGATGGTGCGATGCGTCTCGATGCGGCGCTCGACCGAGGGGATGTCCTCGACGATCGACTGCAGGAACAGGATGAGCTCGCCGTGATTCTCGAGCTGGTCGGCGAGACGCAGGAGCTCGTTGAGGGTCTGCTCGCTGGCCGGGTCGAGGTTGGCCGCCGACATGAAGTGCTGGAAGGCCTGCTCGGGCTGCTGCCCGTCGTGCTCGTACAGCGCGGCGATCTTGTAGTGCCAGTCGACCTTCTCGCGGAGGTCGGACGCGGCCTCCTCGCGGACGGCGTAGACGTCGATCTGCCGGACCCAGTCGCCCTTCTTCTCGTAGTAGGGCTGGAGGATCGGCGCCACCGACGGCGCGAGGTCGGCGTTCTCGAAGAGGCGCTCGAGGGCCTCGATGGCGGGCGGGTTGGTCGGGTCCTGCTCGAGCACGCTCGCGTGGATCTCGATGGCCGTGTCCGGTCGCTCGAGGTGCTGCTCGTACACCAGCGCGAGCCGGTTCTTCAGCGTGATGACGCGCGTGCGGTCCGACTGGAGGAGACGAATCGTGTCCTCGAGCGTGGTCGCGAGATCCTCCCAACGCTCGGTCGCCGTGAAGAGCTCGTCCAGGCGCTGGATGGCGCCGAGGTGCCCCGGCGACAGCATGAGGGCTTCTTCGGCGGGTGCGATCGCGTCCTCGGGACGGCCGAGGCGGTCGCGCAGGAGGTCCACCGTGCGGAAGAGGTAGTCGAGCTTCTTCTGCGTCTCGGACGAGAGCTCGATCTGGCCGCGGTAGATCTCGAGGAGGTCCTCGCTGCGATCGAGATCGACGTAGATCTCCTCGAGGGCGTCGATGGCCTCTTTGTGCTCGGGCTCTTCGTCGCGGACCTTGGCGTAGAAGGCGCGCGCCTCTTCGAGGCGGGCCTCACGCGTGCCGTCGGCCGAAGTCGCGTCACCGAGGCGGCGATGCCAGGTGCGCGCCACCTCGAGCTTCATCGCGAGGCGGCTCTCCTTGTCGGCCGGGCTGTCGGCCTCCTGGGCGTAGAGGCTCACGAGCTCGGACCAGCGACCGAGCTCGGCCGTGGACTTCTCGAGCTCGGCGCGCACGTCGGCGGCCTCGGGGCGGAGCAGGAAGAGCCGCGCCGAGGTGCGCCACGCGAGCTCGGAGTCGCCGAGGCGACGGCGGTAGAGCTCGCCGAGTCGGGTCAGGAGCTCGATCTGGGTGGCCTGGTCGTCGTCGTCCTTGGCCGCGATCCACTGGAGCTCGAGGACCTGCGCGAGCTTGTTCCAGTCCTGACGCTTCTCGTAGACGGGGGCCAGGAGCTTCGTGATGCGGAGCCGCTCGCCCGGGTCGGCGAGGAGCTCTTCGAGGCGCAGGACCGCCGTCGCGTGCACGGGGTCGTGGCCGAGGGCCGCCTCGTAGCGATCGACCGTCTGCGAGAGCACGTCGTCGCCGTCGAGGGTGCCGTAGCTCAGGATGCCGAGGTGGCACTCGAGGTCGGCCAGGACCGAGGCCGAGGCTCCGTCGGCGACCAGCACGTCGCGCTTCTTCTCGAGCACCTCGCGCAGGTCGGCGTGGCGGCTCTCCTCGAGGTAGATCTCGATGAGGGTGTCGTGGACGCGCAGCTCACTCGGGAAATCGTCGAGCATCTCGACGAGCACGGCTTCGGCTTCGTCGTTGGCGCCGACCGAGCCACGCCAGACCTCGGCGAGCTTGAAGAGGGTCTGCTTCCTCTCGTCGGTCGAGACGACCGTCGCGAGGCGCTTCTGGTAGCACAGCACGAGCTGGTCGAAGGCGCCGGTCGCCTCCCACGCGCGCTCGGCCGCATCGAGGGCCTGGCGGTTGTACGGGTCGAGGCCGAGGACGCGGTTGAAGAAGGTGAGCGAGGTCTCGTCCGCGCCGAGCTTGTCGCGATAGACGTGGCCGATCTCGAGCAGCACCTCGACGCGCGCCGCATCGAGCTCGATGTGGTCGACAGCGTCCTGCAGCACGTAGACGTAGCTCTCCCAGTTCGACGAGCGCTCGGCCAGGTCGCGCAGCTTCGGGTGCAGCGACGTGTCGCCCGGGTTCTCGCTGACGGCCTGCACGTACGCGAAGAAGGCGGCCTCGGGGTTGTCGAGGCGCTCCTCTTCGACCTTGGCCCGCGCGAGTAGGAGGTCCTTGCGCTCGACCGGGTCTTCGCTCGACTCGAGCACGATCTCGTAGACGTTGGGGAGGTCCTTCCAGCTCCCGAGCTCCTGGTAGATCGGGATGAGCATGCGCGCCGTGTCGGCGTGCCGCGGCTCGAGCTCCAGCACGGCCTCGAGGTTCTTCACCGCGCGGCGCGTGTCCTTGAGCTCGTCCTTCCAGATCGCCGCCGCCTTGTAGAGGAGGACCGTCTTCTCCTCGGGCTCGTCGACCGCCTTCACCTGCTGCTCGAGGGTCCGCACCCACTCGTTCACGTCACCGTGATTGCGGAAGAACCACTCGAGCCCGTCCCAGTCGCGCTCGGCGACGTACTTCTTCTTGAGCTCGGTCTGCGCCTTGCGATGCTCGCGGTCGCGCGACAGGATCTGCCGCCACACGTCCGCCGCTTTCTCGGCGTCGCCCAGCCGCGACGACACGATGACGCCGAGCTTGTCGAGCAGGTTGACCTGCGAGGGGACGTCCTTTTCGAGCGCGATCTTCCGCTCGAGGATCTCGGCCAGCCGCTCCCAGTTCTTCTCGCGCTCGAACCAGTTCTCGAGCTCGGTCAGCGCGTCCTTGTGGCTCGGCTCGGTCGCGAGCACCTGTTCCCACAGGGCGATCGGCGTCTGCGGCTTCCTCAGCTTCTCGGAGGCGAGGCGCGCCAGCTCGACCAGGCGCTTGAAGCGCTCCTTCTCGTTGCCGACCAGGTTCAGCTCGCGCTCGCTGATGGCGACGAAGCTGTCGTAGTCGCGACGCTGCTCGTAGATGTCCTTGAGGACCTTGATCGACTCGCGGTTGTCCGGCTCGATGTCGAGGATGGCCTCGTGGCTCTTGATGGCCTCGCCCGCGTTCGAGAAGCGCTCGATCTGGATCTGGGCCACCTGGCGGTGCAGCTCGACCAGGCGCTTGGGGCTCGTCTCGAACTCGATCTTCTGCTGGAGGACCTTCACGAGGTCCGGCCAGCGCTTCATCTCGGTGTACTCGGCCGCGAGCGCGTCGAGCGCCTGGGCATTGCCAGGCTCGATGTCGAGGATCTGCTGCCAGCTCTGAACGACCTTGGCCGGCGCGTTCATGCGGTTCTTGAAGATGTCGATCATCTCCAAGAGGATCGAGATCTTCTCGCGCGTGCCTGCCTCGCCACTGTCGCCGATACGGTCGAGCCCCTCCTTCAGGAGGTCGACCATCGCGTTCCACTTGCCGACCGCCGCGTACAAGCGGCGCAGCGCACCCTCGGCCTCGGCATCGCCAGGGGCCTCACCGCGGACCTGCACCCAGAACCCGACCGCCTTGTCGGCCTGGTTCTTTTCCTCGGCCAGGCGCGCGAGGATGCGCCAGACCTCGACCTTGTCCTCGTACCCGCCCTTCTGCGGGTCGGTCAGCACCTGCTCCAGCCGGCGCCAGTTGTTCTGCGCGACGTAGAAGTCGATGTGGAAGCGGCGCAGGAGATCGGGCGCGTCGGGCTCGTTCGGCAGCGACTCGACCTTGCGGAAGGCCATCTCGGCCATCTGCTGGTCCTTGTAGCCCTGCCAGAAGAGGAGACCGTTCTTGTAGTTGAGCCACCCCTGGAGGCTCGCGTTGGTCGCCGTGCGCGCATACTGCGAGAGCACGCGGACCATGTGGTTCTGCGCGTTGTCCGGAGCCCAGCGCGGCACGTTGACGTACACCTCGCCCAGCGTGTCCCGGTCGTCGGCAGCGACGCACGTCTTGATCAGGGTCTCGAACGCCTTGACGTCCTGCGGGTTGTTATCGACGGCAAGGAAGAGTTCGGTCGACATCGGGCTCCCTCGGCTTCGCCCCTCCCACCGTCGAATCGGCAGGAAGTCTCAGGTCTCGGTGGTTGCGACGCCGCATGAGGCACGCGACCACCGAAGTGTTTTTGCGCGCGGCCGGTATCCCCTTCCGGCGCGCTGCACGTTCTAGCATGCCTCTGAAGGCCTCACAATCGCACGAAGGCCGCTGAAAAACGGCCATCTGCGGCGTCGCTCGGAAAGAGTCGTCGCTGCGGCGTACCGGCGTACGCCTCGCTCCTTGTCT
>JAEUKJ010000774.1 GCA_016792665.1 Deltaproteobacteria bacterium | reverse complement strand
GGGGCGGGGCGGCTCGGGGTGCCGCGCCACGCGGGTGCGCTCGGGCTGGCGCCTCTTGGGCACTTCGGCGCGGCCGCGCGGCGCGACGACCCGGTGATCATTCGCCGCACGACCGAGGGGGGTGGCGTCCCGAGGTCTCTTCGTCCCTTCGCGCGCTGCCCCGATGACCTCCGCGGCGACGGCCACGACGACGCGCTGGTCCTGTCGGGGGCCTTGTGGGAAGCGCGCGAGGCGCTCTCGAACGAGACCCTGCTGCGCGCCATCGGACACGCCGCACCGCTCGCGAACGACCGGGTCGCGACCTTCGTGGGCGCTCTCGAGCGCGCGCTCGGCCAGACCTCGGCGGCCGCGGCGCGGCGTTGGTGAGAGGTGGCCCTTCGCCACGGACTCGGCCGTTGCGGCGCGCCGATCCCTTTGGTCGTGGGGCAACGTCCCGCGGCCCGGGTCGATAGCTTCTTCATCCCGGGCGCGGTGGAGTTCAGCCTGGCCCAGGTCGCCCGCGGCACGCGGGTCGACGCCGTGTCGCCCCCGAGCACCCGAGACCTCGCACCCGAGGTGGCCGCCCTGGCCGCGGCCGGCATCCCGGCGCCGCTGGCATTCCAGATCGAGGTCCCCGCCGGACGAAGCGCGGTCACGCTCGGCCTGCGCTCGAACCGCAAGGAGCGGCCCCTGCCGTCGGTGCGGTGGGAGGCGCGGAACGATGACGGTGAGACCCTCGGGCGCGGCGAGGTCGTGGTCGAGGGTTGGCCCGTGCACCAGGCGCGCTGGATCGTGCCGCCCGAGAGCGCGAGCCTCGTCCTGCGCGTCGTGCTGCCGCACACCGTTC
Source organism: Deltaproteobacteria bacterium (assembly GCA_016792665.1). GTDB lineage: Bacteria > Myxococcota_A > UBA9042 > PHBI01 > PHBI01 > WYBB01. The sequence goes on along the minus strand of JAEUKJ010000774.1, from coordinate 2,523 downwards.
ACGCATCTGTCCGCGAGCCCGGCACGACGCCCACATCCACCGGACGCCCCGATTCGGCACGCGGCCTGTCCTACGACGACCTGCGCGTGGACTTCGCGAGCGACGCCGCGCTCTTCGCCGAGCCGGTCGGCGCACGCCAGGTCGTCGCCGAGCCGCTCGGCCACGTCGCGCACGTCGAGCTCGCGCCGACCTCGCCATCCCCGACCTCGCGGTGCGCTCTCGGGGGCCTCGACTCGGTCCTCACCCTGCCCGTCCTCTGGGCCCTGGTCCGAAGGCGTCGGGCTCAGCGACAGGTCGCGTCGAAGCGCAGCGCGCCGCACTGGCTGTCGATGCAGTAGAGGTGGTCTTTGCACTGGAGGTCGCTGGTGCAGGGCGAGCCGAGTCCGGCCTCGGGCGTGCAGCGGTTGTTGGCGGCGCAGTAGTCGTCGGGCTGGCAGGGCTGCGAGTCCGAGCAGGCCTCGCCGGTCTTGGGTCGCGAGACGCACTTCGCGGTGGCCGTGCCGCAGCGTGAGCCGCTGTTGCAGAGGTGGTCCAGGGCGGTCTCGCCGCAGGTCTCGGGCGGCGCGACGACCGTCAGCGGGACGCACGTCTTGTCGGCCCCGCAGGTCTCGGCCACGTAGATGTCGCAGTCGGGCTGGATGCCGCTCGGGTCACAGGCCTCGCCGCTCGCCGCGGGCCGCGCGCAGGTGGCGCTCGCGTCGCCGATGCACTGGAGCTTGCCGCGGCAGAGCCCCGACTCGATCGTTCCGCAGGCCGCCCCCAACCCTGCCGTCCCCGGGATGCAGACCGACCCGGCGCCAAACGGGATGCACTCCATCCCGACCTCGCACACGTCGCTCGCGCAGTCGGCACCCACCCCCGCACGTGCCCGACCGACCCCGCAGCCCCCGACCTTCGACGCACGGCACCACGAGGTCGGCATGCACTCGTAGCTCGAGCTACATGCCCCACCGCGCGGTGTGCGCCCCTCGAAGTACCGGTCGCAGGCCCCGGGCTCGAGGCCGATGACGCAGTCCGCGCGCGCGGCCACATGGGCGGCGAGACACGCATCGAACGCGCTCTGGCTGAAGCCCACGCGCCCGGCCGCGATGAGCGGGACCATGGCCGCGTGCGTGCCACCGACGACGGCGCCGACCGTCGCCTCGCACTCGGCAGGCGACTCGGGCAGATAGGTCGTCAGCACCGGCTGGCAGGTGGCGCGCGTCTGGCAGATCGCCTGCGCCAGGGCCTGCGCGGTCGCCTCGGCATCGAATGGATCGCTCACGAGCGGGCCGAGGTCGGGCTCATCGGTCGAGCCAGGGTCGTGGCCACACGCGCTGAAGCCCATGACCGCGATGGCACAAACGATGACGGTGACCGCGAGGATACGCATGCGCGGACGCTAGGCCATCGTGCCGGTTCGTGGGAAGCCCTTCGTCGCCCCGTCACGCGGCGTCACGCGGCGTCTTGCACGCAACGTCCTGTTGCGTTTAATGGCACGTCCCCCGTGCGTCCCCGCCACTCCAAAGGGGGCCGCTCCCCGATCAGAGCCGCCCCGCCGAAGCCTCCCAAACCCACCCCCCAAGCAAGAACGAGCGACGAGCCGCGCATGCGATTTCCCCTCACCGCCCTCGCCATCGCCTCCATCGCCCTCACCTGTGTCGCCGCCGCGGACCTCCGCACGGCCCTGGCCTCCGGCCCGACCCTGTACACGTCGTTCGACGACGCCGCCACGGGCTGGCTACGCGACGTGGGATACGCCGTGCGCGGCGGGTATGGCCGGTATTGGGAGGACTTCGCGGCCGCCTCCGAGATCATGAAGGCCTTCGACGCGGCGAAGTCTCCCCCCGAGCGCCGCCCCTTCGGCACGACCTGGGCCTGGATCACGCGCGGCGTGGTGAAGGGCGAGGCCGGGCCGTGCACCCTCGCGACTGCCAAGATGGCCATGAACGCGTGGCGCTGGTTCGCGGAGCACGGGGTCGTCGATCGGCCCATCGTGGTCGAAGCCCAGTGCTCGTGGGTGACCGTCACCGCGACCTTCCGCGCACCGGATCGACCGCGTCCGAAGTCCGGCCCCGCGGCGGACTGCGACGTCCTGCACGTCGTCCAGGTCGAGACCTCGAGCGGCATCGTCGCCGATGAGGTGTCGGGCCTCTTCGGACTGCCCGCAAAGTCGGTCGTCACGCCCGCCCGTGAAGGCGACCTCCGCGGCCCGGACTTCGAGAGGCGGCTCTTCGAAGAAGGGGCGTGGGTCCGAGCGGCGCGCAGCACCGGCGCCGTCCGGTTCGGCGGGTACGACACCGCGTCGCGCGCGCTCGACGCCAGCACGGCGACCTGCCTGAACGAGCCGGCACTCGGCGACGAAGCGCTCCTCTGTGGCGGGTTCCTGGGGGCCAAGACCGCCGAAGCCTGCGCCGGCGCCAGCCTACTCTTCCTCACGCGTGAGCTCGACCGGCGCGCGGCCGACGGCGTCGATCCCCCATCGCTGCGCGGCCGCCTCGGCTTCACGTGCGCCTCGGGCGACCACACGCGCATCGCGTCGAT
>JAEUKJ010000754.1 GCA_016792665.1 Deltaproteobacteria bacterium | reverse complement strand
CCCGCTCAGTATCGGACGACCAGCTCGAACCGGTCACCGCCTGGCTCGGACGCACGGATCTCGGGCTCGGGCTCTCCGAGCGCGTCGAACAAGCCGCGCACCGCGAAGACCTGCAGCACCCGCCAGATGGGCTCTTCCATGAACGCTCCGCCGCTCCACCGGAAGGTCGCGATGTGCTTCTGCACGTCGGCATCGACCGCGCCGATGTCGTAGACGTGCGGGTAGACCTTCTCGGCCGCGCTCATGAGCCGCCGCGGTGTGAGTAGCCAGCGTGCGACCTTCGCGCCGACGCCCTGCTGCTTCCTGCGCGCGTCCTCGTGGATCAGCGCTTCGAGCTTCAGGATGTCGCCGCCCAAATGACGGTCGACGAGCACGCGGGTGAGCCCGAGCTGGAAGCCGACCGGATACCATCCTTCCTTCTCCGGCTGGTCCGGCAGCTCCACCCGGGTCAACCCCAGTGCGGCTCGCATCCGATCCGGCTCGGCCTCCCCGTAGCGGCGCCGGACATGCTCGGCCCAGTCGGTCATGAGCCCGCCGCGACAACGCCCGGGCAGCGCCAACACGCGCGCGAGCGGCCACGCCGGGACCTTTGCCAGAGCCGAGAGATCCACAGATTGCGACGGGCGCCCCATGCGCACGTCTATAGCGTTCCCCGTGCGCTCGCACACGCGAAACATGTGCATCTGTTGTAGCGCGACCGTTGGGCCGGCGTCCGATCCGATGGCCGTGGTCGACGGGGACTCCATGATCGCCGAGGAAGGCGAGCGACCCGTCAGGAAGCAGGCAGGTCGATGGTGGTCTTGGTCAGCTCGGCGACGACGCGCGTCGCGTAGGAGCCGGGCGGCAGGGCGAAGGTGAGCTCGAGCGCGGCGTCGTTCTCGTTGGCGTCGAGCGCGCGGACGATCACATCGACGAGCGGGATCCGGTAGCTGCGACGGGCGCCCTCGGCCTCGCCGCGACCGTTGACGAAGGCGTCGCGCGGGATGCCGGCAGCGGCCAGGACGCGGTCCTCGCGTTCGCGGGCTTCGCCTTGCGCCTCGGGGCGCTCGCGCGGGCCGGGCATCGGGCCGGTCACGTCGACCTCGCCCTTGATGAGGCGCTCGGTGTCGAGGGCGACATCGGTGGTGGTGAAGGAACCGCCGCCGCGGCGCTGCAAGACGTCGCCCGGGACGACGCGCTCCCAGAGGCCGTCGGTGATGCGCTCGGTCAGGCAGCGATTGAAGAGCTCGCTCTGCAAGGCGGACAGGGCGAGGCGGCGGGTGTGGCGATCGCGCGAGGCGCGCTTGGCGTCCGGGTGTTCGCCGAGGCCAAGCAGTGCCGCGCCCAGGGCCGCGTTGTCGTGGTGACGGCCGAAGCGCTGAGGGCCAAAGAAGTTGGGCAGGCCGGTCGCTGCGAGACGCGCGAAGATGGCTTGTGCCCGCACTTTGGCGGAGGGCTCGACGCCGCGAAGGATCAGCGTGAAGCGGTTGCCCTTGGAGTGGCCGAGCCGCAGCTTGTTGCCGTGGCGTGAGGCGGTGAGGACGCGCGCGCGGTCGTCGTCGAGGCGGAGCTCGTCCTTGTTCGTCGCCACGCTGAACCACTGGCGCGTCAAGGCGTGGCGGTCTTTCTGGCCCGCGTAGCCGATGTCGCGCTCGTTGACGCCGAGGCAGCGCGCGAGCATGTGCGCGACGTCGTTGGTCGTGAGCTGGCACTTCTCGATCCACAGATAGAGGTGCTGGCCGCTGCCGCTGGGCAGGTAGGCGGGCACCTCGTCGACCACGAAGTCCTCGGGGGTGACTTTGATCGTGCCGCCCGTCCCGGGCAGGTCGGCGGTGAGGAGCGGGAGCGGTCGCGGCGTGAGGTCGAGCATCGCGTGGAGACAAGCACGTTCCGCGGCGGGCGTCATCGCGCGCGGTCACGGGTGTGGGGGATCAGCCCGCGATGAGGGCCTTCGGGGTGAGCCAGGGCGAGTCGGCGTGCGCGGGGCGGGCGTGCTGCGGGATGCGCTTGGGGTCGACGACGAAGTAGTCGGGGGCGAGGCCGGCGGCCTGGAGGCGAGGCCAGAGGCGTTCCAAGGTGGCGAGGCCGAGTGCCCCGCGCGCGACGAGATCGGCGGCGCTGCGCAAGAGCGAGGGAGGCTGGCGGTGGAGCGTCACGACGAGCTGCTCGGCCACGGCGGCGACGCCATGGTCGGTGAGCTGGTCGTCTTCGTAGAGGCGGAGGGCGGCCTGGAAGGTGTCGTGGCAGGGCACGAGGTGCGGGCCCCAGGCGGCAAAGCGCGAGGGGTCTTTGCGGACTTCGAGGTTGATGAAGACGGACTTCACGAGCTCGCGCTCGGGCAGGTCGTCGGCGAGCATGGTGACGTAGTCGGCGTCCTCGCGGCGGACCTGGTGTCGGAGCAGCGTCTTCTTCAGCGTGTCCTTGCGCAGGCGGCCCGCGACGATGTCGCCGTAGAGCGAGTAGATGAGGGCGTCGGACTCGGAGTCGTCGCCGAAGAGGGTCTCGGTGACGTCCCAGGGGAGCTCGTGGCGGTTCAAGAGCAGGGCCGAGAGCTTGTAGCCGACCTGCTCACGCAGCTTGCCGAAGTGGCCGTGCAGGACGAGCGAGAGCTGGTCTTTGAAGGTGATGCCGTCGAAGGCGACCCCGTCGATGAGCATCTTGCGCTGGATGACCTTGCGCAGCTCGGGCGGCGAGGCCGACACGAAGTAGATGGGGTTCTCCTCGGTGAGGCCGGGGGTGGCCATGCCGCGGCGCAGCGAGCGAAGGAGGGCGGAGGTGCCGGCGACGTTGCGCTTGTCGATGGCGAACTCGAACGGGACGGCGAGGAGGCCCGAGAGCGAGTGGATCTCGGTCGCGAGGTAGGTCTTGTCGATGTCCCACACATAGATCTGGCCGCGCCAGTCGGCGGGGAAGGCGCGGTCGTTGGAGCGATCCAGCGGGTAGGCGTAGGGCTTTCTTCGGCTGGTGAAGAGGCGGGAGACCATGAGTCCGGGATAGCACACAGAGGGGGGAGGGTCACGGCGCCCTTTGCACCCCGGAGGTGTGTGTCAACGGTGACACGCTCGTCGGGCTCGGTGCCTCAAAGCCGCTCGTGACGCGGTCGCCCCGTCGTGTCCCAGCGCTGGGACTTCGCGGTCCCAGCGGAATTTCCTGCGTGTCCCAGCGCTCGCCGGGCCCTGGCTACGGCGCCGAAGGGAAGAAGGGGTGGTGGTAGTTCGGGGTGATGCGGAGGGTGCACGTCGTCGTGCAGTCGGCGTCGGTGGTGCAGGGGTCGGTGGTGCCCTGGCAGGTGCGTGAGGCGGTCGGGAGTGAGTCGGCCTGCGGGGGCCAGGTGAGGTCGGTGACCCACCAGAAGTCGAACTCCCGGAGCTCGACGTCGGACTGCTCGAAGACGAGGTTGCCGTGGATGTAGATGCGGACCGTCGCGTAGGAGGGGCCGAGGACTTGGTCTCTCCAGTAGTGGACGCCGACGTGGTAGGTCTTGCCGTCCTCGGGAAGCCGGAGGTTCAGGTTCTCGGGGCCGATGCCGTCGGTGTCGTCGCGGTCGAGGGAGGGGTTGTCGTCGATGCCCGCGTCAAGGCTGCCCCAGTCCGGCGCGTGATTGTACCAGTAGGTGTCGAAGGGGATGTCGTACCAGGGGTCGAATTGGCCGTCGCCGTCGCCGTCGTAGTCCCCACGAGCGCCGCCCAGGGCGAAGTGGAGGTCGAGGTCGGCGCCCCGGATGTCATTCGGGTCGGGGTCGCCCGGGGTCGTCCAGAGGAGCTCGATGTGGATGCCTGCGGCCGGGTTCGCGAAGACCTGCGTCGTCGGGAAGGCGAGGCGGCGACCGTCGTGGCCGAAGAGCTCGACGCGCAAGGTGTAGGTGCCGGCGACGTTGACCTCGACCGTGGGGTTCGATGCGCTACTGGACGGCATGAGCAACGACTGGGAGCCGATGGGCTGGTCGAGCTCCCAGCGGTACGCGGCGATGCAGTGGACCGGGAAGCCCGTCACGAAGAGGTGGAGCTTTGTCTGGGGGAGGACCTCCTCGCCCTCCTGGACGCCGATGGCGACATATCCCGGCACGAGGGCGGCGCAGGGATCGACGGTCTCGGGCGTGACGTCGGTGGGTGCGGGCGTCGTGTCGGGCGCAGCATCGGTGGGTGCGTCGGAGGCATCGCCGGACGGGGTGTCGGGGCTCGCGGTGGTGTCGGGTTCGGCGTCGAGCGAGCTGAGGTCTTCGTCGGTCGAGGCGGCGTCGCGGTCGGCGTCGAGGGAGAGGGCGACCGGCTCGGGGTGGTCCAGGCACGCGGCCAGCAGGACGACGCAGAGGAAGGGCACGGCGGTGAGCGGCTTCATGACGGGGAGTTTGGGGCGACGGCTCCGGTCCGTCACAGGCTCGTGCGATTTCCGACGGGGCCGGGTACGCGCTCAGGGGGCATAGCTCGGCGTGATCTCGGGGACGCATGCGCCGGGGCAGTCGCTCGTCGAGGTGCATCGGAGCGGCGTGCCTTCGCAGACACGGCGAAGGCTCGGGGGTTCGAGCGGGTCGGTCGCGGTGAGGTCACTGACCCACCAGAGATCGCCTGGCAGGAGCCGAACGTCGCGCGCCTCGAAGATGAGGATCGCGTCGTGGTAGATGCGAACGGTCGCATACGACGGGCCGAAGCCGTGGTCGTCGCGCGCGTGGACGCCGACGTGGTAGGTCATGTCGCGCTCGAGGAGGGCGAGGTTCAGGTTCTCGGGGCCGTCGCCGTCGAAGTCTTCGCGGTCGAGGCTCGGGTTGTCGTCGACGGCCGGGTCGGGGCTGCCCCAGTCGGGGTGGCGGTTGTCCGCGAAGGCGTCGTAGGGGAGGACGAACCACGGGTCGGGCTGTCCGTCGCCGTTCCGGTCGTGCTCGCCGCGGGCGGCCGCGTGCGCGACGTGCAGGTCCAGGTCTGCGCCTGTGCCAGGGCCGGTGTCGGTCGGGTCGGGGTCGCCCGGCGTGTGCCAGAGCAGCTCGAGGTGGAGGGCGGTGTCCGCCGTGGCGAGGACCTCGGACCTGAGCGTCGTGAGGTCGTCACCGGCGGTGCTCGTGAGCTGGACCTCGACTGCGTAGGCGCCGACCACGTTGGCCTCGAGGGTGGCGCTCAGGGCGTGGCTCGCCAGCACGAGGCGTGAGGTCGATCCCCGGGGCTGTTCGAGGGACCAGCGGAGGGTCACGCGACACGCCGGGACATCTTGCACGGTGAGGTGCAGCTTGGTCTGAGGGATGACCTCCTGTCCTTCGTCGACGACCATGC
>JAEUKJ010000681.1 GCA_016792665.1 Deltaproteobacteria bacterium | reverse complement strand
GCCTCTAGCCGCGCGGCACGAGCCCGGTCATCTGCAGCATCAACGCGTCCCGCAGGATGGGGTCGAGCGCGCTCTCCATGGTGGGGGCGAGCCCCATGAGCCACGACAGGAGGCTCCCGAAGTAGAGCGAGAAGATGTTGCGCGCGGCCATCAGCGCGTCGACGCGGGGGTCGACCTCCCCGCGCTCCTTGCCCTCGCGCACCAGCGTCGCCAGCGTCGCGATGAACGAGAAAGTGAGCGCGTTCACCTCGTTCGCGTTCCGCCCCTTGGACCCGGGCAGGGCCTTGATGAACTCGGCCGAGAGCGCCGGTGCCTCGGCGTACATCGCGAAGACGCCGCGGAACATGTGGAGGAGGCGATCGATGAGCGGCCCCTGGCGCGGGAGGCTGCGGGTCTGACGCTCGACGGCCGCTTGCAGGCGGTCGTGGAAGACGAGGAACATCAGGTCCTGCTTGTCGTCGGCGTAGAGGAACAAGGTGCCGGCCGCGACGCCGGCCCGCTCGGCGATCATGCGGGTGGTCGTCGCCGCGTAGCCCTGCTCGATGAAGAGTGCGGCAGCGGCGTCGCGGATTCGGAGGCGCTTCTCGAGCTTGTTCTGCTCGCGTCGCCCTCCCTCGGCCTCCTCCGGAACGGCCGGGCGCGGGTTCGTTTGCTGAGCGCGTTCGGTCTTTCGCGATCGCGTTCGGGCCTGCTTCTCTGCGACGACTCGCCCCATGATGCCTCGCTATCGCCTTGGTTGATGCGGCTCGAACACGGTCTCGAGGATGTCTCGGCGTAGGCCGCGGACCCGATACTTGACCCGGCTCGGTCCTCAAAATAAATGAGCATGGTCAGAAGTCGATCGGCATCGACGTGGGCAGCAGCCCCTATCCACCCAGCGAGGACTATCATGACCCCGAGCGAGCAAGGCAACCTCTCGATGCGCGAGGCGCGCGACCGCTACTTCCGCGACAACGGCTTCGGCCCCGACGGCGGCTATGCCTCGCCCTGGGTGGAGCTGCGTCTCGGCCCGGTCCCGCTGCCGTTCCCGAACACGGCCGCGCGCAAGAAGGCCGTCCCCCTCCACGATCTCCACCACATCGTCACGGGCTACGCGACCGACTGGCGGGGGGAGGCGGAGATCAGCGCCTGGGAGATCGGCGCCGGCTGCGGCGCGATGGTCGTCGCCTGGCAGCTCAACCTCTCGATGATGCTCGTCGGTACGGCCATCGCGCCCCGCCGCACCTTCCGCGCCTTCGTCCGCGGGCGTCGCAGCCGGTCTTTCTACCGCGCCGCGTACGAGCCGTTGCTCGCCTCGACGGTGCGCGAGGCCCAGGCCCTCGCCGAAGTGCCGGCAACCGCCCCTGCGCCCCGCATGAGCGACGCCGTGCTCTTCGGCGCGAGCCTCCTCGGTGGGCTCGTGGCCTTCGTGTCGACCGGGGCCCTCCTCGTGCCGCTGGCCCCGTTCGGCATCCTCGCCGGTGTGCTGGCCAAGCGGCAGGTCGGCGCCAAGGCCTGAGGGTTACTTTTCTCGTCCTTGTCGGCCTGCGACGGCACCGCGCCGCGAGGGTGACCCCTCCCCGGAGGGACCCCGGTGAGGGCGGAGCTTCGGTTCACAAGCCCTCGCATCGAAGGTATAAGCGAGCGCATGACCGTCGCCCCGCACGCGCCCGAGGCCCTTCGCGCCCGATCCGAGCCTTTCCGTTCCGGGAAGGTGGGGGCCCTCGGCCCGGCCCGCGGACGCGCCCTCTGCGGCGTCGCGCTGCTCGCCCTGGCGAGCCTCCTGCCATCGGCCGCGCTCGCGACTCCGATCACCCGCTACGAGACGACCAGCCGCGCTGGCCTCGCCGTCACCGGCAACGCGCTCGGCCTCGCCGGCACCAGCGCCGGGCCCTCCACGGCGGACGAGCTCGGCGCGTTCATCGACGCGACCCTCGTCTTCCAGGTGCCGGGTTGGCCGCTTGGGACGACCCTCGACTGGACGCTGGACAGCTCGGCCGCGACCCTCGACCTCCCGGCCGGCGCCGCGGTCCTCTATGCCGAGCTCGTCTGGGGCGGCTCGGTCGACTCCTTCCTCGTCGCCGCCCTCGACACGCCGGTGAAGCTGCGGCTGCCCGGCGGCCAGACCGTCGACGTCGCGCCCGACCCGGTGACCGCCTCCCCCGCCAACGGCACCATGCGCACCGCCAACTACTACGGGCGCTCGGCCAACGTGACCGGGATCATCGGCGGGGCAGGGGGCGGTGCCGGCGTCTACCGCGTGAGCGGTGTGCCCGCGGTCATCACCAACACCGACGACGCCGCGGGCTGGTCGCTCTACGTGGTCTATGGTTCACCTGCGCTCCCGCCACGAAAAGTGGCCCTGGTCACTTTCTTCGA
>JAEUKJ010000157.1 GCA_016792665.1 Deltaproteobacteria bacterium | reverse complement strand
GCCCCGAGCTCGGTCGCGAGCAGCGTCACGGCGCGCTCGCCGAGCGTCTCGTGAAGACGTGAGCGCTCGAGCAGGATGAGCGCGGCCTCGGCCGACTCCAGCGCCGTGAGCGTCGTGGCGCCGTCCTTGTGCGCCGCGTCCGAGAGGCGCCGCTCGAGGACCTGCTCGATGGAGACTCCCGCGAAGCCGAGCTCGATCACCTCGCGCTGCTCGGGGCCGGCGATCTTGACGTCCCAGCTCTCCTGGCGCGGGACGTGCCCGAGCTCGAGCTTGCCCATGATGGGGCGCGCCACCCGCGAGCCGGGCAGGAGCTTGTTCAAGCGCCAGAGGAGGCGCGAGACGAGGCGCAGCTCGGGGTTCGCCTCGAAGTCCATGAGCACGCGCGTGACCCGCGTGGTCTGCGCGCTGACCCCGACCGGGGCGAGGCGATCGTAGATGTCCTGCACCAGCGGCGGCAGCGAGCTGTAGCCGACCTGGCCCACGCGGTCGCCGCCCAGGAGCCGATGACAGAGCGTGCGGATATCGCGCCGCCCCGGCACGCGGTCTTTCTCGAGGCAGGTCTCGGCCGCGTCGATGAAGTCGTAGGGCGAGGGGCGGCGGCGCGCGCGCATCCGGGCCAGCAGGATCGCGGTCTCGTAGATGGCGATCGCGTCCGCGGTCGAGGCGAGGTAGCGGGCCTTGCGCGCCTCGCTCACGATGCCCGAGCACCAGCGGATGAGCTCTTCTTCGTCGGCCTCGGTGAGGGCTGGCGGATCGAAGAGGATGGCTCGGAGCCCGAGCTGCTCGGGGATCGCCACGCCGCGTCCCTTGGCCTTGGCAGGGCGCGTCGGGGTCGGCTCGGCGTCGTCGCCCTTGGACTCGTCCCTCTTCTTCGGCGGCTGGAGGGTGAAGGGCTCGAGCTTGTAGCGCGCCAGCGCCTTCTTCCAAAGGGCCTCGGCGATGGCGACGGTGCCGCGCGGGTGACCGAACTGGAGCTCGATGGCGCCGTAGCTCGACGGGATGAAGCCGTACTTCCAGGTCGTGTCCGAAGGCTTCAGCAGTGCCTCGTCGGTGAAGCGCGCCGGGCTCTGGGTCCCCCACTCGGGGCAGTCGTCGTCGACGATGTGGGCCGCGCCGCAGATGAAGACGCACTCGGCGGGCGAGGCCCCGCGCGCGGCGAGCTCGTCCTTCAGGTGGGTCCACATGAGGCGGTCCCGGCGGCGCGTGACCTCGCGGTGGTGCGGGGTGCTGCCGAGGCGCCGGAAGAGCGCGCCGACAAAGCCCATGACCTCGCGGTAGGCGTGCGTGTCGGCGCCGATGGTCGGCTCTTCCACGTAGAGCGCGGTCCACTCCGAGAGGTGCGTCATGCGCGCGTTCTGCAAGAGCACGTGCGCGAAGTCGGAGAAGCTCGCGCTGAGCTCGCCGACCTCGAGGCCGACGGCGTCGCCGTGGATACGGGCGCTCTCGTCGTCTTCGTCGGAGTCGTCGAGCTCCGGGGCGAGGGGGTTGTCGGCCGGGTCCATCCAGGTGAAGACCTGGTCGACGCCGCGGTCGACGAAGACGAGCTCGACCCCGGGGGTCGAGAGCGCGTAGGCGATGGCCTGGTACTCGGCCGAGAGCTCGGTCAGCGGGGCCACCACGGCCAGCGGGGCCCACCCTTCGGGGAAGCCGACCGGGTCGGCCGCGTAGGCTTGGAGTGCCACCGGGAGGCGGCAGTCGCGCAGGTTTTCGACCAGGCCGACGAGGTCGCGCGAGAGCTCGATGAACACGATGCGCGGCTGGCGCGCGCGCAGGTAGCGCACCATCTGCACGGCGCTGGCCGGGCTGTGGTGGATGACGGGAAAGATCGTCAGCGGCTCGCGCAGGTACCGCGCCACGTCGGCCGCCAGCGTCTCCACGAGGCGCTGGGCGGAGCGTTCGTCCGCGCTCATCTTGCGCGCGATGGCGATGAGCTCGTCGACGAGCGCGGAGCTCTCCGGGGCGACCTCAGCCATGGAGCGAGAGCGCCTCCTTGCCGCCGTTGAAGAAGGTCTCCCAGGGGCCGCCCTGTTCCTTGCTGTGGCGCGCCACGACCGCGTGCCAGAACTTGTTCATGACGGCGTAGTCCTCGGGCAGGCGCCGCACCAGCGTGCCGACCAGCGAGCGCGCGAGGGCGTCGGCCTCGACCGTGGCGGCGCCGAAGAACTGGCCGTGCAGGACCGCGTCCTCGACGACGCCGATCTGCTCGGCGGTGCTGAGCGCCGACTCGAGGCGCTCGTCGTCGCTGGGCGCGCTCTGCGAGGCGGCGCGCAGGTCGGCGAAGGTCTCGAGCAGCACGTCGAGCAGCGCGGGCGGCAGCGCGACGTCGAAGCGGTTGCGCTCGAGGAGGTCCTTCACGCGGAACTCGACGATTTCCTTTTCGGCGCGGCGGTTGGTGACGATGGGGATCTGGACGTAGTTGAAGCGGCGCTTGAGCGCGCTCGAGAGGTCGTTGACGCCGCGGTCGCGGCTGTTGGCGGTGGCGATGATGTTGAAGCCGGGCTTGGCGAAGACGACGTTGTCGTCGTCGAGCTCGGGGATGGAGATGTACTTCTCGCTGAGGATCGAGATGAGCGCGTCCTGCACGTCCGAGGTGCAGCGCGTGAGCTCTTCGAAGCGCCCGAGCAGGCCCGATTGCATCGCGGTCATCATCGGCGACGGGATGATCGTGTCGGTGGACTGGCCCTTGGCGATGACCTCGGCCACGTTCCACGAGTACTTGATGTGGTCCTCGGTGGTGCCGGCCGTGCCCTGGACGACCAGGGTCGAGGTGCCGCTGATGGCGGCCGCGAGCAGCTCGGCGAGCCAGCTCTTGCCGGTGCCGGGGTCGCCGATGAGCAGGAGGCCGCGGTCGGAGGCGAGGGTGACGATGGCTTTTTCGACCAGGGCGGGCGGGCCGAACCACTTCTGGGCGATGGGGCGCGAGAGCTTGTCCTTCTTGTCCTGGTCGCGGCTGCCGAGGATGAAGATGCGCACCATCTTGGGGGAGAGGCGCCACGTGAAGGGGCGGCGGCCGGTGTCGACGGAGGCGAGGTAGGCGAGCTCGTCGGCGAACTTCACCTCGGCGGGGGCGCGGAGCAGGTCGGTCATCGGGGCCTCTCTGGCGAACAGGAAAAGAGATCAGGGGAGCGCGCGCTTGAGCTCGCGGATGAGGGTCTTCATGCTGCCCGACAAGATCGGGGTGCCGAGCTGCTTCAGCTCTTGGCGGAACCAGGCGTCGACCGAGAAGAAGCCGCTGGTCGAGACCGAGCCGACGGGGATGAAGGTCACGCCCGACTGGTGCAGGTTCTTGAAGACGGGCAGGAGGTCGCGGTTGTCGTAGAAGTCGGAGATCCAGACGAGCACGGTCTTGCGCGGGTCTTTGATCTTTTCGGCGAGGAACGGCACCACGCACATGCCGTCGGTGCCGCCGCCGAGCTGCGTGCGCAAGAGGACCTCGAACGGGTCGGTCACCCACGGGCTGAGGTCGACCGCCTTCGTGTCGTAAGCGACGAGGTGCGCGTCGACGGCTGGCAGCCCGGCGAAGATGCTGGCGAGGATGGTGCAGTTGACCATGGCCGGGACCATCGAGCCGGACTGGTCGACGACGACCACCATGCGGTGGCGCTCGACCTTCTTGGCGCGATGGCGGAAGTGCAAGCGCTCGACGAAGAGGCGCTGGCTCGTGGGGTCCCAGTTCGTGAGGTTGGCCCACAGCGTGCGCTTGAGGTCGAGGTTCCGGAAGACGCGCTTGGGCGGGACCGAGCGGTCGGGGCGGCCGGAGGGGGTTGCGGCGACGTCGCGCGCGAGGACGTCGCGGAGGTCGTCGATGAAGCGGCGGATGATGCGCTTGGCGTTGCTGAGCGCCTCGCCCGAGAGGCCGTCCTTCTGGCGCAGGAGCTGCTCGACCATGGCCATCGACGGGGTGATCTGCGCCGCGAGCTTCTTGTCCTTCAAGACCTCGGCCAGCGCCATACGCTCGATGCGGCGCTTCTCCATGAGGCGCAGGCCGGCTTCGATCTCGGGGGCGGCCATGAGGCCGTGGCCCTTCTGGATCTGACCCAGCGCATCGACCACGTCGTCGTCACTCGTCGCGGGTCCGCCGCCCGAGCCCGTGCCGCGCCCCCGGATGAGCCGGCCGGGCTTGACCCCCGAGGCCTCTTCGAAGAGGCGCACGTCCGAGAGCCACTCGCCGTATTGCTCGGCCGTGACCGAGTCGGGCAGGCCGCCGCCGAACACGTCGACCGTGGCCTTGAGGTAGAGCAGCGCGCGGCCAAAGGCGCTGTCGTCGTCCTCGACGAGGTCTTCGTCGGGCAGGCCGAGGCGCGACTCCAGGGCCGGTGCGGCGCGTAGGACCTGGCGTGTGTTGGCGCGCGGGTCGAGGAGGAGGCGCGGCAGCCCGGCCTTGTCGACCTCGGGCGTGAGGAGACCACGCACCCGCTCGCGCTGCGCGTCGTCGCCGAGCGCTTCGACGAGGGCCCACCAGTAGGCGAGCTGCTGGCGAGGCTCGGACATCAGGACTTCCGGAGGAGGCGGGAGGCGCGCTCTTGCAGGACCGGGAGCGCGAAGTCCTTGACCTTCGAGAGCCTGGCGAAGGCGTCGGCCAGGCCCTTGGGCCCCTTCTTGGTCGCGGCGACCATCGGCTGCGCGAACCAGCCGGCGTCCCACCGCAAGAGCGACGTGAAGGTGGCGCCCTTGGTCGTGTGGAGCTCGTCGAGCTCGAGCCATGGGCTGGCGCCGCGCGTTGGGAGATCGCCCAGGCGATCGGCAGGGCCGACGATCGGCAGCGCCAGGTGGAGAGGGTGGCGATCGCGCGGCTCGGGGCGTGCGACGAGGGCGCCGCTGAGCGTGACGGGGGCCGGGTCGCGGGCCGGGGCACGGTCGTCCCAGGTGAGGTCGCCGGCGCGCGACAGCGAAAGGCCCTGGACCTCGAAGCTCGCCGGCGTCGACCACGCGCCCATGAGGTTCGGGGCCTGGGGCACGAGCAGGCTCAGGGCCTCGACCCCGGCGATGGCGTCGACCTTCCAGGCGCTGAGATGGATGCGCACGAGGCGCGTCGTCTCGCCGGTGAGGGCCGCGTGCACCACGGCCGAGACGAGGTGGTCGTGGTGGCGGAGGTCGAGGCCGAGCGGGGTGAGGACCCCCGAGATCGGGGTGGTCGGGCTCGGGCTCGGCAGGGCGACGGTCTGGAGGATGGCGACCGTCCAGAGATCGGCCCAGCGCGTGAGCGGCAGCGCGGGCATCGTCGAGGTCGGGGTGAGGTCGAGGAGCTCGTTGGCAAAGCCCGTCATCAGGGCCGCGAGGCGCCGCAGCGGGGGATGCTCCTGCAGGGGGCGCAGCGCGGCAAGCGCCGGCTGCACGGTCGCGCGGTCCAGCGCCGCGAAACCCGCGAGCGCGAGCTCGACGAGCCACTGCTGCGCGCTGTCCATGAGGACGCGGGTCGGGTGGGTCGGGGCCGGTGGGGCGAGCTGCGGCTCGTCGGGCGCGAGCGTGTAGCCGAG
>JAEUKJ010000606.1 GCA_016792665.1 Deltaproteobacteria bacterium | reverse complement strand
GCGAAGAAGCTCGGCAGATCGTCGGGCTCGAGGGCCTTGGCGAAGCCAGCGATGGCCGCATCGTAGCGCCCTTCGTAGAGGTCGAGCTCGGCGAAGACGATCCCCATCATCGGCATATCTGGTGTGATTCCGAATGACGCGAGGCGCGCTTTGGCACGGTCGGCCTCGCCGAGCCACGCGTAGGCGCGCACCATCTTCGAGGCGGCGGTTGGGGTCGCGGGCATTCCCTGGAGGATCGTGCCGGCCGCTTCGGCCGCGCGCCTGAGGCTTCCGGCCCCATGGGCCGCAAACTGCGCACGGAGGAGATCGAGGCGGACCTCGAGGTCGCGAGGCCAGCGCAGCAGATGGGCCTCAGCGGCTTTCGAGAAGCCCGACACGAGCTTCGGGTCCTGCTGGAGCTCGAGCAGCGCGAGGGCCGAGGCGTCCCGCGGCGAGGCCCGGTCGAGGTGCGCGCGCGCCGCTGCGAGCTGGGCCGCGACCTCGCTCGGCTGCGTCAGACCCACGTCGATGCGGGCCTGGATGAGGCGCGCAGGGACGAGCTCGGGATCGCTCTCCAGGGCGGTGGCCGTGAGCGCCCGCACCGAGCGCCAGTGCTCGCGATGCAGCGCCAGCCGCGCCTCCATCAGGGCACGCCAGGCCCGGGCGCTGGAGGTCGGTAGCGGCAGGTCGCGAGGCACCTCACCGAGCTCGGCGAAGAGGGTCTCGGCGACCTCCTTCGCGAGCAAGAGCGGCTCGCGCGAAGAGCCCTCGACGACCTTCGACCAGAGCGGCTCGCGCGCACCCGGCTCGCTGATCGAGACGGTCACGCGCGCCACGTCGTCCTGAGTCGCGACCTCGCCCGAGACGAGCAGGTCGACCCCGTTTCCCGAGCTCGCGGACAAGAAACCCTCCGGCGCGAGCCCCTCGGGTGCCTTGCCGTGCATCGCGACCATTGCGCGCAGCGGGACCGAGGCCAGGTTCGGCGCGAAGTCCATGAAGTGCCGCACGCCTTCGGCCACGAGGTCGCCGACCCCCGCCTGAGTGTCTTTGAAGGGGAGCACCGCGACGACTTTGCGCCCGGGGCCGTGCATGCGGGCGGGCAGCTTGCCCTCGCGCACGGGACGGACACCGTCGGGGATCTGCGGAGTCGTCGGGTCGACCTTCGGGGCGACGAGGGCGCGCGGCTCGGGCTCGCTGGGTGGGCGGGCGGTCGCATCGCTCGGGGCCGTGTCGACGGTGTTGGCGTCGCGCGAGGTGGCGGCGCCGCTGAACACGACCGCGGCCAGGACGCCCAGGCCGAGTGCAGTCGCGGCCGCGATGACGTAGGGCCGGCGCGACCTGGCGGGGCGCTGCACGGCGATACCGGTCGCGCTGCCGGGGGAGACCGAGGTGCCGCCACTCATCGCCTCGGCGATGCGCGCGGGCGCGATCGGACCGTGGGCCCTCATGAGCTCGTCGAGCGCGTCGGCGAGCGCGGTGCCGTCAGTGGGGCGGCGGCTGGCGTTCGGCGAGAGACACTGCTCGATGAGGTCGGCCAGGCCGCGCGGCAGGTCGGGGCGCGCCTTGGCGAGGTGCACGTGAACGTTGGCCAGGACGGCGGCGACGGTGGCCTCGCGCGAGTCGCGCGAGAACGGGCTCGACCCGGCGAGAAGCGCGTAGAGCACCGCGCCCAGCGCGAAGACGTCGGTCGCGGGGGTGACGAGGTCGCCGCGGATCTGCTCGGGCGACATGAAGCTCGCCGTGCCGACGACCGTGCCATGCCCGGTGAGCGCGTCGTCGTCGCTGTCCCTGCGCGCGAGCCCGAAGTCGATGATGCGCGGGCGACCGGTCGGCTCGACCAGGATGTTCCCGGGCGTGACGTCGCGGTGCACGATGCCGGCCGCGTGTGCCGAGCCCAACGCCCGCGCGACGGACGCACCGAGGGCGAGCGCGGCCGCGGCCGGCCAGGGGCGACCGAGGGCCTGCGAGAGCGGAGCCCCTTCGATGAGCTCCATGGCGAGGTAGAGACCGCCGGCCTCCTCGCCGATGTCGTGGATGGCGACGAGGTCGGGGTGCTTCAGCGCGGCCAGCGCACGCGCCTCACGCCAGAAGCGCGCGCGGGCCTTGGGAGAGGCGTGGTCATCGCGGATGCGCTTCAACGCGACATGGCGCTGGAGGCGCGAGTCGAAGGCGCGATGCACTTCGCCCATGCCCCCTCGTCCGAGGAGGGCCTCGAGTCGGTAGGGACCGAGGCGCGCACCGTCGGGCGCATGCGGTGCATGCGGCGGGGTGTGCTCTTCGGTCACTGGATCGGCGTGAGGGGGGGCTTGCAGTGACATGCGACCAGGAGACGATGAGGGTCTTCCGGGTTGAAATAGCATGTCGCCCGCAGCGCGTCACGCCGCCGGCCAGGGCGGCTCGGGGCGTGTACGCGCGTGAACGAATCTATGGGTCGAATGAGGTGCGCGGGCCTGTCAGTGCTGGGGCAGAATCCGGAAGTAGATCCCGGCCGCAGACCCGTCCTGCCCCTCGGACTGCCAGCCGACGAAGACGCGATCGTCCATCGGGATCAGCCACGGCCGCGTCTGGTCCGAGGTCCAGTAGCGGTTCGCGGTGATGGTCGGGGCGACGCGCGTGCCGAGGTCGTTGACGCGCACGAGCTGGAGACCGTAGCCGGCCGAGTCGACCGCGAGGGCCTGGTAGGCGATCGCCAGGCGTCCGTTGGACTGGTAGCGGAGCTGCGGGTTCAGCTGGTCGTTGGTCGACGAGAGCGGCAGGTACTCCGATCCCTGGGGCAGGAGGTTCAGGGTGCGCAGGCGCTGGCACGCGACCACCGCCTTGCCCGCCGTGACCTGGCCCACCGACTCCCAGCAGATGACCAGGCTGCCGCTCTGCGAGATGGCCAGCGCCGGGCTCCTCTGGTCGCCGGTGGTGGTCGTGTTGACCAACATCTCGGTCGTCAGCGCGGTCCCGTCGAGTCCGAACTTGCGCACCATGATGTCGTACCCGGTCGCCGCGCTGCGCGACTGCCACGCCACGATGAACTCGTTCGCGAAGGGCACGACCGCGACGGCCGGCTTCTCCTGCACGTTGGTCGTCGTCGTGTTGGCGACGATCTCGCCGGTCGGATTGCCGGTCGACGGGAAGATGCGCAGATAGACGTCGGACTGCGCGGTGGCGTCGGTGTAGCCGTTCCACGCCGCGACCCAGGTGCCGCTCGTGGCCATCGCGACGGCGGGCTGGCGCTGGTAGCTGTCGGTCTTCACCGTCACGCCGAGCGAGGTCGGCGAGAGCGCGGTGCCGTCCTCGTCGAAGAGCTTCGCGTAGAGGCCGTCGACGCTGCCGTCCTGGTCCTCGCTGTTCCACACGACGACGAAGCGGTCGGCCCCGGCTGCGACCACGGGCGTGGTCTGCGAGGCGGCCGTGACCTCGTTGACGATCGTCTCGAGGGCGACCTCGAGGCCGCTGGCGTCGAAGAGGCGGGTCACGATCTCGGTGCCGAGCGGCGCCCCCGGGAAGACCTTCGACGCATAAGCGACGAGCACGTTGCCCGAGGTCGTGGCCGCCGCACTCGGAGACTCTTGCGCGTTGGTCGGCTCGTCGTTGGCGCGGAACTCGGCGGCGCGCGGCGAGGCGGTACCGTTCTGGTGATAGCGGCGCGTCCAGAGGACCTCGGAGCCGTCGACCCAGGCCGCGACCCAGTCCCCATCGGAGAGGGCCTGGACCGTCGGCGCCGAACCCACGGCAGTGGTCGTCGCCTCGTTCAGCGTGATGGTCGTGCCGGCCACCGCGCTGGCCGAGAACAGGCGGGCGCGATAGGTCGCGGTCGGGGCCGCGGCGTCGCGGAAGGCGACCACGAAGGCGAAGGTGTCGAAGGCGGCGACGTTGCCGAGCGTCTGGTCGCCGGCCTCGGTCGGGGCCACGATGACCGCGCTGCCGAGCAGGCTGCCGGCCTCGTCGACACGCTGGACCGCGATGCCGGTGCCGCCGGCGTCCACGCCGAGCCCTTCCCAGGCGACCACGAAGCGACCGTTTGACATCGCCGCGACAGCCACGCGATTGAGGATGCCGGTCGAGGTCCCGACCGTGATCGGGTTCGCATACTGAGCGACACCCTCGCGCGAGAAGCGCTGCGCCAGGACCGACTTGCCGTCGACGCCGAGCCACGCGACGACGAACTGATCGGACCCATCGGGCACGAGCTCGGCGTCCCAGCGCTCCATCGAGTACATGTTGGCGGCGGGCACCAGGGTCACGGCGGGCGTCGTCGCGAGGTTCGAGCCGACGAGCCGGTACTCGAGGGCGGCCTTGTTGAGGCCGTTGCCGACGTAGAACTGATACGCGTGCAAGGTGCCGAAGGCGTCGTCCGAGTAGGCGATGGACTCCGCGCGGTTCTCGTAGATGCGGTTCAAGCACGAGCCGAAGCACTGCACGCCCGAGCCGAAGGTGCCGATCGCGACCTCGTCGAAGGTCTTCATGTCCGGCGCGTAACGCTTGAAGTTCACGCCGAAGGTGTAGTTGCCCGCGCAGTTGCAGAAGATGGTCGGCATGTTGTCGGCGCGCGCCACGCCGATGAAGCCGCTCGGGCTGACGGCGTGCTGGAAGGCGCCGAGGGGGCGGGAGATCCCGGCCGGCAGGATCTGCAGCTCGGACTCCACGCGACTCTCATCGGCGTCGGTCTCGCGCAGCACGCTCGAGCTGCGCGTGTTGTCGTACCAGGTGGTGACGTAGCCGCTCGAACCGTTGGCCGCGAGGTAGGGGCGCGAGGCGCTGGCCGCGACTGTCAGGCGGTCCTCGACGCACACGTCCTGGGTGCCGACGCACGCGCCGTTGTCGCAGATCTCGTTCTCGGTGCACGGGTCGCCGTCGTCGCAGCTCGACCCGTCCTGGGGCACGGCGTTGCAGCCGCCGGCCGCAAAGCAGCTGTGCGTCGTGCAGGGGTTGCCGTCCTCGCAGTCCTTGCCGAGGGGGAGCTGCGTCGAGGCGGTGTTGGAGGGCAGGTCGAGGCCAGGGGCGGTGTAGACGAGGCGGCACTTCAAGAGGTCGCAGTCGCTCACCTGGGCGGCGGTCAGCGTCGCGGGGCGCGCGGCCTCGGCGGCGCCGTTGATGCTCCAGTAGTAGGTCGCGACCGCGTTGGCCGGGAGCCACTTGGCCGGCGTCGTGATGGTGCAGGTGGCGTCCCCCGAGGCGCCGTTGGGGGCGGTGACGGCGACGACCGCGGCGATGGGCGTGGGGGCGTTGACGAGGATCTGGTTCGCGCTGGTGACGGTATTACCCGCGGTACTACCGTTCATCGGCGTGGCCGTGCACTGGAGCTTCGTGCCCGGGGCGATGGCGCCCGTGATGGTGAAGGTCGGGCCGGTCGCGTTGGGGACGGTCGTGACCGTGCCGTCGGCGGCGATGAGGAGCCAGGTGTAGGTGACCTGCTCCGGGTCGCCGTCGATGTCGGACCAGCCGGTGTACGCGCAGGTGAGGGTGTCTTCCTCCTGGGCCTTGCCGTCGACGTCGGGGATGGTGACGCCGCCGAGCGTCGGCAGGGCGTTCGCGATGACGACCGTGTTCTTGCTGGCGATGACGTCGGTGCACGCGCCGTCGCCGTCGCAGGCCTTGGCGGTGCAGCTCACGGCGGCGCCGAGGGCGAGGCCCGCGGCCGAGAGGGTCGCGGAAGTCTGGTTGGCGAGCGGCTGGCCGCCGACCTGCCACGAGTAGGTCCAGGTGAGGGCGTCGCCGTCGGGATCGGAGGCCTGCTGCGGCGCACACACGAGCGTGTCGGCGCGGGTCGCGGGGAGGGTGCCGGCCTGGGTCTGGAGAAAGACGCTCTCCAACGTCGGGCCCGCGTTGTCTAGCGTCACGCAGGCGGGCGCCGACGGAGGAGAGCTATCGCTGCCATCGCCTGCCGTGACGATGCAGCAGACCTTGTCACCCTTGCCTGCGCCCGCGGCGGACGGCATGAGCGTCGCGCCGGTCGCGGTGGTGGCGCTGTCGTCGACCGTCCATGCGACAGTGTGGGTCACGGTGTCGTGGTCGGGGTCCTCGCCGGGCGTGGCGACGCTGCAGGTCAGGGTCGTGTTCGCGTCGGCCGTGGTCGGCGTGAGCGTCGCGGTCGGCGAGCTCGGCGGGCTGTTGACGATGCTGACGGCGCTGCCGCTGGCGGTCTGGACCGCGGTGCCCGAGGTCGCGCCATCGAACGGGGTCAGCGTGCAGG
>JAEUKJ010000600.1 GCA_016792665.1 Deltaproteobacteria bacterium | reverse complement strand
AGCACCCGGCCCTGGTCCTGGAGGAAGTAGAGCGCTTCCTTGCCGAACTTGACCGAGGACGCCCCCTTGCCCTCCCACAGTGCCTCGACCTTCCGCGTGCCGATGTCGACCCGGTAGACGCCGCCGGGGCGCGCCCCCTTCGGGTCCTCGGACCAGACGATGTGCGGCGCCACGACCTCGATCGACCGGATATCGGCCGGCAGAGACACGATGACCTCCGGCATCACGAGCGGGTTCGGGTCCGGCTCGGCCGCATGGGCGTGAGTGTTCGAGAGGGCGAGCGCGAGCGCCGCCGAAGAGAGGAGCTGACCGAGGTTTGACATGAGCCGAGCCTGACGAGGCGGCGAGGCGCCGTCAAAGCCGGTCTGCGCGATGTCAGTTTGCAGAAAGGTGTGCGGGCTCAGCGCTTGATGGCGCGTGTCGCGATGAAGGCCGGCGCGATGCCCTTCAGGGCGGCCCAGGCGTCCCACTCGTCCTCGAACAGGTCGACCAGCGCGAGCCCGGCGCGGAGCTGCCCACCGATGAGGGTGTCGATCGTGTGGCTGAACTCGACCATGCCGTCGGCCTCGATCGAGACGGGCAGGCGGTGCACGATCGCGAGCTCGCCCGCGTCGAAGCGCGGCACGTCGAAGAGGTAGAACCACGGGTTGGTGAGCCCGCTGAGCAGCACCCCTCCCGGGCGCAGGACGCGCGCGACCTCGCGCCACACCGGCTCGACCGCGTCGACGAAGCTCACGCTGCACGGGTTGAAGACCAGGTCGAAGGACGCGTCCGCGAACGCCGACAGGTCCTTCATGTTGCCCTGGACGGTGCGCAGCGCGAGGCCCTCCCTCTCGGCCACGGCGCGGTCCAGCGAGAGCTGCACGTCGGAGGCGTCGAACGAGGTCACGCGCGCACCGGCCGCCGCGAAGATCGGGCACTGCTGCCCGCCGCCGCTCGCCAGCCCGAGCACGTCCTTGCCACGCAGCGACCCCGAAGGCCCGGCGGAGCCAGGCTGCCCAGCGACGTCAGCGCCGAACCACGCTGCGGGGACGGGCTTGGTCGGCGTCAGGAGGACCGACCAGTCCCCACCGCGTGCACGCGCGATCTCCTCGGGCGAGACGGGCGTCGACCACATGCCGCCCGACGCCGCGAACGCGTTCCAGGCCTGTCGATTGTGCTCGTAAGAGTCCATGCGGCGCTCCCTCGTGGACACGCGACGGCATCGTTGCTCCTTCGATGACCGTCTAAGTTGATGTCGGTCTAAGCATCACGCCGGCGCAGGTCAGGGCGCACGCTCGAGGAGCAGCGGCGCCCCGGCCGTCAGGGCTGTGAAGACGACCTTGCCAGCGGCCACCACCGCGGTCGTGCCGCTGTAGGCATCGCGCACGGTCGCGCCATCGCTGAACACGCCCGCGACGTCGACCGTGGTCGCCCCCGAGGCGCCGAGCACGACGAGGACCTGGTCGTCCGGCAGGGTGCGCTTGAACGTGTAGGGTGCGTCGGCGAGCTTGGCGTGCGCGCCGCGACCGACTGCCGGGTGGCGCTTCCGGAAGAGGCCGAGCTTCTGCCAGTGCTCGAGCAGCCCGGGGTTGGCGCCCCAGACCATGTCGCTGCGCGTCTGGTGCGAGCCGTCGGTGATGCCGGCGTAGGTGCGGCCGTTCTCGTCGCCGTAGAAGATCTGGACCCCGCCCGGGGTGAGGAGCAGCAACGTCCCCGCGCGCTTCTGCTTGTCGACGTTCTTCTGCGCGGCGCGCTCGAAGAACAGCGACGTGTCGTGCGAGCTCAAGTAGCTGAGCACGTCGAAGCCCTTGTCGGCGTTGAGCTTGTCGGCGTAGGTCGCCCACGTCCCATCGATCGCCTTCGGGTCGTCCAGCGCCGCCAGCGCGGCGTTCTGGAAGTCGAAGTTGATGAGCGAGTCGAAGCCGTTGTCGAAGTAGGCGTCCTTGACGACGCCGTGCGGGAAGACCTCGCCCGTCATCCAGAAGGGCTTCGTCGGGTCGGCGTAGTCGCTGTCGGGGAAGCGCTTGTCCGGGTTCGCGGCGCGCCAGGATGCCAGCGCCGCATCGGCCGCGACGGAGAGATCTTTCCACGCCGCGAGCTCGACATGCTTGGCCGTGTCGCAGCGGAAGCCGTCGATGCCGTAGGTCGAGACCCAGGTCGTCAGCCACTCGATGAGGTATTGCCGCACGGTGTAGGTCGGCCGCGCGACGGCGCGCGTGTCGGCCTTGTTCGCGTAGAACACCGGCAGGCCGATGTCGGTCGCGGTCGACTCGGTGAGGAAGTCGGGCAGGTAGTCGACGGTCTTCTTGAGGTCGGATGCGTCGGGGGCCGGGTAGCCGCCGCCGATCTCCGCGCGCACCCACTTCGGCCCCCACCAGGCCGCGAAGTTCGGGCTCTGGAAGTCGATGAGGTCATAGAGGTTGGCAGGCGTGGCGTTCTCCCAGCCGGGCTTCAGGACGTCGACGCCGTAGGCCGATAGGTCGGCCGTGGTGGCATAGCCGGCGTGGTTCATGACGACGTCCAGGACCACGCGGATCCCTTGCGCGTGCGCCGCGTCGACGAAGGCCCCGAGCTCGTCGTCGGTCCCGAAGTTCGCGTCCGTGCGCGTGAAGTCGAGGGGATAATAGCCGTGGTAGGCATAGTGGCGCTTGCCGCTGGCCACGACCCAGCCGTGGACCTGCTCGTAGGGGGCGGTGATCCAGATGGCACTCACGCCGAGCCCCAGGAAGTAGCCCTCCTCGACCTTCTGCGTGAG
The DNA here is from genome assembly GCA_016792665.1 of Deltaproteobacteria bacterium. Lineage (GTDB taxonomy): Bacteria > Myxococcota_A > UBA9042 > PHBI01 > PHBI01 > WYBB01. The sequence goes on along the minus strand of JAEUKJ010000600.1, from coordinate 8,943 downwards.
GCCGACCAGGTCGCCGCCGTGGAAGGTCGCGACCTCGCCCTCGCCGTCGGGCTGGCGGCCGTACGACGTGTTGTTCGAGGGCTTGCCGTCCAGGAAGCGGTCGACGATCACGAAGTAGACCGTGCCCGCGTCCCAGCCGGGCCAGGGGATCCCGGCCCCGGGCAGGGGCTCCACCGTGTCGACGTCCTGGACGTCGTCGCTGTCGGTCACGTCGGGGACGTCGCCGTCGGTGACCTGCGTGTCCGTCGCCTCGAGCGTATCCATCCCGTCGAGCCCGTCGCGCGTGTCGCGCGCGTCGCCATCGCCGTCGCCGCACGCGCCGAAGCCCGATGTCGCGACCAGGAATCCGAGAGCCCACCGAGCTGCGTTCATGTCCCCTCCGGCCTCGACGTCTGCCGAGCTGGCGGGACTCTACCCGAATCGCGCGTCGATGACACCGCCGCGGCCCACGCCGACGAGCCCGTCGAACTGGGCGTAGAACGCACACGCACACGCCAGCGACACGGCGCTCAGCACGTGCCAGACCGCGTGACCCTGCCACACGTGGTCGTGCGGGTCGCACCAGGCGCGGCTGGCATCCGCCATCGAGCACGCGGCCGCCCCGACCAGCAGGATCACGCTCGTGACGAACCAACGGTAGCGCGTGGGCCGCACCTCACGTCCCTCGCGGCGCGCGCGCGAGGCACGCACGGCGACCAGCCCCTCGGTGACGACGGTCGCCAGGATGAGGACGGGGGTCACGAGCTGGATCGGGAACGACGTGAAGCGCAGTCCGACCGTCAACGCCGTGAAGCCCAGCACGCCGAGCGCATAGACCCGTCCGCGCCGCTCGGGCGTGAGCCAGCCGAGGCGCACGAGGTTCAGCGAGAGGGTCAGCCCGACAAAGACGAACATGGCCGCGAAGTCGAGGATCTGGAGATACCCCGAGTACGACATGTGGAAGGTGAACGAGAAGACACCGACCACGCCCTCGGCCACGCCGAAGGTCATGGCCATCGCGCCGCGCGACGAGGCACCGGACGCGCGTTGGGCCCGCCCCCAGAGCCAGAGCCCGAGACCGAGGAGCACGTAGGCGAGGTTGCTCCAGGTGTTGGCGGGCTCGACGACCACGCCACACACCTGGGCCTCGCACCACTTGATGTTGGGCAGCCACGCGTTGGAGATCTCACTCCAGGGGCAGCCGGCCTGCATCGGAGGAACGGTCATGCGGACAGGCCCTCGTCACTTCGGGCGCGTCACCATCAGGAAGCCCTTCACGCTCTTCATGGGGTAGCCGAAGAGCTTCATCGGCAGGGTGCGCTTGGGCTGCGACGCGAACAGCGCGCGCATCGCCTTCTGCCCCTCGGTCGACGGGTTGAAGACCGCCGTGTCGAAGGTGCCGTAGGTGAGCTGCTCCCACTTGGTCGCGTCCAGATGGATCGGCAGGATGCCGGTCGAGTCCGACACCATCCACTGCATGTGGTCCTTCAGCCACTCGCGGATGGTCTTGAAGGCCCCGTGCCAGAGGAGGTGGCTCGCGGCCTTGGTCATCGCCGTGACCTTGCCCTTGGTGTCGAGGTACTTGAGGATCCGCGGGTCCTTGGCGAGCTCGTCGTTGGCGAGGTTCTGCTGGAAGTGGCGGTAGGTGCGGACCGTCGTCTCGCCCTTCTTGCGGAAGCGCAGCTCGTAGCTCGCGAGCAGATCGTTCAGCGCGCGGTTCTTGACCCCGCCGGACTTGCCGTCGAGCTGCTTGTCGTAGGCCGCGAACTCCTTCTCGGTGAGGTAGTGGATCGAGCCGTCCTTCTCCAGCGTGATCGAGCGCAGGCCGACCGGCTCGAAGCCGTGCACCGACAGGCCGACCAGCGCGAAGATGAGCTGCGAGGCGAGCGGCGTGCTCTTCAGCGCCGCGAGGTCGAGGGTGCGGTTGTGGTTCCACTCGACCAGCTCGTTGATGAAGCGGCGGTGGAGCGCCAGGTGCTTCTTCAGGGCCTTCTTGTCCTCGCGGAAGATGCCGCGGGCGTCGCCGCCGGCCTCGAGCGAGATGGTCGTGATGTCGGTGAGGTTCGGGAACACCGCGAGCGCGGTCATGAGGTCCCCGCCCGCGAACGGGTAGACGACCGTCGTCGGGATGCCCTTGGGCACGAGCTCATCGAAGAAGGGCCGCGCGGGCGCGAGCCACTCCTTCTTGTAGCGCGCCATGATCTTGGCGAGGTCGGCGCAGTGCTCGTCGACGACGGCCTTGTCGAAGCGCGCGTCGGTGTTCTGACCGTCGCAGGCCGCGACGTGGAAGAGGGCCTTGACCTCTTCGTCGAGCTCCTTCGGAGCATCGGCGCGCGCGGCGAAGGACGTGAGCGCGGCCGTGCCGAGTGCGCAGACGAGGGCGAGCGAGCGAAGGGAACGTGCGGACGATGCGATCAAGGGGGTGACTCCAGCGTTCGAAGGACGGCGGGTTATAGACGAGGGGCCGGCCTGTGCCAACGCCGCCGAACAGCAATCAGCGCTCGCTCATGCCGCGCGCCCTCAGGACTCGGGCAACGGTCGGATCCCCCGCAGCGCTTCCAACACCTTGGCCGGCGCGTCCGTGATGAGGCCATCCACCCCGTCGAGGTCGAGGGCCTTGGCCCGATCGGCCGAGTAGATCGTCCACGTCCACAGCGCGACCCCACTGCCCAGGTGGTCGCGCGCGGCCGCCACCAGCGCCTGGTTCACGGCCAGCACGGCCAGCGGGCGCTGCGCCATCACCGGCAGCTGGTCGGCCCCGCCGACGAGCCCGATGAGCGGGAGCTTCGGGGCCAGGCGGTGCGCGATGTCCAGGAGCTCGACGTCGAAGCTGGCGATGCCGACGCGATCCTCGGCGTGCGACTTCGCGATGACGTCCAGGACGCCGCGCACCAGTGCTTCGCCCTTCTTCGTGTGCTTGAGCTCGATCATGACCCGCGCCCCGGCCAGGTCCAGGACCTCGGCGAGCTTCGGGATCCGGGCCGACGCGAAGCGCGCGCCGAAGTCCCTGGGCGCCGTACCCTCGGCCCCGAGGCGTGCCGCGGCCCCACCGTCCCAGCGCGGGCGACCCGCGTTCAAGCGCTCGAGCTCGCTCCACGTGAGGTCTTCGACGCGGCCCGTTCCGTCGGTCGTGCGGTCGACGTTGTCGTCGTGGATGACCACGACCTCGCCATCGGCGGTGAGGTGCACATCGAGCTCGAGCCAGTCGGCGCCGGCCCGCAGCCCATGCCGCATCGACGCCAGCGTGTTCTCCGGTGCCTCGAGCGAGCCCCCGCGATGCGCGATGACGAGTGCCGTCGGCCCGCGCAGGACCGGCACCGTCGTCGGCGTGGTCGCGCACCCCTGGGCGACCATCATCAGCGCAGCGCAGACCACCCCGACTCCCAGCCCCTCACGCCCCCAGCGCTCTCTCACGGTTCTTGCTCCTTCCTCGGCGACCTCGACGCTCAACGCCGCGTCGGGCCCATTCATTCGGCACCTTCGGGCCGCGAGCAAGTTTCGCAGGACGGCCTCGGACGCGGGCCTGATGGCAGGCGGCCCGGTCGTCTCGCTTCGCACCCGGTGCGCAGCCGCGTGCGCAGCCGCGTCGTGAGCAAGTGCAAACGCTCACCCCTCCCGCGGAGGTCGGTGCGACGCGAACGGGTGGTCAAGGCGCGACAACCGGTCTACCCTCGCACCGCGATGATGGACGACCGCCGAGCACGCGTCGAAGCTGCGCGTGATGCCTTCCAGACCCAAGCCCTGACGAGCCCGACCCTGTGCCTGCGCGCTGCCGCCGATGGCGTCGCGATGGACCTCGCCGCGTTGGCGCAGGCCGGCCAGCGAGGGCCACGCCTCCTCGCGGCCATCCTCGACGCGTTGGGCGCCGCCGAGACCCAGCCCTTCATCCTGGCCGTGGCCGGCGACAAGAGCCCGCTCGCGGACACGCTGGGTGCGCTTGCGCACGACGTGCGCGCCGAGCGGATCGAGACCGGCGCCGACGATCTCGCCATCGGCTTTCCGTGGCTCGAGGGCCGCATGCCGGGCGAGGACGGCCCGGTCGTACGCGCCCCGCTCTTCATCTTCCCGGCGAGCCTCTACGAGACGACCGAGGGCCCCTGGGCCTGGACCCTCGCCATCACCGGCTCACCCTGGCTGAACGAGCCGCTGTGCGCGCTGTTCCGCAAGCACACGCGCATCCGCCTCACCTACGAAGACTTCCTGGCCCATGACGAGGACGGCCTCTTCCGGGCCGATCTCCCGACCTGGCAGGGCTTTCTGAAGACCCTCCAGCGCGCCGGCGTGACGCTCGCCGACACCCCGAAGGAGCTCCCCGCCGCACCGGCGCCGTTCCGCACCTTCGACGAGGCCGGGGTCGCCGCCATCCCGCCGGGCCAGTTCCGCCTGAGCCACCACCTCGTCCTCGGCCGCTTCCCGATGCTCACCTCGGGCATGGTCGGCGACCTCGACCAGCTCCTCACGAGCCAGCTCGATCCCTACAGCCTGGCCGGTGCCGCCGCGCTCTTCGACATCGACCCGAACGCAACCGACATCGCCGGCCGTGTGGCCCCGCGCCCGGGCGACGACCCCGGCCCCTTCGGGCCGCTGCGCCGCTGGCAGGTCCTGCCCACCGATCCCTGGCAAGAGAACGCGCTGCGCGCGATCGAAGGCCTCGACGAACACAACGACGCGGGCGTGGTGGTGCTCGGCGCGCATGGCACGGGCCGCTCGCAGCTCATCGCGAACCTCATCGCCGGCGCGGTCGCGCGCGGCGAGAAGGTGCTGGTCACGAGCCCGCGGCGCGCGGCCCTGGACGAGGTCGCGGCACGGCTCTCAGCCATCGGGATGGGCGAGCCGCTGGCGCTGGTGAACGACCCGTGGCGCGACCGCAACGCCGTGTGTCACGCGATGGCGGGCACGGTCGACCCGATCGTCAACGGGCTCAGCGAGCCGCCCGATCCGGCCGAGCTCATGGCGCGCATCGCGGCGCTCGACAAAGAGCTCGGCGAGCGCCTCGACGCGGCCGACCAGGCCTTCGACACGCTGACCGGCAGCGACCGACGCATCCCCGGCCTCGCCGCGCTCGACGAGAGCGAGCTCGTCTTGCCGATGGGCAACCTGCCGGACCTCTCGGGCTGGGTCGAGAGCCTGACCGAGGCCGAGCTCGAGCCGGCGCTCGCGCACATCGGGACCCTGACCCCGAAGGCGCGTCCCTTCCTGCCGCCGCACCCGCTCTCGCGCCGCTCGAACTGGGGCGAGCTCGGTCCGGCCGACGTGGCCGAGCTGTACTCTCGCGTGGAGCAATCGCGCCTCGCGCTCGCGCACTGGGCGCGCCTCCAGGGCAAGCTCTCCGCGCCCGACGTCGACCGACACCGCACGCTGTTCGGGCGCGTGGCCCCCATCCTCGAGCTCGCGCGCGCCGACGACGCCAAGCGACTCGGCGACCACGCCGAGGTGCGCCAGTGGGTCGAGGACGCGCTTCCCAGCGAGACGCACACGCGCTTTTTGGAAGAGCTGCGCGACGCGTCGACCACGCGCACCTGGGTCTACCCCGAGCTCGTGCGCCTCGACCCGAAGGAGCTCGCCGAGCGCATCACCAACCTCGACAAGCTCGTCAAGATGGAGGCCAGCGGCCTCCGGCACTTCTCGCCGGCGTTCTGGAGTCTCAAGAACCTGCCGCAGAAGATCACCGCCCAGCTCGCCGCCGACGCCCCGAAAGAGCCCGAGTCGCTCTTGGCCATGCATCGCGAGGCGGCCGCGTGGCAGGCGACGCTCGCGACCCTGCCGGACCTGCCCTGCTTCCGCGTGGACGACGTCGGCGACCCGCGCGAGCTCGAGCGCATCGTCGCCAAGATCGACCTGGCCTTCTCGGAGATGAAGGCCGAGCACCTCGTCGTGCGCACCCTGCGCGGCACCGACTTCCCGGCCGCGCCGCCCTGGGTCGAGGACCCGCCGACCTCGCGCAAGGCCTCGCCATTCCTCACCGGTCTCGTCGAAGACGCGGCGCGCGCCGACGCGCTGAGCGCGGTCTACGAGGCCCTCGACCCGCTGCGCGACGCCTTCGAGGAGACCTGGTTCGAGGAACTCTATCTCGCGGCGCGCGACCGCCCGCTGGTCGCCGAGGCGAAGCTCGGCGCCGTGTTCGAGACCATCTCGGACGGCCCCAAGGTGCATGCGATCGACCGCGCCGCGTTCAAGCTGCCGCCGTTCGTGGCGCGCTTCCTGCGCGTCTACGAGGGCCCTCTGGCGGACGCCGAGACCGCCGCACGGCGCGCGGTCGAAGAGGGCTGGCGGCTGCACCGACTCGGCCAATGGAGCGCGGCCAGCGCCGAGGCGCCGCTCGTCGATCCGCGCGAGCTGAGGAAGCTGGGCGACGTCCTGACCCAGCTCGAGGCGGCGCGCCGCGACCTGGCGCTGGTGCGCTGGCAAGAGCGCATGCATGCGCTGACCGAGCTCGAGTCCCAGCGCCAGGACCTCAACAAGCTCGTCAACGAGGCCGGCCGCAAGCGCCTGCGCGCGAACCTGCGCCAGATCGTCGAGCGCTACTGGAAGCGCGGCCTCCAGACGGTGCGGCCGGTGTGGCTTGCGCCGCTCGACGCCATCTCGTCCATCTTCCCGCGCGACCGCGACACCTTCGACCTCATCGTCATCGACGAGGCCCAGCGCGCCTCGCTCGCGGCCTCGCTGCCGGCGCTCTTGCGTGGGCGGCGCGTGATCTTCCTCGGCGATCCGAACCAGACCCCGCCGCCCATCACCCCGGGCGCCGATGCGCGGCGCGTCGACGTCGAGAGCGCGATCCTCCCGCTCGCGCAGTCGGCCTGGCGCCAGACGCAGCTCCGCTGGGGCTGGGGTGCGCGCCGCGAGGAGCTCTGGACCTTCCCGAGCGCGGCGGCCTACGCGGGCTCGGTGATGGTCGCGCCCAACGCCGAGAAGCGCGGCCGCGCACGCTTCGAGGGGCTCGCCTGGACCAAGGTCGACGGCGTCTGGCGCGACGGGACCAACCCGCTCGAGGCCGACAAGATCGTCGAGATCATAAAGGACCTCCTCGGCGAGACCCTGCCCTCGCTGAGCGGGGTCGAGGGCGCGCCGACGGTCGGCGTGGTCGCGTTCACGCCGGCCCAGGCCGCGCTCATCCGCCAGCGCCTGGACCGCAAGGCCGCGCGCGACGAGGTGCTGCGCGAGCTCTTGCGCCGGGACCGCGAGCGCCCAGAGCACGAGCAGCTCCAGATCGGCGACCTCGCGCGGGTGCCCGTCGACACGCGCGACGTCATCGTCCTGTCGGTGACCTTCGCCACGACCGAGACCTCCAAGCGCCTCCAGACCGAGCTCGGCCAGCTCGCCGCCCAGGACGGCGAGACGCTGCTCATCGGCGCCATCACGCGCGCTCGCGTCGGCCTGCACCTCGTCGCGAGCTTCCACGACGTGGCGCTGGATGCCGGCCGCCGACCCGAGCTCGGCGTGAAGGTGCTCGATGCCCTGATGGGCTACGTGCAGGGCGTGGCGCTGAAGGACGAGCGCATCTGGACCCAGGCGCTCGGCCGCCTCGAGGCCGCGACCGGCATCCAGGTGCCCGCGCCGACCCGCAAGGGAACTCCCGGCCCTCGGGGCCTGGTCGGAGAGGTCGTGCGCGAGCTCCTGACCGAGCCCCTCATCGAGCGCGGGCTCGGCGTGGCCGACGAGCCCCTGCCCGGCCCCGTGCCGCCCGAACTCACCGTCGCCCCGACCCAGAAGAGCCCGCCACGGGTGGCCATCCAGACCACCGGCTTCCTCGCCGAGCCCGACGCCTTCGTGCGCGACGTGTGGGCGCGACGCTTCTGGCAGCGCCTCGGCTGGACCCTCGTGCGCGTGACCCCCGGCGTCTGGCGCGCGAGCCCGGTCGGCGTGCTGCGCTCGCTCGAGAAGCTCTTCTCGCTGCCGCCGCGCGCCGACGAGAAGATCGCTGCCGCCGCCGAGAAGCGCGCCCAGGAAGAGCGCGCCGCCGCCGAGCTCGCCGCCCAGCGGGCCGAGGCGACCGCCCGCGCCGAGGCCAAGGCCATGGCCGACGCCGCCGCGCGCTGGGCCGCCGATGGCGTGCTGAAGGGCGTCGCTCCGGCACCCGCGCCCGAGCCGGCCAAGCCTGCGCCCGTGCCCGCGCCCGCCAAGCTCGCGCCCGTTCCCGAGCCCGCCAAGCCTGCGCCCGTGCCCGAGCCAGCCAAGCCAGCGCCCGTTCCCGAGCCGGCCAAGCCCGAGCCCGTGCCCGCCAAGCCAGCGCCCGCGAAGCCCGTTCCCGAGCCAACCAAGCCCGCGGTAGCGCCAACGGCCGGTTCGGACGCCCCCGAGCCCGAGTTCGACCTCGACGCCCTGATGGCCCCACCCGCCGACCTCGGCTCGGGCGAAGACGAGGCCATCCCGAGCACGCAGCGCGGCGCGCCACGCCCGGTGGCGCCGGTGGTGACCGTCCAGCCGGCCTCTCGGCCCGTCGTGAAGCCCCCGACCGCGACCGCGGCCCGCCCCGTGGGCGCAACCTTCTCGCGGCCCGCACCCCGTCCAGCGGCACCGGCGGCCGCCCATCAGGGCAACAAAGCAGCAGATCCCGTCGCCACACAGTCCGAGCAAGACCTGACTAACGCAACGCCGGGCCAAGATCCGACGACTGGCACTTTGCCAATCGCGTCCCGGACCCCTCCGGAACCCGATTTCCTGGGGCCAATCGCGTTCCCCACCCCTCCGGAACCCGATTCGGCAGCGCCAGTCGCGTTCCCCACCCCTCCGGAACCCGATTCGGCGGCGCCAGTCGCGTTCCAGGACGCCAGCCCCCCGATCTCGGCCGGGCCAGACGGCCTCCCCACCCCTCCAGAGGCCGATGGGCAGATCGCCAATCCGCTTCCCCACCCCCGGGGCGCCCCTCCCGCTTCGGCGCAAGTCGGCCCCCCCACCCCCCGTGCACCCCCGTTCCACCCGCAGAACCAGGCGCCGGCGCCCGCCGCGGCACCGCGCCCCGACCCC
>JAEUKJ010000577.1 GCA_016792665.1 Deltaproteobacteria bacterium | reverse complement strand
CGTCCACGTCCTGACCGTCTACCCCGGCCCGGTCGAGACCGCGCTCGAGAAAGCCGCGCGCGCCCGCCTCGAGGACGGCTTCCTCCAGCGCAATATCCCGATGGGCACGCCCGAGGAGCTGGCCGAGCTCATCCGCCAGGGCCTCCAGAAGAAGCAGGCACGCCTCATCTACCCGAAGGTCTACGGCGCCGCACGCCTCGCTCGGGTCGCGAGCCAGTGGTTGACCTACCGCTTCGCGCCGCGCTCGAAGGGCGAGTGAGCAGGCGGCGTGGATCTCCATGCGTCCCTGACCGCTCTCAGCGCGCTGCTCGCGCGCCATGAAGCGCTCTGGCGCACGCGCCCCTTTGTCGAGGACCCGCCGCGCTGGGCGGCAGAGCACCCCGAGGTCGCCGCGTGGTGCCTCGGGCTGAGCCCGGCCGAGCTCGCGGCCCTCGAAGACGGCGCAGCACCCGACCCCAGCGCGCCCGCGACCGTCCTCGGCTGGCACGACGAGATCCACGCGGCCCTTCCCGAGCTCGCGTCGCCCCCGCCGCCGCGCCCCCTCGATCGTCGCCTCGCCTGGCAGATCCCCGAGCGCAAGCAGCGCCAGGTCGAGGCCTTCTTGGCCGCGCTCACCGAGCCGGCGGCCGGGCCTGCGTCGAACTCTCGGCGTATGCGCATCCTCGACTGGTGTGGTGGCAAGGGCCACCTCGGTCGGACGTTGGGTGCCACGACCGGCCTGCCCGTCACCGTGATCGAGCGCGAGTCGGCCTACCGCGAGCCGGCGCTGACGCTCGCGACACGCGCCGGTGCGACCGTCCACTTCCATGCCGCCGATGCGCTGGCGACCCCGCCCGAGGTCCTTTCTCGCGACACGCTCGCCGTCGGCCTGCACGCGTGCGGCGAGCTCGGCCAGCGCCTCCTCGCGCACGCCGCCGCGACCGGCGCCGAGGTCGCCCTCGCCCCGTGTTGTCTCCACAAGATCGGCTCGCTCGGTCCCGACACCGACGACGCCCCCCGCCGCTTCGTCCCGCGCTCGGCGCTCGGCCGCTCGCTCGACCCGCGCTTCGACCACTCCGCACTTCGCCTCGCGACCTCGGACGAGGTCGTCGCGCGACCGGCCCTCCGCGATTCGCGCCGCCGCGAGAATGCCTTCCGCCTCGCCCTCGATCAGCTTTTGCGCGACGCCTCGGGCCGTGACGCCTACACCCCACTCGGCACCTTGCCGGGCCACCTGCTCGCAGGGGACTTTGCCCACTTCGCGAAGGGCGCTGCGGAACATCTCGGCCTCCTGCTCCCGCCCTTCGACCCAGTGGCCGCCCTCGCGGTCGGAGTCCATCGCGCCCGCCGTGCCCGCGCCCTCGGCGTCGTGCGCACCTTGTTCCGCCGCGCCATCGAGGTCTGGTGTGCGCTGGATCAGGCCGCCTTCCTCGTCGAGCACGGCCGCGAGGTCTCGGTGCAGATCCTCTTCCCGCGCGCGATCAGCCCGCGAAACCTACTCGTCGTCTCCCTCGCTGTGCATCGACCCGCGTGACCAAGGCACGGTTCGAGCAACGTCGAGCCCGCGAGCTCAGGGCGCGCGCGAGGTGAGGACGAGGTCGATCAAGGGGCCAAACGCATTGTCGATCAGCGGCCCCTGCTCATCGGCGGGACGCGATGATCGCACGGCGGTCACGGTCAGGCCGCCCACGGTGTAGGCCGGCGTGGTCGTGGCGAGGCCGACGGCATCGGGCCCGACGTCCTTGAACGGGATCTGCACGAAGCCGCTCTCGTCGTAGATGCCGACCAGGTAGGTGCGACCGACCTCGAAGGTGAACGTGAGCGGCGAGGCGACCGGCCCCGTCTGGGCCGGCCCGGAGACCGAGAGCCCGCGCGCGAGGACGACGCCCTGCTCGTCCCAGATCCGTGCTTCGAGCCGCTGCCCGAAGCACGGCATCACGATCCACTCGACCGCGGCGATGCGGGTCTCCGCGTTGACCTTGACCCGGTAGGCGCGCGACTTCACGCCACCGATGGCCGTGCGCTCGCGGTTGGTGGGCGGCGCCAGGGCGAGCCGGCTCTTGGGCGCGGTCTGGAACGAGGCGCGGGCGAGCGGCACGCCCGTCACGAAGTTGACCTTCGCGTCGCCGGTCTCGAGGGTGATCTGGTAGAGCCGACTCGGGTACAGCGTGTAGGGCAGGGGCAGCACGGTGTTCGCCCCGCTTCCCTTTTCCACCATGGCGCCGACCGCGACCGTCACCGCCGCAGCGTTTGCCGCCGGGAGCACCGTCACGACGAGCCGCGACGGCCCCTGGAGCGCACTCGACGGCACCCGCACCGCGGCGAGCGTCGTCTCCGCCGCCACGGTCAGATACCCGATGTTGGCGACCTGCGGGAACCCGGCTTCGCCACTCGAGGTCCACGCCGGATCGTTGGTGCAGGTGAACGTCCCGATCTGGTTCCTGCATCCCTCGACGCAACCGTCGGTTCCGGCGGCGCACTCGTCGACGTCGACGCAGGCTCCGTCTGCACCCGCGACGAAGCCGGTCTTGCAAGCGCAGGTGCGCCCCGCCGGGCTCGTGTCGGTGCCGGGCCGATCGATGCAATCCAGGGTGGGTGAGCACGGGCTCGTAAGGCACGCGTCGGCTTCGACCTGGACGGCACCGTAGACCTCGATCTCGTCCAGGGCCGCGCCGTTCGCCTTGAGCTGCACCTTCACGAAGCGGGCGAAGGTCGGCGTGAAGGCGACGACGTAGGTGGTGCCGGCCGGCGCGCTCGCGACCTCGGCGGCGGCCACCTCGAACACCTTCGTGTACTCGGTGTCATCGTCGGTCGCGACGCCGGTCGCGTAGACGGCATCGGTCGAGGCGAGCGACACGACGAAGCCGCCGGTCCCGCGATCGGTGAACGCCCCGGTGCGATCGCGGCCGAGGCGGATACCTTCGACGCGCACGACCCGGCCGAGATCGATCTTCACCCACGCGTCGGCGCCGGCGCTCACCCAGCTCGCACCGTTGCCGAAGTAGCCGTCGTTGATGTGCGCCTCGTTGTGGATGGCGAAGCCGGCGATGGTGCTCTTGGCCACCGCCGGCCGGGCGAAGCCGTTGCCCGACCAGGCGAGGTCGGCGGTGCGCACGAACGGTCGCGCCCGGCACGCGGGCTGCGCGGCGCCGGGCCGGCACTCATCGGCGCCGAGTGTGGCCGTTGCGGGGCCGGTGGGAAGGGCCTCGACCCTCGCCGCGGGGGTGGTGAAAAAGACCAGCGCGAGCGCGAAAACAGCTGAAATTTTGAGCATTTGCGTAGCAGACGCAAAGCGGCGCTGGCTGTCAAGCGGCAGCCTCTTGCTTGCGCATGGACGGGCCTGGGCCATCGGACCCACCGGATCCGCCGGAACATCGACACGCCTGCCTCGGCCCGCCCCGGGGTCTGCGCGAACGTGATTGTCGCCCCCGTGTGCGAGTCGTAGACTCCGCGCGATGGCTCATCCGACCTCGAGCGTGACTGCCCCCCACCTGGCTCCGTCCCACCTCGAGCCGACGGTCTACGACCGCCACGCGCCGTCCTGGCACCGCGACGCCGCTGCCGTTGCCGAGGCCGTCTTCTCGAAGTCGTCGACGTCGTCCGCCGAACACGGCCACGAGACGCTGGAGCCACCTCCTGCCGCCCGCATCGACTGGATGGTCGACGACCTCGATCACTTCCTGTTGAGTGTCGGCGGCCGCTCGCGCTTCGTCTTTCGCGCCGCGCTGACGACGCTCGTGACCCTCGGCCCGGTGACGATCGGCTCGCTCCGCCCCTTCGCGTCGCTCTCGTTGGCCGACCGCGTGCGCGCCCTGGAGCGCCTCGATCAGCCGCTGGCCGGCCCCGCCGCGCTGTGTGTCTTCGCGGTCAAGACCCTCATGTCCTTCCTCTGGTTCGAGCACCCCGACACCCAGGTCGAGGCTGGCCTCGTCCGCGGAGCTCACCGATGAGCCCGACTACCCCGACCGCGATTCCGACCCGCGCCTCACACGCGGGCCGCGTCGTGCGCGGCGCCGAACGCCAGGGCGACCTCGTGCTCGGCTGCGACGTCGTCATCATCGGCACCGGCGCGGGCGGCGCCATCGCCGCGAAGGTCCTGGCCGAGCGTGGCCTCGACGTCATCTGCCTCGAAGAGGGCCCACACATCACTGCGCGCGAGCACGGCGCCATGCGCCCGTCCGAGTCCCTGCGCCACGTCTGGCGCGACGGCGGCATGACGGTCGCGGTCGGCCTCGGCGACACGCCGGTCATCAACGTGACCATGGGCAAGGTGGTCGGTGGCTCCTCGATGGTGACGGGCGGCGTCTGCCTCCGCCCCCCGGAAGAGGTCGTCTCTCGCTGGGTCCACGAGCTCGGCCTCGGCGACCTCGATCTGTCCCACCTGGACCGCCACCTCTCGATCGTCGAGCGCCTGGTCGGGGTCGAGGCCGTGCCGCCGTCGATGCGCTCGCGCGCGGTGCAGCGCTTCGGCGAAGGGCTCGCGAAAGTCGGCGGCGAGCTCGTCTCCCTCGAGCGCAACACCCACGGGTGCCAGGGCGAGTCGCGCTGCAACTTCGGCTGCCCGCACCAGGCCAAGCTCTCGGTCGATCTCAGCGTCCTCCCGCGCGCCGTCGACCACGGTGCGACCATCGTCTCCGACGCGCTCGTCGAGAAGATCCGTCTCCGTGGTCGCCGCGCGGTCGGCGTCGAGGGCCGCCTCGGTCGGGGCCATCGCTTCGTGGTCCACGCCGACACCGTCGTGCTCGCGGCCGGGGCCTGGCACGATCCCGTCGTGCTCGCGCGCTCCGGCATCCGCCACCCGGACCTCGGGCGCCACATGACGCTGCACCCGTCCTTCCGCATGATGGCCCGCTTCGACGAGCCGGTGCGCGGCTGGGAGGGGGCGCTACAGAGTGCCTACTCGCCGTCCTTCATGAAGGACGGGCACACGATGGTGGCGCTCTTCGTACCGCCCGGTGTCGTCGCGGGCGCCATGCCCGGCATCGGCCCCGAGCTCGCCCTCCGCACCGACGCGCTCCAGCACATCGCCATCATGGGCGGCCTCTTGCACGACGAGGGTGGGGGACGCGTCTGGCCCGTCCCTGCCGCGCTCGGCCGCGAGCCGGTCGTGACCTACCGCATGGCCAAGGCGGACCGCGCGCGCTTACCGGAAGCGGTCAGGCGCATGGCCGAGATCTACTTCGAGGCCGGCGCCCGCGAGTGCTTCTCGCCCGTCCTGGGCCTCGGCCCCATCACACCAGAACGGCTCAAGACCATCGACTTCACGAAGGTCCCGGGGCGCCGCTACGAGTGCACCTCGCAGCACCCGCTCGGGACCTGTCGCATGGGCACCGACCCCAAGCGCGCCGTGGTCTCGCCCGAGGGGCGCGTGTGGGACGTCGCGGGCTTGTGGGTGGCCGACGGCAGCATCGTGCCGACGAGCCTCGGCGTGAACCCGCAGATCACCGTGATGGCGATGGCCCACCGGGTCGCCGAGCGGGTGGCCGACGCGGTTTCTTCGTCGCGCTCGCGTCGCCCTCTCGATCCGGCCGCGGCAGGAAGCCGTTGAACACCTGACGCGCGAGGCGCCCGGCGATCTCGTGGGCGCTGCCGCCGATGCCGACCCAAGAGACGAGCCCGTCCAGGTAGAGCATCGCGGCCCCGTGCATCGACGACCACGCGACCAGCGCCAGGAGCTGTGGATCGTCCTCGGCGACGAGCCCCTCGCGCTGCGCGGCGACGATGGCGGACACGCACAGCGAGAAGACCGCGGCCTCCGATGCGCGGAGCGCTTCGGCGCGCGCGGCCTCGGGGGAGAACATCGCGCGGAAGAGGCCTGGGCGCTCGACGGCGAAGGTGAAGTAGCCAAAGCCCAAAGCCCAGAAGCGGTCGAGCGGGTCATCGCCACAGACGCGCTGGAGCTCGAGGCAGTGCTCCATGAGCTCCTTGAACCCGCGCTCGGCGACGGCGACCAGGAGCTGCTCGCGATCGGCGAAGTGGCGATACGGCGCGGCGTGCGTGACGCCGGCGCGACGCGCGACCTCGCGCAGTCCGACTCCGTTGGGACCGTCCGCCTCGGCGAGCTCGACCGCAGCGAGCACGAGCCGCTCGCGCGTGAGCTCACGCTCGGGGGCCTCCCGTCCAGGGCTTCGCGGCGCGACGCTCTCGAGAGGGCCCGGACCCTCCGCCGGACGTCCGCTGTTGTCACTGTCTACACGCATGGCGTCTCGCTTCATGGCTTAAAACTTAGCTCACATGGCCGATGTCCGCAAGAAGACGGCTTTGATGTTGACACTGTCTACTTTGCTTCGGCATAGACTCGGCTCACACGAAGCGCAGGCCGCGACGCCTGCGCGAAGACGGCGAGGCGTGACATGGGCGAGGGCGACACGGGACTCGGCGGACGGCCTTGGGACAAGCGCGGCGCGGGCAAGGACGCGCCCGGCGGGGTGTGGGACGCGATCGTCATCGGCTCGGGCATGGGCGGCATGACGGCTGCCGCGATGCTCGCCAAGATGGGGCAGCGCGTCCTCGTGCTCGAGCAGCACTACGTCCCCGGCGGCTTCACCCACATGTTCGACCGCCCCGGCTACACCTGGGACGTCGGCGTCCACGCCGTGGGCGAGGTCACGACCCACAGCATGACAGGGCGGCTGCTCGACCACCTCACGGACGGCGCCCTCACCTGGGCCTCGCTCGGCCCGGTCTACGACGAGTTCTACTGGCCCGACGACGTCCGCATCGACTTCCCCGATAGCCCGAAGGCCTTCCGCCAGAACCTCGTCGACGCGTTCCCGGCCGAGGTCCGCGCCATCGACGGCTACCTCGACGCGGTCCGCGAGGTCTCCGGCGCGATGCGCGGCTACTACCTCGCGCGCACCTTGCCTGCCTCGGTCGGCGGCCTGGCCGAGCGTGTCGTCGCCCGCCGCGCCGTCGCCGCCTTCCGCGAGACGACCGAGGCGCGTCTGTCCCGCCTCACCCAGAACCCGCGCCTGAAGAGTGTCCTCGCCTCGCAGTGGGGCTACTACGGCTCGCCGCCGTCGCGCAGCTCGTTCGCCATCCAGGCGCTGGTCACCAAGCACTTCATGCACGGCGGCTACTACCCGGTCGGCGGCGCCGGCGAGATCGCGCGCACGCTCCTATCTACCGTCGCCAACCACGGAGGCTGGACGCGCATCTCGTCGGACGTCGAGCAGATCGTCCTGGAACGCGGCAAGGTCGTCGGCGTGCGGCTCAAGAAGTCGGGCGAGGTCATCCGCGCCAAGCGCATCATCTCGGCGGCCGGCGTCATGTCGACCCTCCAGCGCCTCCTCCCGAGAGACCACGTCGAGGCCGACTGGACCCGTGGCATTCAGCGTCTCCGGCCCGCTCCGGCCCACGTCTGCCTCTACCTCGGGTTCAAGGGCGACATCCGCAAGGCCGGCGCGACGGCCGCGAACAAGTGGTTCTACGAGACCTGGTCGACCGAGGCCGAGGCCTGGGACACGCGCGCATCGAACGGCGCCATGCCCGGGCCGCACCTGAGCTCCCGCCCATCTGGGGCTGACGCCCCGTGCCTCTACTCGAGCTTCCCGTCGCTGAAGGACCCGCGCCACGACCCCGGCCCGGACGAGCGCCACACCGGCGAGGTCGTGACCTTCGTCCCGTGGGAGCGCTTCGCGTCCTGGGTCGACACGCGCTGGAAGAAGCGCGGCGCCAGCTACGAGGAGATGAAGGCCGCCATCCAGGACCACATGCTCGAGCAGTTCCTGCGCCACATGCCGGGGCTCCGCGGCATGATCGACGTCGTCGAGCTCTCGACCCCGGTCTCGACCCACCACTTCACGCGCCCCATCGAGGGCTCGATCTACGGCATCGAGCCCACGCCCGAGCGCTTCGCGTGTCAGGCGCTGCGCCCGCGCTCGCCGATCCCGAACCTGTTCTTCGCCGGCTCCGAGGTCGCGACCGTCGGCGTCATCGGCGCCATGATGGGCGGGGTGCTCGCGGCCATGAGCGCGGAGCCGGTCGGCACTGTAAAGTTGATGCGCGCTATCTCGGGGCGGGGACCCAGAGGCGCGCACTGAGCGGGTCGAAGACGACGAGCCCGAGATCGGCCGCAAACGACGCGCCGAGCTGGGCGGCGGGCGAGCTCCAGGTGCCGATGCCGCCGCAGCCGCGCGCCGCGGCCGGCGTGTCCTTGAGGTAGATGATCGCGTCGGCGAACGAGACCAACCCGACGGTGGACGCGAGGCTCGCCGTGAACGCGAGCGGTGCGTCGGCCGGCAGGCGGTGGGCGAGCACCGTCTCGCTGACCCCGGGCACACACGTCGTCAGCGTGAGGTCGCGCGCGGGCACGCGCTCCAGGGCCCGTGGCAGGCGGTCGAAGGCCGCGCGGTTCGCGTTCACGGCGTGCCTCACCAGGCTGTCGCCGTAGCCCGTGTCGACCTGGGCCGGGACCACCACGCCGAGCAGCGCCGTCGGCAGGATCGGCACGTTCGGTCGCGACCCGACGTCGGCCAGCTCGTTCGAGTACCAGCCCTCGGTCGAGGCTGCCGCGAGTCCTGCGCCCGCCAGCTCGGGGTCGTCACAGAACGCGGCCGTGCCCCGGATGAGGAGCGGCTCGGGCCCCAGCGCGTCGCGCACGGCAGTCGCTGCCCGCGCCCCGCTGCGTGCCCAGTAGACACTGTAAACATCGAGCGAGAGGAAGTCCGTGCCGAGGATCCCGGCCTGGCGCACCGCCCCACCGAAGCCCGCGTAGTCAGCGCTCGCGAGACGCACGGTTCCCCAGTCCCCGAAGAACGAGAAGCCCGCGTAGCGGTCGCTGGTCCCCGCGACCGGTTGCGGCGTGCCACCCGTGAACCCGCGCGGGTCGATGGTCGAGTAGGTCGAGGCGAAGTCGACGAGGAAGTAGCCCTTCGCCGCGCCGATGCGCACCTCGACGTAGGGCAGGTCGCCCGCCAGGACGAGCGGGATGGACTCGCCGAGGCACGAGAGATCCAGCGGCGCGCCCGTGTCACCTGGGGTGGTGTCGCCTGCGATGGTGTCGCTCGCGATGGTGTCACCTGCGATGGTGTCGCCTGGGGTGGTGTCGCCTGCGATGG
>JAEUKJ010000573.1 GCA_016792665.1 Deltaproteobacteria bacterium | reverse complement strand
CTCGAGAAGGACGCGGGCGTGGGCAGGGTGCCGACCGCCGTGCTGCTGCGGTAGATGTTGCCGAAGCACGGGCACTGGCCCTGCCAGAACGTGGTGAAGTAGCGGCCGCCGCTGATCGCGACGTAGCCGCCGCTGATATTGCCCGACCAATTCGCGCCGCCATCGATGGTTGCCGCGGCGGACACGCCGCCCGTCAGGATGGCGTTGCCCAGGGCGACCGCGTAGGGGCGGTTGCCGGTGAGCGCGGTCGTGACGTTGGTCCAGCTGATGCCGTCCGAGCTGTTCAGGACCAGGCCGGAGGTGCCCAGCGCGACGAACTTGCCGCCGCCGTAGATGACGGTCTGGATGCTGCGGCCGCCGAGATCGGGCACGGTCGCCTGGGTCCAGTCGTTGCCGGTGTTCGAGTAGTACAGCGCGCTCGAGGTGGAGGCCACCCAGACCGAGCCCGGGTTGATCGTGACCGAGGCCTCGCTGGTGTTGCCGAGGCTGTCGGTGGCGCGGACCACGGCGCCGCCGGGCTGGCTCGGTGCGCTGTAGACATTGCCGGCGAACAGGCCGCCGCCGCTGGGGACGGAGTAGGTCACGGTGCCGACCCCGCCGGTTGTGGAGAAGGTCTGCGTGCCGCCGGCGGCGACGGTCACCGAGCTCGGGGCGATGGTGAGCGACGGGTTGATCGTGATGGTGGCCGTGGCCTCGCCACCCAGGCTGTCGGTCGCGCGCACCTCGGCGGTGCCGACCGCAGTGGCGGTGTAGAGGGGGCCGACGAGGGTGCCGGGGCCGTCGAGGTCGAAGGTGTAGGGGCCCTGGCCGCCCGAGGCCGAGAAGGTCACCGCGTTGCCGACGGCGACGGTCGTCGCGCTGGGATCGATCGCGACGTCGGGGACGATGACGACCGCACCGGTGGCGGTGGTGCCGCGCGCGTCGGTGACGCGCACCGTGACGTTGCCGGGGGCGACGTTCGGCGCCGTGAAGAGGGCGCCCGCGAAGCTGCCGCCGCCGCTCTGGACGGACCAGGTGTAGGGGCCGAGGCCGCCGGTGGCCTGATAGGTGTGCGTGCCGTTCCGGCCGAGGACGACAGTGGGCGGTGTCACGGTCAGGGGACCCGAGTCGGGACGATCGTCCACGCGGACGTCGCTCGCGACGACGTAGGCGCGGTGGTCGAAGACGACGGGGGTCGAGGCCTCGGTGTAGGTGACCCACACGCGGTCCTCTGGCGCTGTGCCGAGCGGGTGGCGCGAGCAGGCATAGGTGCTCTGGCCTTCGGACACGACCGGCAGGTCGACGCGCACGAGCGGCCAGGCGGTGTTGGCCGGCGTCGTGAACGGGGTCGTGAACGGGCCGTCGGAGGCCGAAGCGGTGGCGCGCAGCGAGCACGCGGAGAGCGGGTTGGCGAGGTCGAGGGCGAAGGCGACGTTGTAGTAGAGCTTGCCCCACGACACACCCTGCGCGTCGGCGAGGCTCTCGGTGCCGCGGTAGGTCGCGAGCTGGAGCAGCGGGGCGGGCGCCGGGGTCGAGGCGGAGTAGACGTTGCCGGGCGGGCCGGAGATCGCGAGCGGGATGGTGGTGCTGCCGCAGACGAGCGAGACCTCACCCCAGTGCAGCTCGGTCGCGGCGCCGAGGCCGCCGGTGCACGCGAGGGCCAGGACGACGGTCGGGAGGCGCGGGCCGTTGGGCGTGCGCGGGTCGTGCAGGAGGGTGAGGGGGCCGTCGCTGCCGACGCAGTCGGCCTTGGCCGAGCAGAAGAGGTCTTCGAAGTTGACGGCAACGTCGAAGAAGCCCTGCTGGGCCGAGCGCATGATGGTCAGGTTGAAGACGACCGGTGTGTCGGCGTTCTCGGCGCACGGGGTTTCGAGGGCGCAGGGGCGGCCGCTCGGGCAGGGGTTCACGAAGGCGGCCGGGCCGGTCGTGCCGGTGAGGCTCGTCATGGTGAGGGACACGGTGTGGAGACCGGCGCCCGCGTCACAGGTGCCGACATAGGTGATGGCACCGCGGCTGTCGCCGAAGGTGGACGAGCAGATGCCGGTGCGCTCGAAGACGGTCTGGCCGAGGCCGCCCGGCGCGTTGGTCACGCGGAGGTCGTAGCAGGCGTCGACGATGTCGGGGAGGGTGAGGGGCGCGACTGCGATCTCGAGGTGCGAGGTCGGTCCAGACTGATCTCCCAAGCAGGCTCCGAGGCCGCCAGTGAGAGACAAGAGACTCGACACCGTGACGAGGTGAGATCTCGAACGCATGGGCAACTTCCTCTAGCCCCGGATCCGCATCCCGGGAATGTGGGGCAGTATCTCCGTTCATGTGCTTGTGCACAACACCAGGGACCGCGCCGGAGCGGCCGCGGAAACCGAAGCCAGGTCAATGGGTTGCGGGACTCGCCGTGTTGTCGTTTGTTGCGTGCTCAGGGCTGAGCACGCTTGCTCAGGGCGCGGGGCAAAAATTGGGCATGGTGGCCGCACGGGGTGAGGCACTAGAACGG
>JAEUKJ010000518.1 GCA_016792665.1 Deltaproteobacteria bacterium | reverse complement strand
CTCGAGACTACGAGCAAACGGGAAGACGCACCTCGTCGCGATGATCGCCAGCGCCCGCAAGCTCCTGGTCATCCTCGACGCGATGGTTCGACATCATCGGGACTGGCAGCTCGCCTGAGCCCGCCCGATTCATCGGGCCAGAGCCAACCAATACAGTTGACTCGTCGCTCACTTCGGGCGCCTCCTAACTGGCATCTCGGCTCGCTCGCGCGCGTGTTTGGGTGACGCGCGCGGCGAGTTGCGCCAGCGTCGTCGCTCGCTCGCGCTCGTGTTGGGGGACACGCGCGGCGAGTTGCGCCGAGCGCCAGCATCGTCGTTCCCTCGCGACGCGCGAGTGAGCCGACCCAGCAGGGAGCGTCCGGAGTCGGATGCCTCCGACGACCTGCAGGCTCGAAGCCTCGAGCAACGCTCGGGGCTTCAGCAGCCTGCCGGGAGGAGGAGGCACCGACCCGGGCGCGACCGGTGACCGCGGCCGTCCGTCCGCGCCACCCGGGTCCGACACCTTCGCTCGCCAGCTCGGTGCATCGAGCGCAGCTCGATGCATCGAGCGCCTGCAGAGCAACGCTGGACATCGCGTCGAGTTGTGTCAAGCTGCCGCGATGATCGTGGTTTGGGCTGGCTTTTTCCTAATCATCGCGCTCCTCTTGGCGATCGACCTCGGCGTCGTTCACAAGAAGAGCCACGCGATCACCATGCCCGAGGCCGTCCGCTCGAGCGCGGTCTGGATCACCATCGGCCTCTCCTTCTCGGGCCTCGTCTACCTCATCTACGAGTTCCACTGGGGCGGCATCGGCAGCCACGGACACGTCAACGGGCTGCAGGCGACCTCCGAGTACCTCACCGCCTACCTCGTCGAGAAGTCGCTCTCGGTCGACAACATCTTCGTCATCGCGATGCTCTTCCGCTACTTCAAGGTCCCGGCGCTCCACCAGCACCGCGTCCTCTACTGGGGCATCCTCGGCGCCATCGTCTTCCGCGGCATCATGATCGCCGCCGGTGCCGCGCTCCTCGAAGAGTTCGATTGGATCTTCTACGTCTTCGGCGCCATCCTCGTCATCACCGCCTTCCGCATGATCTTCGGCGGCGAGGACGAGGTCGACGTCGAGCACAGCCGCATCGTGCGCTGGGTCCGCAAGGTCCTGCCCATCAGCGACAAGTACGACGGCCAGCGGTTCACGACCCGCGTCGACGGCCGCAAGATGTACACGATGCTGTTCCTGGCGCTCATCGTCATCGAGATGATGGACGTCGTCTTCGCGGTCGACTCCATCCCCGCGATCTTCGGCTTCACGCAGGAGCCGTTCATCGTGATGACGTCCAACATCTTCGCCATCCTCGGGCTCCGCTCCCTCTACTTCGTCGTTGCCGGCGCGATGGCCCAGTTCCGCTACCTGAAGCTCGCGGTGTCGGTCATCCTGTTGCTCGTCGGCATCAAGATGTTCATCCACGACCTGGTCGAGGTCCCGGCCCACTGGTCGCTCCTGGTCGTCATCCTCATCCTCGCCCTCGGGGTCTTCTTCTCGGTCGCCCACAACCGCCGTGACGAGCGCGCCGCCGCGCTGAAGCCCCCCGACGCACCGGACCAGCCGCCCTCCGCCAAGGATCCGACCGAGCCTCCCAGTCCGTCCTGAAACGGCCCAGGTTCGCCGCGAGCGGGGATTGGCACGAGCCAATATCCGCCCTAATAACGAGCACTTACGCACCAACCCCCGAGGTGCGAAAAAAGGTGCCTAGTCGACTGGCGTGTCAAACCGGATTGCAGTACACACGGTCCCCGGGTCGGGCAACCGACCGAATACCCCCCAGGTCGTCACGGACTCGACACCGAATCCGCAGCGACCTCGGGGCGCGCTCGAGGGGGGACACCAGGTGTTCTACGAAATCGGGGGCGGAATCCGCTGGGAAGCTTGGCTTGCCAGGTCTTCGGCGGGGGCCACCACCGATACGAGTCGCGCCCGTTCTCACTCGAGTCAAAAGCATGCGAAGGCCGCCTCGCCTGATGAGGCCCTCTCGCGAACTGCTAGTCCTTAAGGAGGGACGCCAAACATGAAGACTTTCGCCGTTGTGATGGGTGCCATGTTCGTGATGTCGGCCGGAGCCTGTGGCAAGAAGGCCGAAGGCGAGGCCGCCAAGCCCGGTGAGGCCGCGAAGCCTGCCGAGGGCGGCGCTGGCGGGGACCTCCCGGCCACCTGCCAGAAGTACATGGACAACGTGAAGAAGTGCCTGGAGAAGGTCCCCGCAGAGGCCAAGGCCGCGATGGAGAGCGGCTTCAAGCAGGCCACCGACGCGTGGAAGCAGGTCCCGGACAAGGGCGCCCTCGAGGCGACCTGCAAGCAGATGTGGGACGCGGCCAAGGGCGGCATGGGCGCGGCGTGCCCGGACGTGAAGTGGGAGTAATCCCAGCTCCGCTCTGACCTCATCAGAGACGAACCCCCGCGAGTCGCAAGATTCGCGGGGTTTTGTTTTTCTGGGGCCGTAGGCCGCGACAACCTCGCGTCGCGCCCGACCGCCCGGCGACCCCGCGTCAGCGCTACGCGCGCTCGGCGAGGCTCCCCCACCGCTCCATCGCGACCTCGAGCTCGGCCTCCAACGCGGTCTTCTTGGCACTCGCCTCGCGTCCCTTGCTGCCGTCGCCGGCCCAGATCGCCGCATCCTCGAGCAGCGCTCCGACCTTGCCGAGCTCTCCCTCCAAGCGCTCGATGCTCTTCTCGAGGGCCTGCAGCTCTTTCTTCTCGGGGCCACTCAACCCGCGCTTCGGCGCGCTCTCGCCCCCCTCGCGCCGCCCGCTCGCCGCCTTCTTCGCGGCCTTGTCCGCGCTCCGCGCCTCGCGCTCGAGGTCGGCGTAGCGCGCGCGCAGCGCCTCCAGCTCGGGCCCGCGCAGCCGTCGATAGGTCGTGTATCCACCCGGCTGCATGTGCACCTCGCGCCGCGGCACCCCACCGATCTCGACGGGCGGCAGGTCCTCGAAGACCAGCATGCGCGTCGCCACCCGGTCCAAGAACCAGCGGTCATGGGACACGACCACGATGGTCCCCGGGAACCCGACCAGCGCGTCCTCCAGCACCCCCAGCGTCGCCAGGTCGAGGTCATTGGTCGGCTCGTCGAAGAACAGCACGTTGGCCGTCTCCAGGAGGAACCTCGCCAGCGCCAGGCGGTTCCGCTCTCCGCCGGACAAGGCCGACACGTTCATGGGCAGGTGCTTCGGCGTGAACGCGAAGCGCGCCAGCCACGCCGCGACGTGCATCGGCTTGCCGCCGGGAAACACCGTGTCGTTGCCGTCGGGCGCCACCGTCTCCTGGATCGATCGCTTCGGATCCAGGACGGTTCGATGCTGGTCGAAGATGGCGATCTTCGTCTCGCTGCCGACGATGCGCTTGCCCGCCATGAGGGCCAGGTCCCCAGCCAGCGCGTTCAACATCGACGTCTTGCCGATGCCGTTCCGCCCGACCACCCCCAGCCGCTCGCCGCGCGCCAGCGCCAGATCCAGGTTCGTGCACAGCGGCACGCCCCCATACCCGAAGGTCGCCCCCTCGAGCGCGAGCACCGACTTCGCCAGCCGCGGCGCATCGCTGAACACGATCTCGGTCTTGAGCTCGCGCGCCCCGAGGTCGCGCACCTCGTCCTTCAGGGCCTCGACTCGCCCGAGCCGCGCGTGCGACTTGGTGGTCCGCGCCTTCGGCTGCCGCCGCGACCACTCGAGCTCGGTCTTCAGCTGCTGCGCCCGCGACTGCCCCAGCGCCGCCCGCTGCTCCTCCTCGAGGGCCCGCGCCTCGAGGTAGTCCTCGTAGTTGCCGGCGTAGACCGCCAACGCCCCGCGCTCGACCTCGGCTCCGACCAGCCGCCGCGGTGCGCGTAGCTCGGCCATCTTGTTCACCGCGCGATCCAGGAAGGCGCGGTCATGGGTCACGACGAGACAGGTCGCCGCCGAGTCCCCGATCCACTTCTCCAGCCACTCGACCGTCTCGATGTCGAGGTGGTTGGTCGGCTCGTCGAAGAGTGCGAGGTCCGGCCGCGACAGGACGAGCCGCGCGATGGCCACCCGCTTCCGCTGCCCGCCCGACAAGGTCCCGATGACCCGCTCCATCGACGGCAGCTCGAGGTCGCTCGCCACGCCCTGGAGCTCGTGCTCGTAGTCGAAGCCACCGAGGTGCTCGATCTCGGTGAGCAGCCCGTCCGCCGACGGATCCATCGCCGCGGTCGCCGCCTCCCACTTCGCAATCGCCGCGAGCCTCGGGCCGATGCCCTCCTCCAGCACGGCGCGCACCGTCGCCTCGAGGTCCAGCTCCGGCACCTGCTCGAGCACCCCGACCCGCGTCCCCGACCGCAGCGCGACGTTCCCCCTGAGTGGCGTTTCGAGACCCAGCAGCAGCTTGAGAAAGCTCGACTTGCCGACCCCGTTGTCGCCGATGAGCCCGAGCTTGTCCCCTGGCTCCAGCGCCAGCGAGAGCCCCTCGAACAGCACCCGCTCTCCATAGGCAAAGGCGAGGTCGCTCACGACCAGGATGGGCGACCGCGTCTTCGCGGGCTTCGGGTCGCTGGGATTCGGGCTCGCCATCAACGTTCTCCAGTTCCGGGGCCGCGCGCCCCGCCGCTCGTGCTGCCCGCTCGCCACGCGAGCTCTTCTTCCGCCACCCGCACGATGTCGTCCACCGCCATGCCATGCAGGTGGTCGATGTCGACGAGGTCGCCCGCCTCACCGTTTCGCCGCGGCCCGAGGAAGCGATGCCCGCGCACGCGCTGCAGCGCCCCCGGCAGCCAGTCCGCGACCGACGGCACGTGGTCTCCGACGATGATCAACGGGCGCCCGAGGTCCTCCTCCGAGAAGAGGTCATGGAGCACGTAGCTCCGGCTCGGATCGGCCCAGCTCTCCGCGTCGTTCGCGAAGCGGTCCCAGTCGCGATAGAGCCGCTCGTAGCTCGTCACGTTCAGAATGCGGCTGCCGATCCCTCGCGCGTGCAGGATGCGCGCAGCCACGCGCAGGTCATGCACCTTGCGCCCCGTGCCGACCAAGAGGACCGTCCCCTGCCCCGGCGCCGCCTCGCGCTCGTCCTCGCCAATGAGCCAGTAGGCCCCACGGACGGCCTGGGCCGCGTGGTCCTCCGGCAGCACATTGGGCTGCTCGACGGCCTGGGTCGTCAGCCGCAGGTAGTGCGCCTCGCCCGTCGGCGCCCACAGGTCGCCCAGCGCGTGCAGATAGATCGCGTGGAGGTCCGCCCCAAAGGCCGGCTCCCACGCGCAGATCCCCGGCAGGTCCATCATGATGCGCGGCGTGAAGATCGACTGATGGGTCGCGGTCTCGCGCGAGAGCCCCGTCCCCGACGGCACGCCCACCGCGATGAAGCGCGCGTTCGCATAGACCGCGTAGTCGATCTGGTTCAGGCCGCGCTCGAAGAACTTGTCGTAGACGGTGACCACCGGCAGGAGCGGCAGCTTGCCCTCGATGACCTTCTTCCTGCGCCCGAACGCATAGGCCCACAGCATCGCGTTGCCCTCGGCGATCCCGAAGGCATGGAACTGCCCGGTCTCGGTCGGACGCCAGTCGAAGCTCAGCTCCCCGGCCTCGCGCATCCACGCCAGCGCATCCGGCAGCGCGCGCGGCGCGAACACCCCGCCCAGCTTGATGACCGGCCCGAGGTGCGTGGTCTGCCCGACGTCCGGCGCCCCGAACTGCATGAACGGCCCCAGGTCCGACCGCACGAGCGCGAGGTTCATGCTCTGGAAGACCTCGCCGCTCGACGCCTGGCTTCGCCCCCGGAACGGCACCGTCGCCAGCGCCGCGCGCACGTCCACCGGGGCCACCACATGCTGGTGCAGGTCGGGCGGGAAGAGCGCATCAGCCCGCGCCGCCAACCACGTCGCGTCCTCGCTCCCGGGCACCGGGACGGGATACGGGTCGTCCGCTGGGACGCCGCGCTCGAGTCCCCACACCGCGACCTCTTCGCTCGGCAGGAGGCCGCCGTGGTTCTCGGGGTGTGCGGCCGCCGTCGTCTCGTAGCCCTTCACGGTATGCGCCACCAGACAGACCGGGCGGTCGGCCTCACGCGCCGCGTCGTAGGCCCGCGCGAGGCCCGCGAGGTCGTGCCCACCGAGGTGGGACAGCGACGGCGCGAGCTCGCCCTCGGGCACCTCCCCGAGCAGCGCGAGGACGCCTGCCCGCTGCGTCTCGGTCATCGGCGCGCGCTCACGATAGAGTGCCGCGAGCCGCTCGACGCGCGGGTGCAAGCGCGCCTCTGCGTGGCTCGGAACTGGCTGCCCGAGCGCATGACGCAAGGTCCATTCGTTGAGCGCCATCAACGGATTGAAGAGCGCATCATCCAGGTCCTCGACCCACGCGCGCAGCTCCGCCCCGCCGGGTCGGGCAAACAGCGCCTCGGCCTTCCGCCCCCAGCGCAGGACCTCGACCTGCCACCCCTGACCGCGGAACTTCGCCTCGACCCAGCGCGAGAGCTGCCCCGAGTCATCCATCACGCGGTCCAGGCTCTGTCGGTTGAGGTCGACGACCCACACGAGGTTGTCCAGCCGCCAGCGCCCCGCGTCGTAGAGGGACTCGTCGATCTGCCCCTCGGTGAGCTCGCCGTCCCCGACGTGCGCCCAATAGTGCGCGGTCACCAGCGGTCGCCCGAAGCGCGGCGCCAGGGCGCGGTCGTGATGCTTGGCGCCGTACGCGTCGTAGATGGTGCACGCCACGCCGAGCGCCTCGGACGAGGTCGTGTAGTCGACGAAGAGCGGGTTCTTCAGCTCGGTCGGGTACGGCTGCGGTCCCTTGTACTCGCGTAGCCGCCCCATCTCACTTCGCGTGAGCAGCCCCATCATGTGCATCAGCGCGTACACGACCGGCGCCGCGTGCGGCTTCACGGCGAGCCGATCCCCCGGCCTCAGCGCGTGCAGGTAGAGCGCCGCCAGGAGGTCGACGGAGGACATCGACGAGGCCTGGTGCCCGCCAACCTTGGGCTTGCGTCCGCGGTTCTCGGGCTTGTGGTTGGCCCAGTCGATCATCGACAGGGCGCCCTTGGCCATCAGATCCCTCAGGCGCCCGAGCAGCGCCTCGTGCTCTGGCCCACCCTCGAGCTGACCCTGCGCGCCTTTCACGGTCGGATTTCGTGACACTCCCGCCTCGCCGTCGCAGCGCTATCGGGCTGCGTCGCGCGGGCGCATAGCACGGGCCTTCGCCCCGCGGAACCCCTCGTTCAGCGTCCCGAGCCGGGCGGCCACAGGAGATCCGGGCACGGCCCGCCGACGTCGCAGCGGCGGGCCGACGTTCTTCGGCGTGCTACTGGTTGACGTAGCTCTTGACGATCCCCTCGATGGTGCCGGCCGCATAGCCGACGGACCGATAGAGGATGCGCATGTCGCGCACGCGCACGACGATGGTCAGCGGCGTCGCGCCCTGGTTGTAGTACGGCTCGAGCTTGAACCCGTCATCGATGAGGACCGGGTAGTTCGCCTGGCGACGCTCGAGGTTGATCGGGGTGCCGAGCCAGTCCCGCCACAGGGTGATGAAGGTCAGGTCCTTGTCGAGCTCTGCGAAGGGCGCCCCGTCCTGCCAGAGCGGCTTGCCGTTCTTGTCCTCATAGAGCGTGTAGAAGATCTCGAGCCCGCGGTCCTTGTACGCGTCGTACACGTCGACCAGGTCCCACGCCTCGAACATGCAGGCCGTGCACCATCCGGCCGCGCTCGAGATGACCACGACCTTCTTGGTCGGGTCGTTGTAGAGGTCGCTGAGCTGGTGATGGATGCCCGTCCAGGGGTCGAAGAACGACAGGTTCTCGATGATGTCGAGGTACCCGGTCCCATAGGGTCCTGGCGGGTAGGCCACGACCTCGGGCGTCTCGGGCTCGACCGGCGTCTCCGGCTCGACCGGCGTCTCGGGCTCGACCGGCGTCTCCGGCTCGACCGGCGTCTCCGGCTCGACCGGCGTCTCGACCTCCGTGTTCTCGCCTTTGGGCTCGGCGGCCCCGTCGCATCCGATCGGCCCCACCACGAGAGACGCCAACGCCACCCACGACACCGTCCAGAACCGCATGCGCTCACTCCTCGACAGCCCAGAACCGAGACCCGGCTCTCGCTCGCGACGCGCGCGAACATGCCCTTCTAACCCAGAACCCCACCCTGGACGCAAGCGGCCGGTCGACAGCGCCGCCTCAGCCGCCCCGTGACCCGCGCCTGTGCCAGACCACCCGGATGCCCGGATCGAGGCCGCAGCCGCCCCGCGGCCCCGACCCGAAGGCACCCGCAAAGCGTGAGGCGCACGCGTGACGTACGCCCCACCCGCTTCGCCTGCTCAGAAGTTGGTCGCGCCTGCCGCGCCCGATCGTCCGGCCCCGCCCGAGGCCCCGAGGCTCTGGCCTCCAAGTCCGCCCGTGCCGGCCCGCGCCGCCCCGGTGATGACGTTGCCGGTGCGCCAGGCCGCCGGTGCGCTCCCGCCCGCAGCATAGATGCCGAAGCTCGCGCCGCCGCAACCACCGCCGCCGCCACCGCCGTGACCACCAAGGCCACCCGCCCCGCCCGTGCCACCCGACGGAGCGCAATAGGTCGCCGGGTTGCCCGAGCCCGAGACCCCGCCGAGCCCCGGTGCGCCACCCGCGCCGCCCGTGCCGCCCAGGCCGCCAAGCCCGCCGGCGCCGCCGCGCCCGGGTCGCACGGTGTTGTCGCGGAGGGTCGGCACGCTGGCCGGCGCCGACGACCACGACAGGAAGATGCCGAAGCTGCCTCCTCCACCGCCGCCGCCCGTCCCTCCGGTCGCCCCGCACCCGCCCGAGCCACCACCGCCACCCGAGCCGCCGAGATCCGAATACGCCGCGGGCTGCGTCGCGCACCCGAGCGTCTCGACGCCACCGCCGGCCCCGCCGCCGCCACCGCCGCTACCCGGACCACCATCGGTGCCCGAGCCGCCATCGCCCGAGGTCCAGCGGTGCGCGATGACCTGACCGCCATCGATGAGGCACCCGGCCCCCGCCTGACCGCTCGCACCCGCGGCCCCCGAGACGCCATTGCCGCCCGAGGCGATCCCCTCGGGCACGTGGCACACGCCGCAGTTCGCGTTGGCATCCACGCACACCGAGGCGCTGTAGGGCCCGTCCTTCCGGTTGATGTAGAGGTCCAGCCCGCCGGCACCTCCCGTCGCCGCCGTCGGCCCCTTTCCGGTCAGCCCGGCCTCGACTGCCTTCTGCGTCTGGCTCGAGGCCTGGGGGCAGATCCCCTCGCCGCTCGCCTCGTTGAAGTCCGGGCAGATCGCCGTTCCTCCCACGCCGCCGCTCACGTCGACGCCGCCGCACATGCGCGCGCCTCCGGCCCCACCGACCTGGTGATCGGCGCTCCCGCAGCTCGCCTTGGCGAGCTCTTTCGACGCCTTGCCGCCGACCCCCGGGACGCCCGGCGTACCGCTCGTCCCCGATCCTCCGGGCGCCCCCGGCGCACCATCACCCGCGAAGACGACGTTGTCCGCCACGGTCACGGCGTCGCCGCAGTCGACCAGGTGGATCGCATAGGAGCTCTCGCCCGGCTCGTCGGGCGAGTAGCCAAAGACCACCAACCCGTTGACGCCGGCCGTCCGCCCCGACACCGCGACGAGCTCGCGCCCGTTGACCGCGCCCGGCTTCTCGGCCGTCGGCGCCTCACCCAGCAACGCCGTCTCGTAGAGGACCAGGTCGCGCTGCCGGAAGTCGCCACGGTACCCACCGTACACGCTCACGCCCGACCGCAGGACGATGCTCTCGTTGTAGACACCGGTCGCAACATACACGTCGCGCAGCCCGAGCTGGGCCGCCCTCTCGATGCCGGCCTGCACCGTCAAGAGGGGTGCCGCGATCGTGCCGGCGGCCGAGTCATCGCCGCTCCTCGACACGAAGACCGCGTTGTCGACCTCGCCGTCGACCCCGTCGCAGTTGGCATCGAGCCCCTGTCGATCGGGCACGTCGGTCGGCGAGCTCGCCCGGCACTCGCACCCGTTCTGCGGGTTGTTGTCCAGGTCCTCGGTGCCCTCGGCGCACAGGATCGCGCAGCGCGGCACCTCGCCGGTCGCATCGCAGTAGCGCGTCGCGTTGGCCGGCGCATCGACCAGGCAGTTGTTGCCGCAGACCCCGCAGTTCTCGTCGCGGAAGTAGATCCCCCGCGCGTCCACCCAGGTGTCGTCGACCTTGCCGTTGCAGTCGTTGTCGACGTTGTCGCACACGTCCGGGCCGAGGTCGCACTGCCCCCAACCGTCGTTGCCACACGTCTCGAGCCCGACGCACGAGACCTCGGTCCCGCCCACGTTCGCCGTCACCGAGCACCCGCGCTGGAGTCCCCGCGTGGCGTCGCCGCAGACGCACGTCCCGCTCGTCGGCACGCACTGCCGCCCGGCGCCGTCATCGCGACAGGTGTAGCCCACCGGGCAGTCGTTGGGCCCTGCGCACGGCACCGTGCAGAAGGTCCCCTCGCCGATGGTCTGGCACTGGCTCCCGACGACGAGGCAGCTCGCCGCGTCATCGCACGCGTTGCACAGCTTGGCCGGCACCTCCGCGCAGAAGCGCCCGCCGATCTGGAAGTACCCCGGCAGGCACGTGTCGACCACGCACTCGGGCGGCGACAGGCCGGCATCGCAACGCGCCACAGCGTTGGCGATCGACCCGTCGCAGGTGTTGCCGCAATAGCCGCAGTTGTCGTCGCTCGCGTAGACCCCGCTCGCGTCCTTGAACCCTTCGTCGACCTCGTTGTCGCAGTCGTTGTCGACGAAGTCGCAGATCTCGTCGACCGGGATGCGCGCACTGCACGTGTCCCACCCCGCGGCCGCGCACACCTGCACGCCACGGCACGTCCCCGACGGCGTCGTGATCTCGCAGCCGCGGATCTGTCCGACCGTCGATGGCGAACAATCACACGTGCCCGAGACCGGCTCGCACGCCGAGATCTGTCGGCCCCCATCGATGAACTGCTTGCACTCGAACCCTTCCTGGCACTCGTCCGCGCACGGCACGGTGCAGTAGCGGCCCCCTGCGATCGGCGCGCAGATGCCGCCGTTGCACTGCTCGTCGACCACGCAGGCCTTGCAGTAGAAGGTGACGTTCGGGACACAGATGAAGACCACGTCCGGAGACGTGCTCAGCGTGGCCTTGCAGCCAAAGCCATCGGGGCACGACTCATCGCACGTCTGCGTGCAGATGAAGCCGTCCTCGCCCTCGATGCAGTAGCCCGAGTCGCAGTCCTTGTTGTCGACGCAGGGGGCCCCAAAGCCCCCTGGGACCCATGTCACGTCACCGGGCCTGGTGTCTGTGTCGGAGATCGCTACGTCGCCGGTATCGGCGTCTCCGATGTCTTCGGTTTCGGCGTCGTGGTCGACGTCGCTCGAGCTTCCCCCATCTTCCCCACACCCAGCAGCCAGAACCCCAACCTGGAAGCCGAACGCGACTGCGAACACGCGGACCTGCAGCTTGCACGATACGCGAGTCGGTGCATTCATGGACGGCGTTATACCAAGTCGCGAGGCTCAGGGGGAGTGATAGCGCTGGTCAAAAAACGCGCGGACGCGATTCGGGGTGGAACCGTCCTGCGCGAGACGATAGATGGTGTAGTGGTACGCGCGTGTGGGAAGCACGTGCACGACCCGACCGAGGGGAGCGACTGCATGGTTCATCGAGCGATCGACGGTGACACACGAGGACGTTCTCGCGCTCACGCCACACCTCTGTTCGCCGCGCTGCGCCCAGGACTCACGCGCGCGCTCTGCGCTCTGGTGCTGACGTTCGGGGCCTGCGGCGACGACGAGTCCAGCCTCACCGACATCGCGCCCGGCGACACCGGCGGCGACGTGAGCGACGGCGTCGACACCACGACCGACACCTCGATCGAGCCCGACCTCGTCGACACCGCGGACGTCGCGACAGACACCGAGGACGCCGCCGTCGACACCTTCCAGCCCGACACGAACCCGGCCGCGTGCGTGCCTGCGTGCAGCGACGGCCACGTCTGCGTGAACGGTCTCTGCGCCTGTCCCGCAGGCCAGGACGAGTGCGAGGGCGTGTGCGCGGACCTCGCGCGCGACCCCCTGAATTGTGGTGGCTGCGGGCGTGCCGCGCAGCTCGAGATCTGCAACGGGCAGGACGACGACTGCGACGGCGCGACCGACGAGGACCTCTCGCCTCCCGCGGCCCCCTGCGAGATCCAGAA
>JAEUKJ010000459.1 GCA_016792665.1 Deltaproteobacteria bacterium | reverse complement strand
GGGGCGCCGCGCGGCAAGCGCCGGCTGCACGGTCGCGCGGCCCAACCCCTCTAAGCCGGCGTGGGCGAGCTCGACGAGCCACTGCTGCGCGCGGTCCATGTGGACGCGGGGGGGGTGGGTCGGGGCCGGTGGGGTGAGCTGCGGCTCGTCGGGCGCGAGCGTGTAGCCGAGGTGGCGGGTGGCGGCTTCGAGGAGGGCGTCGTGGGCCGCGCCGAGGAGGGCCGCGCGCGCCATGGCGAGGGCGACGAGGTGGTGCGCCAGGAGCTCGCCGCCCAGCAGGGCAGGGACGGCCTCGGCGAGGGTCGGGCCGAGCGGGGTGGCCGCGAGACTCTGGGCGAGCGACTTCAGCGCGGCCTGCTCGGGTGCGGCGATGCGCGCCAGGCCGTGCGCGAGGACGCGGTCGAGGTCGGCGACCAGGGCGAGGGCAGGGGCCAGGTGCTCGGGGGTGAGTGGGCTGGTCACGGTCGTCGGGTTCTCGGGGGCGTGGGGTGGGCCGGCGTCATCCGGCGTGGAACCAGGCCATCTCGGGGAGCGGCTCGGTGCTCGCGGGCAGGCCGACGTAGCGCAGGTAGTCGAGGAAGCGGGCGAAGACCTCGCCGTGGTCGCGCTTGGCCTGGGTGCCTTGGAGCTGGGACAAGATCTGCGAGGCCCCCTCGACCGTGACGTCGGCGCAGCCGAGGTAGCGCGCGACGCGCTCGGCCGAGAACAGGGCGACCGCGGTCTCGACCAGGGTCGTCACGTGTCCGCAGCGCGAGCCGCCGCCACACGGACGGTTGTTGTTGGTGCTGCACGAGGAGTCGCCCGACCCACTCTCGATGAACGAGACGTACACGCGCGCCGGGTCCGACCCGCTCGACACCACCCCCTGGAGCCGCCCATCGAAGAGCTCGACATAGGGGACCTTGGCCAGCTTGCGCTTCCCCGGGGCGGGGCGCGGTCGAGGCCAGAGGCTCGTGGTCACGTCGATCGAGGTGCGGTCGGACATGGCCTCGTTTGTCGCAGACTATTGCGGCGCCGCCAACCCGGGCGGTGCAGTCCGGCAGGCAGCGTCTCGGACCGAGGGACCGACCGCGGGTGGCGCTTGGCGCGCTTTGCGCCGAACAGAAGGATCGGCTACGCTCCGCGACATGCGTCACATCGCTGTCTTCCTGATCTTGGCCTGGGCCCCGTCATGGGTGGGCTGCCCGGCCAAAGACGCCGCGGACACCGATGTCGCGCCCGACACGACCGCCGACACGGACCAAGACGTCGCGGACACCGCGAGCCCGACCGATGGGACGGTGGCGAGCGATGGGACGGTCACGACCGACACGGATCAGGACGTTGCCGACACCGCGAGCCCGACCGATGGGACGGTGGCGAGCGATGGGACGGTCACGACCGACACGGACGGCGACACCGCCGAGGACACCCGCGACGGTGACACCGCGGCTGCGACGACCGACTCCGGCCCCACGACCGAGGTCATCGAGCCAGGCCCGTGCCCCGCGCCGGACAAGGCGGTCGTCCCGATCGGCGGCTACGCCAATCGCGCCATGCGCGGCGTGGACTTCCGTTGTCGCAACCTCAGCGGC
>JAEUKJ010000424.1 GCA_016792665.1 Deltaproteobacteria bacterium | reverse complement strand
CTGCAGGTGAACCCCAACCCGTCCATCGGCAACTACGCGTACGGCGGCGGCACCCTCGACATCGAGTCCAAGGCCGACATCTACTTCCTCAACGGGGGCAACCCCGTCCAGGTCGCATCGGGCGCCAACGTGACGGTGCTCATGCCGCTGCCCTCGACGACCGGCTACGTGGTCGGCGACGAGGTCCAGGTCTTCCACTACGACACGACGACCTCCACCTGGTCGCCCGAGGTCACGGGCATCGTGGTCACGACGACCGACGGCCTCGGCGTGAGCTTCACCGCCACCCACTTCAGCGTCTACGCGATCGCCGCCAGCCCGACCAACACCTACAACCGCTCGGCCGGGCGCCGCGACTTCGTAAACTGCTTCATCACACTGACTGGTACGATCGCGTGCGCCGGTGAAACGAGAAACAACGTGATCGGGTACGAGCCCACCGGCACCGGCTGGCTGAGCCTCGCCATGACGAGCTTCGGCCACACGTGCGCCCTGCACGAAGACCACCACGTCCAGTGCTGGGGTGATTTCGGCGACCCGGGTGACGTGCCCGCGGCCAGCGACTTCGTCCAGATCGCGGCGGGCCTGAACCACATCTGCGGCCTGCACGCGGACGGCGCCATCAGCTGCTGGGGCGACAACACCCTCGGCCAGACCAACGCCCCGAGCGGCACCGGCTTTGTCGAGGTCGCGGCCGGCAACGATGGCTCGTGTGCGCTCGATGCCAACCGCAGCCCGGTGTGCTGGGGCGAGGACTACGACGCCGGCGTCTTCCCGCCGCCGACCGAGACGGGCCTCTCGCAGCTCGGCATGGGCTGGTACGGGAGCTGCGCCATCAAGTCGAACGGTGTGGTCGGTTGCTGGGGCTTCTTCGGGCCCGACGCGGAGACCCAGATCCCGGTCCCGACCAACGTCTCGAACGTCGACCTCCTGCGCGTGGGCGACGACTCCGTGACGGTCCTCTACCCCGACGGGCACATCGGCTCGTGGGCCGCGACGTCCGGAGGCTACGACTACCCTGCGCCGACCGGCACGGGCTATCTCGGCATCGGCACGGCGCAGTGCGCGGACACCGGCCTCGGCACGACCGAGTGCTGGGGCAGCCCCTGGTCGGGCCAGACGCTTCGGACCGGCTCCGGCGGGTTCGTCGCCGCGGCCCCCGGCGACCTCGCCGGCTGCGCCTTGCGCCAGAACGGCAGCATCGCCTGCTGGGCCTACTTCCCCGATGGGATGTACCGCACCGCCGTCCCGAGCGGCACCGGCTACAAGGGCCTGGCCACCGACGGCAACGACCGCTACTGCGCCATCAAGCCCAACGACGAGCTCGTCTGCTTCGGCGCGACCTACCCGACCGCGATCGTGCCGCCGAGCGGGACGTTCAAGTTCGTGGCCGGCACCCACGGCGACACCGTGCAGTACGCCAACGGCGTCTCCTACCCGTCGGGCTACGCGTACAACGGGAATGGGATCACCTGGCACTCGGGCGCGTTCTGCGGCATCCGCACCAACGGCACCATGGCGTGCTGGGGCAACACGCGGCCCGCCGCGAAAGTGCAGACCGCGCAGCCCGGCTCCGACTGGGTCTCGATCACCGGCGGTGGCACGCGCTGGTGCGCGGTTCGCACGGACCACACGGTCTTCTGCTGGGGTGTCGGCTCGTTCGGCTTCATCGGCGCGGCCAATGAGACCAACGTGAAGAAGCTCCTTGGGGCCGACGATGGCATCCAGGAGGCGTGCGTCCTGCGTCGTGACGGCACCATCGGGTGCTTCGGTCAGTACGCCACGACGCCGCCCACCGGCAGCGACTTCGTCGACCTCGCCAAGGTGCATTCGAACTACTGCGCCGTGCGCTCGACCGGCGCGATGGCGTGCTGGCCGAACGCGGCGGTGACCCCGGCAGGCAACGGCTTCGTGGCCGTCTTCGGTCGCAGCGAGATGGCCGCGCTCAAGAGCGACGGCAGCATCTACGTCTTCTCCGAGAAGCTCGTCCTTCCGTAGTCGACGCCGAAGGCCTGGCGTTGCCAGGCTGCCCAGAGCAGGAGGGCGCCACCCCACGGACGGGTGGCGCCCACACCGCGATCCCAGCTCACTGTCCCCCGCTCACCACCCCGAACCGAGCGGTCGGCGCGCGACGAATCCGCCCTCCCCCTCGAGCGCGTCTTCGCCGATGACGACCTCGCGCTCGGCCCACCCGATGACCCACTGACGCCCCCACGCGTCGCCGCCGACCCCCGTCACGGTCTGGACCCCGTCGCCACCCACGACCTCCACCGTCCAGACGATCGGCATGTGCGGCGCCATGCGCACGATGTACGCGTCCCCGGCAGTGACCTGCGCCTCGAGCGCTTCCGTCTCGCTCGGCGTGGCCGCCAGAGACACGTTCCCGGCCAGGACCAGGTCCGGCCCGGCTCGCGTGATCCAGCCCGTCTCCCCGGCCCCCACCTCGTAGGACCAGGGCTCGTCGCCGACGCGCTCGACCCGGAGTCGCGGCGCCTGGCTCGTCACGAAGAGGGCGCCGTCGTCGTCGCGCACGAGGCTCAGCGCGCCGCCCGCGACCGTCCCGACCCGCTCGCCCCCGGTGCGCGTGAAGCGCCAGACGTCGTTGCCGATGGCCGCCCACGCGGCGTCGCCGCGCGCGACGAGATCGGTGACCACGACGTCGCGGCGGACCACCGTCGTCACACCGCCCTGGACATGCAGCAGCTCCCCGGTGGCGACCACCGCCGAAGACCTGGCGGTACCCAGCTGCCCTCGGCCGACCCAGACCACGTCGCCATCCCCCGCGACCACGTCGCCGACGATCGCCTCGACCGAGCGCGTGGCCCCCGTGTCCGCCGCCAACCGCACGAGACCCTCACCGATGAGAACGACGTCGTCCCCGACCAGCGCCAGGTCGCGCACCGCGATCCCCGGCGCGGCCCGCCAGACGACCGCGCACGTCCCGCTGTCGTAGCGCACCACCACCGTCCCGCTACCGTACGCGCCCGCCACGATCGCATCCCCATCGGCCGCCACCACCACGTGCTCGGGCCGCCCAGGAAAGCGCCACAGCCCGGCATCAGCGCACGGCTCGACCTCCACCGCGTCCCCGTCGCCGTCGGGCGTGCCCATGGTCGCCTCCGTGTCACCGCCCACCGCATCGACCTCAGCGGTCGCCCCCGTGCGACCGACCCGCGGCAGGTCACATCCCGCCCCGACACCCACCACCGCCCACGCCGCCATCGCCGCCATCGCCCCGAGCTCGCGTCGTCCCATCGTGTCCTCCGTGGGCGCAAGCTAGCCTCCTCCGCCTCATGGCTTCCAATGCAACCTTCTCATCTGATACATTCGCCAGACGAATGCGTGACTGGGACCTCGGCTTCGACCTCGACAAGCTCCAAGCGTTCTACGCCGTGACGCAGCTCGGCGGCGT
>JAEUKJ010000389.1 GCA_016792665.1 Deltaproteobacteria bacterium | reverse complement strand
GGACACCGTGCGCGATCTCGTCGAGCTCGTCGCGACCTGGCACGAGCTGGCGCGCTTCGCGCCGAGTCTCCTCCCGCGTTGGTTCCCCTCACTCGTCGGCCGCCCCGAGGTCGCGGACCTCCTCGACGCGCTCGTCCCGGTCGAGGACCTCCTCACCGCGACGCGCCCCGAGGGTGCGCCCGAGGCAGCCGAGCCCGACCCCGCGACCCGCGATCCGGTCGAGCCCGAGCCGCTCCCCACCCAGGACCCGGCCGGCGACGCCACCGCGGGCGCGGCGCTCCTCGAGTCGTCGCGCAAGCAGCTCGACAAGGGGCGCGACGTCGCCGCCGCAGTCCTCGCCTTTCGCGCGCGTCGCGCCGCCCCCGAGCGCGCCGCCAAGGCCGAGACCGAGGCACTCGCCTCACTCGGGCGCCGCCTCGATCGCGTCGGCGCATCGCGTCACGGCGACGGCACCCACCACAGCCACGACTCGGGTGAGTGGGCTCAGGCGCTTGCCCCGCTCATGCCGCGCGCGCGCTGGGGCATGGCGCGCATCGAGGCGCGCCTCCTCCACGACCTCGAGAAGGCCTGTCTCGACGCCGAGCGCGAGAGCTGGGACATCGATCTCGGCCGCTGGCTGCGCGGCTTCGGGCGTGCTCCGCTGCGCCGCAGAGAGGTCGTCCACACCGAGGTCTCCATCGTCCGCAGCCTCCAGCGCGCGCTCCATCGCGTCGCCCTGTGCCGCATCGACGAGACCGAGCGCCGGCGCCTCACGCGCATCCTCGGGCACCTCGCCCACACCATCGAGGACGGCTTCCGCGAGCGCACCGGCGCCCTCATCGCCCAGGCGATGGCGACCTCGGGCCTCGTCCCGAAGAACATCCCCGAGCGCGTGGCCCACGACAAGCTCATCGCCGAGCTCCTCGACACACTCTTGTCGCGCGGCTTCATCGGCCTCCCCGACCTGCGCGATCTCGTCGCCAAGAACCAGCTGAAGCTCGCCGATCTCTCGGGGCCCGGCGAGTGGTTCTCGGGCGACCCGCTGCTCGTCCTCGATCGCGAGTGCCAGCGCCTCCTGGACGGTGCCTACCGACGCGGCGAGATCTACCGACGCGGGCTCCAGCGCCTCTCGTCGCTGCTGTTCGCGAACCGCCTCGGCCGCTTCCTCGTCCGCTTCCTCATCCTGCCGGTGGGCGGCGCCTACCTGCTCGTGCAGGGCCTCGAGCACCTCGTCGGCCCGCTCATCCGCCTCTTCGATCCCATCACCCCGCACGACGCCTTCCTGGCCGTCGGCACGCACCTCGTCCAGCACGAGCTGCGCTCGGTCGTGCACCTGCCCATCGACCACCACCACTACTACTTCTGGTCCCTGACGAGCTTCATCGCGACGAGTATCGGGCTCTTCCTGATCCTGCACGTCGCAGAGGCCCGCACCATCGCGATGACGATCGTGCGCTGGCTCGGCCGCGGCCTGCGCTTCGTCTTCGCCGAGCTACCCGGCAAGGTGCGCGCCTGGCCGCCGGTCGACCGCCTCATCGCCACGCGTCCGTTCCAGTTCTTCTGGCACCGGATCTTCCGACCGCTGCGCTACGCGTTGCTGCCCACCATCCTCGCCGTCGTGCTCACCGGACTGCCCATCCTCTGGCTCGCGGTCGGCCTCCCGCTCACGCTGGCCTTCTCGTTCTTCCTCGCCTCGCGCCGCGGCGCCCGCTTCTCCGAAGCGCTCTCCGACGGCCTCACGTCGACCTGGTTCTACCTCGCCCACGAGCTCGTCCCCGGCGTCATCGCCGCGGTCATGTCGTTCTTCAAGCGCATGATGGAGCTCGCCGAGATCGCCCTCTACACGGTCGATCAGTGGCTTCGCTTCCGCCGCGGTGACAGCCCCTTCGGTCTCGCCCTGAAGAGTCTCTTCGGCGTCGTCTGGGGCGTCTTCGCCTACGTCGTGCGCTTCATGGTGAACCTCGTCGTCGAGCCCCAGGTCAACCCCATCAAGCACTTCCCGGTCGTCACCGTCTCGCACAAGCTGACCATCCCGACGACGCTGCTCATCGCGCACGAGCTTCACCCGCTGGTCGGCGCCACCGCCGCCAACATCATCGGCGGCCTCGCCCAGTTCATCATTCCCGGCGTGTGCGGCTTCCTCGTCTGGGAGTTCAAGGAGAACTGGCGCCTCTACGCCGCCAATCGCCACGCCGAGCTGCGCCCCGTCCTGGTCGGTTCGCACGGCGAGACCATGACCCGCCTCCTGCGCCTCGGCTTCCACTCGGGCACCCTGCCGCGCGTCTTCCGGAAGCTCCGCGCCGCCGAGAAGAAGGGCAAGGCCGTCGACA
The DNA here is from genome assembly GCA_016792665.1 of Deltaproteobacteria bacterium. Classification (GTDB taxonomy): domain Bacteria; phylum Myxococcota_A; class UBA9042; order PHBI01; family PHBI01; genus WYBB01. Next base: position 2,825 of record JAEUKJ010000389.1, on the reverse strand, counting down.
TCCGCAAGCACACCGAAGAGCTCCACCACATCGAGGAAGCCGTCGAGCGCTTCGTCGAGCGCGAGCTCGAGCCGCTGCTGTCGTATTCGGGGCGCTTCCCCGAGGCCCACGCCATCGACGTCCTCGAGGTGCGCCTCACCCCGCAGCGCATCGCCCTCGACATCGGCTGCGCCCCGCTCGGCGCACCCATGACCCTCACCTTCGACGAGCGCGCCGGCCTCCTCGTCGCGGGCGTCCTCACGATGGGCTTCTCGGCGACCCTCGACCACGAGCGGCGCGCGGCCCTCGACGAAGCGTTGCAGGGTCTCTATCGCCTGGCCGGCGTCGACCTCGTGCGCGAGGACATCGAAGCCCATCTGCCCGGCGCCCCCGGAGAGGCGACCTATCACATCACGGCGCGCGGCATGTCGGTCTTCCTGGCCGGCTTCCGCACCGAGATCTTCTACCGTCTGAAGAGCCGCGCCGCGGTCCTCGAGCCCGTCGTCACGGGCGAGGGGGCGCTGTCGGCCAAGCCCATCCCGAGTGCGTCTATCCGCCTGAAGGAGCGGCCTCGCACCTGGCTCGGCTGGGTCTCGAGCTGGGGCGAGCCCAAGGCCGTCGACCACTCGAGCCCGCCGCCCGGAGAGTCCTCGCCGGCCGAGGTCGCCCGGGCTTCGTCGTGACGACCTTCATCGAGGACGTGCTGCCGATCGCGCTGCCGATCGTCGGCACCCTCGGGCTGGTCCTCGCCACGACCCACGCCGTCCTGCGGGTGCGAGACGTGCGCGCCGCGGTCGGCTGGGTCGCCATCATCGTGGCCCTGCCCATCGTGGGTGCGCTGCTCTATTGGCTCCTCGGCATCAACCGCGTGCGCCGCCGCGCCGTGGCGCTGCTCCGCGATCGCGAGCGCCTCCCCCCGGGCGTCGACAGCGAGGGCGACCTGCCCGCCGACGCCAGCCCCTCGGGCCTCCTCCAGCCCGTCGCGCTGCCCGACCTGGTGCGCGTCGTCGACCGCGTCACGATGCGCCCTCTGACCCTCGGCAACCGCGTCGTGCCGCTCGTCAACGGGGACGAAGCCTACCCGGCCATGCTCGCCGCCATCGATGGCGCGACCAGCTCGATCACGCTCATGACCTACATCTTCGATCGCGACGCGGTCGGCCTCCGCTTCGTCGACGCCCTCGCTCGCGCCCACGCACGCGGCGTCGAGGTTCGCGTGATGGTCGACGCGGTCGGCGCGCGCTACTCGTTCCCGACCATCGTGCGCACACTCCAGAAGCGCCGCGTGCCTGTCGCGCGCTTCAACCCGACGCTGTTCCCGCCCTGGCGCTGGACCTACGCGAACCTGCGCAACCATCGAAAAATCATGGTGGTCGACGGCGTCCTCGGCTTCACCGGGGGCATCAACCTGCGCGCGGGACACGTGCTCGCCGGGCCCTCGCGCCACCCGGTCCTCGACCTGCACTTCCGCATCGAAGGCCCGGTCGTCGAGCACATGCAGCGCACCTTCGCCGAAGACTGGCTCTTCGCCACGCGCGAGCGCCTCTCCGAAGAGGGCTTCTTTCCGATCGTCGCGGCGACGCCCTACGGCGTTTCCGAGGGGCGCGTCATCGCGCGCGGCATCACCGACGGGCCCGATGTAGACATCGACAAGCTGAAGTGGGTGCTGATGGGCGCCCTGTCCTGCGCGACGCGTCGCGTGCGCATCGCGACGCCCTACTTCCTGCCCGAGGCCGAGCTGGTCGCAGCGATGATCACCGCCATGCTGCGCGGCGTCGAGCTCGAGCTCGTGCTGAGCCAGAAGAACAACCAGGTGTTGGTCGTGTGGGCCACCGACGCCGTCCTGCCCGAGCTCGTCCAGCACGGCGCCAAGGTCTGGAAGACGACTGGCCCCTTCGACCACAGCAAGGTCGTCGTCGTCGACGACAGCTGGGTCTTGCTCGGCTCGGCCAACCTCGATCCGCGCAGCCTGCGCCTGAACTTCGAGTTCAACATCGAGTGCCACGACCAGGCCCTCGCCCAGACGATGCACGCCATCTTGGACATGAAGCGCATGGGTGGACGGCTCGAGACCCTGGAGCGCCTCGTCGGCAAGGACTTCAAGACCCGCCTCCGCCGCGTCCGAAGCGGCGTCGCGCGCCTCTTCCTACCCTACCTCTGAGGCCGCTCAGCGCGCCGTTGGCCTCGCCCTTTCGCCGCGCGGACAAGTGGGTTAAGGTGCGCCCGCCGCGGGGTCACCGCGCGAGGGTCCCGCGCCCTTGCGCGCACTCGCCCCGCAAGGAGGCTCTGGTGCCCGACCTCAACTACTCGCTCATCACCCCACTCATCGCACAGACCGACGTGTCGGGCTCGTACGTGAACGTGGTCTTCCAGTGCCCGGTCTCGGGCGACGAGATCCGCGCCCAGGGCAGCGTCGTGCAGTCGGCCGGCGCCGCCATGAAGAGCGAGGTCAAGCGCTCGCTGTGGCGCAACGTGCGCTGGTCGCTCTCGCGCATGATGTACTCGGTCTTCGGCTACGGCGTCGGCGGCGCGGTCGGCTCGGTCGTGGTCGACGCGGCCGGCTCGGTGGCGGACGCCAAGAGCTACCAGCCGACCCCGGCCGAGCTCGAGGGTGCCATCGTCGAGGCGTTCAAGAGCGTGTCCAACCGCTTCGCCTGGGACGAGTCGAACCAGCGCTTCGTGTCGGCCTCCGTCTTCAAGGATCTCCAGACCGAGTTCACCGTGCTGGTCCAGTCGACGCGCATCGCGCAGGCGTGGGACCGCGGGGTCCTGGCCCGCATGCTGGCCGAGATCGCGCAGGCCGACGGGACGCTGGCCGAGGGTGAGCGCGAGTTCTTCTACACCTT
>JAEUKJ010000349.1 GCA_016792665.1 Deltaproteobacteria bacterium | reverse complement strand
GCGCCGACCGTTGAGCGTTGATCGCCCGAACTCCGACAAGCTGCGCGCCACCTCTCCGCGGAGCGATCTTCAGGGCACGACCACCCGACCCGGTGCGTCGTTGGTCCCGACCGGACCGTGGCACGAGTTGCAGGCCCCGTCGGTCTGCACCGTGCGCATCTCGCGCGTGCGCCCGCCGTAGGTCAGCCGCACGGTGTAGCCGTCCGCGGGTACCGCGACCTTGGACATGAAGTTGCCGGCGCGGTTGGTCGTGGCCGAGGTCACGAGCCCGCCGTTGGTGTCGAAGATCTCGACCTTCACGCCGGGCGCCCCGCGGCAGTCGTCCATGTCGGTGAGCGCCCCGTGGATCGTGCCCGCGAAGGTGAACTTCGGCGCGTCCCCTTCGCGCGCATGACAGTCGATGCAGTCATGGCCCGGGTGCATGAGGGAGGTGCCCTCGTCGCCGAGGTTCCACCACTGCTCGGGCGCGCACTCGGCGCTGCCGGCCCAGGTCGGGCGCTTGGCCGTGAACTCGGCCGGCGGCCCGCCGAACGCGATCGGCCCACCCGGGAACACCAGCGGCACGGGCTCGCCCTCGCAAGCCGGAGCACCCGCGTCGATCCACGCCTTCAGCGCGGCCGCGGCCGAGTCCGGGATGCCACCGCCCGGCGGCATGATGTCGCCATCATCCGGGCCGGGTGCCACGGCCTTCCGATAGAGGAGGCTCGAGGCCGAGTCCCCGGGCACGACCAACAGCATCGGCGAGTAGCCGGGGCTCGTCATGTTCGCGAGCGCGGCCAGTGCCTCGGGGCGGAGATCGACGTCCTGCGCCGTCCCGTTGTGACACGAGACGCAGTAGGGGATGAAGACCTTCCGCGCCACCTCGCACGTGTTCGCGGCCGGCGGCTCGTAGGGGGCCCAGACCAGCGGCGAGTCGCCGATGTCCGTGCACCCCGGGAGCCCCGAGACGAGCGCCCCCGCGCCGAGCGCCAGCCCCGCGATGAGCCCCGTCCGCGCGCTCATGGCGCGACGATCCGGCCGACCGTGCCATTGTTGCCCGAGGCATCATGGCAGGTGTTGCAGTCGCCCGAGGTCTTCTGCGCGATCTGCATCTCGCGCGTGCGGCCCTGGTAGGTGAGGCGCGCGCGGTACGGCTTGAAGGCGACGAGGTTCGTCTTCCAGTAGAAGTTGCCGGCCGTGTTGGTCGTGGTCGTCGCGAAGGTGCCGTTGTCGTCGAAGAGCTCGACCTTGACGCCGCTCACGCCGCGGCAGTCGGTCGCCTCGTCGGCGCTCGGGTAGACGGTGCCGGCGTAGCGCAGGGCGGGCCCGCGGTTCTGCGCGTGGCACGAGATGCAGGTATCGCCCGGGTGCATGCTGCTCGACTCGGTGTCGCCCTGGTACTTCCACCACTGCTGCGAGGTGCAGGTGCCGGCATCGGCCCACGCGGGACGCGACGCCTGGAAGCCCGACGGCGTGCCGGTGAACGCGATGGTCGCGCCCGGGGTCGGCTTCACCGGGGTCATCGGGCCGGGGTCGACGGTGTTCTCGCACGCGGCGGCGCCCGACCGGATCCAGTTCTCCAGCGCCGTCACCGCCTCGGGCGGGAGCTCGTCGACGGGCGGCATGATCGAGCCGTCGGTCGCACCGGGGCCGTGCACCTTCGTGTAGAGGAAGCTCTGCGCGAGGTCGCCAGCGACGACCAGCGTCTTGCCCGGGTAGGCGAAGGCGGGGGCGTTGATGAGGTACTTCAGCGCGCCTGGCGTGAGGTCGGGGTAGTTGTTGTCCTGGTCGTGGCAGGTCACGCAGTAGGGCATGAAGAGCTCGTCCGAGACCGGGCACGCGCCCGGCGAGACGGTGTCGGTCGGGGTCGACGTGTCGGCTGTGTCGGCCGGGGTCGAGGTGTCGGCCGTGTCGACCGGGGTGGACGTGTCCTCCTCGGTGTCGGGCACGGTCGTGTCCTGCTCGGTGTCGGCCACCGTGTCGGGGGCCGTGTCGCCGCCGACGAGGTCGGGGATGTCGGAGTTGGTGCGACCGTCGAAGCTGCCGGCGGTGCCGTCGTCGCAGCCGATGGCGAAGACCGCCGCACATGAACCGAAGAACGCGAGACCCGAGACGCGCATACGACCCCTTCCTGTCCAAGCGGCAATGCCCTCGGAGCGGCGCACCCAGCGGCCCGCACCGTCATCATGGACAGAGGTTAGGTAAGGTTCCCGGGCACCTGCTGCAATCGCGATGTTTGAGATCGCCTCTCAAGAGAGGACTGCCCGCACCGCGCCTTCGCCCGCGCCCCGGACCGGATTTCAGAACGAAGTCACCGGGGTTCTTCGATAACGCGTATCAACGGCGCGGACGTCGCTTGCGGGGGGCCTCGGCCCAGCTCGGCGCGGCGTCGAGGATGGCGGCCAGCCCGCGCTCGAAGGCCTGCTCCGGGTCTTGCTTCGACCAGGGGTTCTGCTCTCCCCCACCGGCCTCGGCACGCGCGTCGTCGTTCGGCCCCGCCTCGGCGATCGGACCGACCATCGCCGCGAGCCGCGGATAGCGACCCGAGCCCATCAGCTCGCGCATGAAGGCCACCATGCGCTGCCGGGCGGCGATGTCCTCGACGCCCTCGTCGGGCCGATGCCAGCGCGTCTGTGCGCGCAGCGCGTGACCGAAGGCGAAGTCATCCACGATCCCGAGGAGCTGGAGGCGCCCCGCGTCGTCGAGGGGACAGTCGGCGACCGCGGTGAGGCTCTGCTCGACGTGCACCATCGCGTTCGGGCCGGAGCGCACGCCGCGCAGCTCATAGAGCGCCCACGGGTGGTTCATGAACGCGTCGCGCGTCTTGCGCGCGATGGCCGCCAGCGCCTCGCGCCAGCCCAGGGCCAGGACGTCCTCGGTGACGTGGACCTCGGCCATCAGCGCGTCGTCCATCAGCGCCACCAGGTCGTCCTTGGTGCGGATGTAGTAATAGAGGGTCATCGTCGCCGCGCCGAGCTCCTCGGCCACGCGCCGCATCGAGACCGCCGCGAACCCTTCGCGGTCCGCGATGGCCAGGGCGGCCTGCGCGATCTGCTCGCGCGAGAGGCGAGGGCGGCGCCGACCGGGCGCGGGCTCGCTCCAGATCGGCGCGTTCTGCGGGGGCTTCGGGCTCGGCGCTGCGGCGCGCGCACGCGTGGAGCCAGGGGTGGCCTCGGGTGCCTTGGGGATCGATTTCGCCTTGACAGCCATACGCTGTACGACTAGCACATTCGTATGGTGTACGAACAACGCATACAGCGTACGAACAGCGCGGCGATCGAGGTCGACGGCGTCAGCAAGCGCTTCGCGGACCTCTGGGCCCTCCGCGACGTGTCCTTCACAGTGGCCCCCGGCAAGGTCCTGGGACTCCTCGGCCACAACGGCGCGGGCAAGACCACGATGGTCCGCATCCTCACGACGTCCTGCGCCCCGAGCTCGGGCCGCGCGAGCGTCGCCGGCCACGACGTCGTGCGCGAGCCGGCCCGCGTGCGTGAGAAGATCGGCGTGGCGGCCCAGGCCGCGACGGTCGATGGCCTCTTGAGCGCCCACGCCAACCTCGTGATGATCGGCCGCCTCTACCACCTCGACAAGGCCGAGGCCCGGCGCCGCGCCGATGCGCTGCTCGAGCGCCTGGAGCTCAGCGACGCCCGTGACCGCCTCGCCAAGCAGCTCTCGGGGGGCATGCGCCGCCGCCTCGACCTCGCCGCGAGCCTCATCGCCAGGCCGCCGGTCCTGTTCCTGGACGAACCGACCACCGGCCTCGACCCGCACAGCCGGAACGAGCTCTGGTCCCTCTTGAGGGAGCACGTGCGCGAGGGCGCGACCCTGGTGCTGACGACCCAGTACCTCGAAGAGGCCGACCGCCTCGCCGACGACGTCATCGTCCTCGACAAGGGGCAGATCGCCGCGCACGGCACGCCCGCGCAGCTGAAAGACCGCATCGGCGGCGAGCGCGTGGTCGTCACGGTGCGCGACGCGCGCGAGCTCCCGGCGGCCCGGGCCGTCCTCCAGTCCTTCGCCGACGGCGAGCCGACCCTCGACGCCGAGGCCCTCCACGCCGAGGCTCCCATCCGCTCGGGCACGCGCCTCGTCGAGATCGTGCGCGCCCTGGACGCGGCCGGCATCGACGCCCACGACGTCTCGCGCCGCGAGGTCACCCTCGACGACGTCTTCCTCGCCCTCACCGCCAGTGGCCGGAAGGCCGCCCAGCCCCCCAAGGATGCCGCATGAGCACCTCGACCTTCGCGTCTCCGGACGCCTCCCCAGGCACGCCGCGCGACGACCTCCCGCCGCTCGGCGTCCGGCTCCGCCACCTCGTCTCCGACAGCCTCGTCATGACCGGGCGGAACCTCCAGCACGTCCGGCAGATCCCCGAGAAGCTGCTCGACGTGACCCTCCAGCCGATCATGTTCGTCCTGCTCTTCGGCTTCCTCTTCGGTGGCGTCATCGCCATCCCCGACGGGGCCTACGGCGAGTACCTGCTCGGCGGCGTCCTCATCCAGTCCCTCGGCTTCGGCATCATGGGACCGGCGACTTCCATCGCGACCGATCTGCGCGAGGGCGTCGTCGACCGCTTCCTCACGCTGCCGACCTCACGCGCGGCCTACATCATCGGGCACGTGCTGGCCGAGCTCGGCGCGATGGGCATCGCGGTCATCATCATCTCACTCTCGGGGCTCATCATCGGCTGGCGCATCCACAGCGACCTCGGACACGCCGTGGCCGCCTACGGGCTCATCATGCTCTTCGCCTTCGCGATGCTCTGGGCCGGCATGCTGCTCGGCATCTCGGTGCGCTCACCGGATGCCGCCCAGGGCGCGGTCTTCATGACCATCTTCCCGATGACCTTCCTCGCCAGCACCTTCGTCCCGGTGGGCGGGCTCTCGCCCTTCCTCCAGACGCTGGCCTCGTGGAACCCGATCAGCGCCGAGGTCGCCGCCGTACGCCAGCTCTTCGGCAACCCCACCGGCATGCCGCCCGATCCGGCCTGGCCGCTGCAGCACGCGGTCCCCGTGGCCATCGGCTGGTCGCTGCTGGTCCTCGTGATCTGCGTGCCACTGGCACTGCGCGGCTTCAAGCGGCGCACGACCACCTGAGCGCGCAGCGCGGCGTTCGTCTCAAGGATTCGCGGGCTGCGGCCCGGTGCCGGGCTCGATGGCGATCTGTCCGCTCTGCACGTGGGCCTTCAGCTGCTCGAGGCTCATGGTCGTGCCAAGGCAGTTGTAGGACTGGGTCGAGCCCGGGTTCACCTGGTCGCCGTAGCGCGTCTCGATCGCTTTCGTGACGTCGCTGATGCGGCTCTGTGTGGCCGGGTGCGACGAGAGGAACTCGGGGACCGAGGCACCGCCCTCGAGGGCCAGCAGCTTCGTGAAGAAGTCGACCAGGCCATAGGGGTTGTAGCCCGCGTCGTGCGCGATGCGCAGCCCGACCGCGTCGGCCTCGGCCTCGTGGTCCTGGCTGAACTGGGTGTTGGCGAGGAAGGCGTAGATGGTCTGCGCCGCGTCGGAGGCCAGGCTGCCGTCGCCGAGGAACCACTGGCTGATGATCTGGACGCCGTAGGCGCCCTCGATCGACTTCACGCCGTGGCGCTCGGTGACGTGCGCCAGCTCGTGTCCCATGACGCCCGCGATCTCGGCGCAGGTCGCGGCGTTGAGGATGAGGCCGGTGGACACGTAGGTGTAGCCGCCCGGGGCTGCGAAGGCGTTGACGAGCTCGTCGTCGACGATGACGGCGACCTTGAAGCCACCGATGTCGGCCGGGTCGCGGAACTGCGCGGACGCGGTCGCGAGCGGGGTCACGAACTCGGTGAGCCACTTCGTGGCGGGGTCGTTGACGGCCGCCAGGCGATACTCGAGGCGGATCTGATCGTCCACGCCCTTGCCCATCTCGACCTCTTTGGCGTCCGAGATGAGGATGCCCCCGAGACCGTCGCCGCAGCTCGCCACACCCGCCATCGACGCCGCCCCGGCGCCAATCGCCAGCCCGGTCACCAGGCCGCGCCGCACTCGCCCGAAGGCACTCACATTCCGCTGCACCGTCATCTCGACTCCTTCTCACCCGACCAGGCCCGAGGCGAGCCTGTGCAATTCCATCTCCAGGGCCGGCATCGCCGGGCCGCGGTCTCTTACCCGTTCACGCAGCCGCTTTCCAGTCGCGGCAATCCATCGAAACGGTCGATGTATCCGGCGCAGGGGCTCCTGCTCAATTTTCCTGCGCCCCGCGCGCCCCGCTTGGAGGGGGCCGAGCGCCTGCGTCATGGATGGGACCATCCACCGGAGGCCGCCCCATGGTCGCACACGCGCATCGTCCCGCCCCCCGCCGCACGCTGAACGAGGCCACGCAGCTCTCACGCAGGGAGGCCGCGCGCGAGGCGGCGAGCACGTCCCGGACGATCTGGGACTTCGGCTGCGCGGCCAGCGCACCACCGGTCCAGCTCATGCGCTTCGACCACGCCCTCGGCGACCTGCACGACGGCATCGCGATTGCGAACCACGAGATCTATGGAGACCCGGTCCCCGCCCGCCTCGTGCAGCGCCAGGCCTCGCGTGACCAGGAGGACGCCGAGCACGAGCAGGAGGACGCCGAGCACGAGCAGGAGGACGCCGAGCACGAGCAGGAGGTCGACGAGGCCGAGGATCTCGACGAGGTCGAGACGAGCGACGCGGCGCTCGAAGAAGAGGCGAGCGAGGTCGATGCCGAATACGCGGAGGCCCCCGTGCAGGCCCGCGGCCACCAGCAGCGCGGCGCCGAGGTCGTCCAGCGCGCGGCTCGCCATGGCCTCAACGGCGGGCGCGGCGCGGTCCCGCACCTCCAGGCCGTGCAGCGCGCCTTCGGGCACCACGATGTCGCGAGCGTCGATGCCGTCGTGGGCGGCAAGGGGCGCGAGGCCTGCGACGCCATGGGGGCCGAGGCCTATGCGTCGGGCGACGCGGTCGTCTTCCGCGGGGCGCCGAGCCTCTTCACGGTCGCTCACGAGCTGGCCCACGTCGTCCAGCAGCGGCGGGGCGTGAGCCTGCAAGGCGGGGTCGGCCAGGTCGGCGACCGCTACGAGCGCGAGGCCGATCACATCGCGAGCCTGGTCGTGAGCGGGCAATCGGTCGAGTCGTCCCTCGATCGTATGGTCGGTCAGAGGCCAAAGTCCGGCGACGCGCGCGAAGGGCAGGGTGGCGCGAGCGGCACGCGCGGGACCCACGGACCGATCCAGCGCCAGGTCGTGCAGCAGGCCAAGCCCGCCAAGACCCAGGTCAAGAAGCCCGCGGCCAAGGCCCCGGTCAAGAAGCCCGCGGCCAAGAAGCCGGCGGCCAAGGCCCCGGTCAAGAAGCCGGCCTACCACGCCCCGAACGCCAAGAAGGCGCCCGCCCGGACCGCGAACCTCCAGTCCGTGAAGGTCGCCCACCAGCTCGAGCAGCTCCTCTCCCAGGGCCGCGTGAGCCTCGCCCAGGTCGAGGCCAAGGCCCGCCAGATGCGGAGCCTCTGGACCGCGACGGCCAATTCGCAGAAGGCGCTCGAGGCGCAAGCCGGCTACCTCGAGAAGCAGATCAACAAGGCCGACGGGCTCATCGCCTTCAACACGACCCTGTCCAACTGGATCGGCACCTTCGACACCGTGCTGAGCCTGGCCGACCAGGCCGCCGACATGGTCACCAGCATCTCGAAGCTGGTCCAGGCGGGCAAGCGCACCAAGAGCGCGGTCATGGGGGTCGCCAAGCAGCTCAAGGCCCAGAAGCCCGATCCGAAGAAGCTCCAGAAGTCCGTGGGCGCGGTCGGCAAGCAGGGCCAGGCCGCCTACAAGCAGGGCAAGGCCTCGGTCGACAACGCCAACGCGATGGCCGGCACCTTCGCCAAAGTGGACGACGTCCTGCGCAAGGCGACCGCAGCGCCCGACGGGCAGGCCGCGCAACAGGAGCTCGTCGCCATGCTGAAGGAGCTCGACGTCAAAGGCCTCATGAAGGACAAGGCCAAGATCAAAGAGAAGCTGCAGCGCCTCGCCATCAAGGGCGGCGCCAAGGTCCAGGCCATGGCCGCAGCCCACGCCGATGCCGAGCTCAAGCGTCGCCAGGCCGCCGCCGCGGCCGCGCTCGCCGATGTACGCGCCGCGAAGTTGCATGCCCAGTGCGTGCATCGCGCCGTGAACCACGGCCTCGCCTCGCTCGAGCACGAGATCAAGGTCTTCCGCGCGTTGAGCCGCTGAGTCGCGCCCGTTGCAAGACCGCCGTCGCCTCGCAACCCGAGGTCGTCAAACCTGTTGAGCCGGGCCTTCACGGTCTGATAGAGGGACCCCCCGAACGGTGGGGTCGTCTTCTTGGAGGTCGCAATGCGTCAGGCTCACTCATATCTCCGCGGCATGCTCGCGTGCGCGGTCGTCGCGTTGTCGGCGATCACGGCGGGCACCGCGGCGGCGCAGACGCCGGTCTTCTCTCAGACCCTTCGCGGCAAGATGATCGTCACCGGCAACGCGCTCGGCCTCGACTCGAACGCGACCACGGCCGGCGTGCCCGGCACCCGCGGCGGCATCGGCACCTTCATCGCGAACCCGCTCGAGTTCCCGACCCTGAAGGACCAGAGCTACGCGACCGGCACGACCAACGACTTCACGAAGAACGGCTCGACCGCCGTCCTCGACCTGCCGGCCGGCGTCACGGTCGCGCACGCGCAGCTCCTCTGGGGGTGCTCGAGTCAGATCAACTCGCTGCCCGCGACCCCGGTCACGACCCCCGACACCGTGACCCTGACCCTGCCCAACGGCGTGAAGCAGGTCATCTCGAAGCAGGCCGAGGACACGGCGCTCACGCTGCTCACCTCGGGCTACAAGTACTACATGCGCTGGGCCAACGTGTCGGCCTCCATCACCACCGGCGGCGCCGGCACCTACCAGGTCTCGCGCGTGGCTGGCACGCCCCAGACCTCGGGCGTCACCGGCTGTGGCTGGACCCTCTTCGTGGTCTACCAGTCGCCGACCCTGCCGCTGAAGAACATCAACCTCTGGGTCACCTCGGAAGAGGTCCGATACAATGGTGTCGGCTGCCCCTGCGAGACCGAGATCCAGGTCTCGGGCTTCTGCACGCCGCCCGCCCCCTCGGACGCGACCGGCTCGATCTTCGTGACCGCCCTCGAAGGCGACGCGCGCTACACGAACGACCAGTTCATGATCCTCGACGTCTTCGACGAGTACTACCCGCTCTCGGGCCCGAACAACGCGTACGACAACTTCTTCTCGTCGCAGATCAACAAGACCTCGGGCCTCCTCGACACGCGCGGCACCTTCGGCACCGTCAACCACACAGTGAACCCGAACGACGGCCAGTCCTTCACCCTCGTCAACGGGGCGCGGGTCGGCTGGGACATCACCGCGGTGCCCGTCAACGACGAGGTCTTCAACCCGCTCGTCCTCGACAACAGCCAGAGCTCGACCAGCATCCTCGTAAGCTCGGGGGGCGACGTCGGCGTCGAAGGTGACGACTTCATCGTCGGCGCCGTCGGTCTGGAGCTCGAGGTCGCCTCGCCGTTCCTCGACTCGCTGCACGAGGTCAACCGCACCATCACCTTCGCCGGTGACGTCATCACCTCCAGCGTGCTCGTCGCCAACGATGGCAGCGGCAGGGCCGACGAGGTCTTCTTCTGCTTCGACTTCCCGGCGCACACGACCTTTACCGGCGAGCTCTCGGTGGACGGCGTCGCGCGCAACGGCGTCACGGCCGCGAACCTGGCGCCCGCCAACTGCACCAACCGCACGGGCGGCGTGTCGCTCGGCGCCATCGCTGCCAACGGGTCCAAGCTCGTGACCGTGAAGTTCCGGGTCGACAACATCCAGGCCCCGCCGTCGTCGGCCTCGAACGTGACCGTCACCCCGAGCTTCTGGTCCAAGTGGCGCCCAGACTGCGCGGGCGCCCCGCAGCAGACCGACTCGCAGCTCGGCCAGACCAAGATCATCCCGGGCGCGATGCTGGACGCGGTGCTGACCGTCACGCCGACCACGCCGCCGGCCGTGAACACGGGCGCCACCCTGACCTACACCATCGTCATCACGAACCCGATGGGCACCCCGGTGAGCGGCGCGACGCTGCGGCTCGCGACCCCGGCCCAGACCAGCTATGTCAACAACAGCGCGCGCGTCAACGGCGCCCCGCAGAACGGCACCGCCTCGCCGTGGCAGACTGGCCTCGTGCTGCCGACCATCCCGGCCAACGGGCAGATCACGGTGAGCTTCCAGGTCACCGTCACCGCGACCCAGGCGACGACCATCCAGCAGACCGGCTACGTCGACCTCGACGGGGCCGGGGCCTCGCCCGAGAAGGCGTCCAACACGGTGCTCACCCAGGTCGCCGGCCCGGTCATCGTGCCGGTCGACACCGACAACGACACCATCCCGGACGACCAGGACAACTGCCCCTTCACGCCCAACACGAACCAGCAGAACAGCTACGATCAGACGGGCTACAACCCGAGCGCGCGCGACGAGGGAGACGCCTGCGACGACACCGACGGCGACGGACTCCTCGACCTCGAGGAAGACCCGACCGGCAACGGCAAGCAGCCGAGCGAGACCGACGCCACCAAGATCGACACCGACGGCGACGGCCTCTGCGATGGCGCGCGCACGGTGGCCCCGTGCATCGGGTTCGAGGACTCGGACGGCGACAAGGACAAGAACGATTGGGGCCGCAGCGAGCCGAGCCCCATCGACGCCGACACCGACGACGACGGCGTCTGCGACGGCGCCTTCGCGGGCGGCAACTGCCTGGGCGGCGAGATCGGCAACGGCACCTCGCCCATCAAGACCGACAGCGACAAGGACGGCCTGTGCGACGGCCCGGGCGGCGGCAACTGGGACCAGAGCGGCTGCAAGGGCGACGAGACCGGCGGCGACGGGCGCTTCGACGCGGGCACCGACACGAACCCCAAGCAGAGCGACACCGATCAGGACCAGCTCTGCGACGGCTTCAACAACGGGGCGAGCGACTGCCAGGGCGGGGACGACCAGGACGGCGACCGCGACCCGCGCGACTACGACGAGCCGGGCGACACCGAGACCAACCCGCTGGACGCCGACACCGACAAGGGCGGCGTGAAGGACGGCGTCGAGGTCCTCACCCAGCGCACCAACCCGCGCGACAAGTGCGAGGGCGACCTCGTCAACTGCCAGGTCGACGACGACGACGGCGACGGCATCCCGAACAACGTCGACCTGTGCACCGATCGCGACAACGACGGCTACGGCGTGGGCCCGAACTGCCTCGGCCCGGACTGCAACGACTTCGTGCCGACCTGCACGACCGACTGCACCACCGACCGCAACGGCGGCGACGGCAACGGCGTCCCGGACTGCGAGGAGAGCTGCACGGACGCCGACGGTGACGGCTTCGGCGTCGGCACGGCGTGCATCGACCGCGATTGTGACGACACGCAGAGCGCCTGCACGGTCGACTGCTCGGACTTCGATCGCGACACCATCCCGGACTGCCTGGACGACGACGACGACAACGACGGCCTCCTCGATCTGGACGAGGCCACCCGCGGCACCGATCCGAGGAACCCGGACACCGATGGCGACGGGCTCCTGGATGGGGAGGAGGTCAACAACCATGGGACGGATCCGAAGAACCCCGACACGGACGGGGATGGTCTACGCGACGGCGACGAAGTGAAGGTGTACCTTACCGACCCGAAGAACCCCGACACCGACGGTGAGGGCTTGAAGGACGGTGAGGAAGTGCTGATTCACGGAACCAACCCGCTCGATCGCGACACGGATGATGGTGGCATGGACGACTTCAACGAGGTCCAGCGCGGGCAGAACCCGGTGGACGACCCCAGCGACGACTTCTCTTCGGGCCACTATCAAGGGTCCTCTGGCACCGGGTGCGCAGGCGGCGACGGGGGCCTCGGCCTCGGGGCGCTGGCAGGGCTCGGGCTCGGGCTCGGGCTGATGCTGCGCTCGCGGCGGACGCGGCGCGGGCTGGCCAAGGCGGCTGCGGCCCTGGCGCTCGTGACCGGGCTCGGCTCGGCGCGTGCGGCCGATCCGGTCGACGGCATGAACCTGAACCACTTCCTCGTGAAGCCGGGCGCCGACCGCATCTTCTCGGTGGAGGGCAGTGAGGTCGCCCCGGCCTGGACCCCGTATGGCGGGGTCTGGTTCCACTACCTGTCCAAGCCGCTGACCTTCGTGAACGAGCAGGGCGGGGTCGAGACCGAGACGGTCGTGGTCGAGACGCTGATGCAGCTCCAGGCGGGCGTCGGCATCGGCATCGCGGACCTCCTCGAGCTCGAGCTCATCGCGCCGATCACGCTGTCGAGTGAAGGCGACACGGCGCGCTTCCCCGGCGTCGGTGAGGCGGGGATCGGCGACCTCCTGGCGCGTCTCCGCCTGGAGATCCTCGGGCGCGACGACGACGGTGACGGCTTCGGCTTGAACCTCGGCGTGGGCGTCGGGATCCCCACCGGCAAGGCGAACGCGGGCACGGGGGACGGCGGGCTCACGCTCGAGCCGAAGCTCGTCCTGTCGGTCGGCTCGGGCCCGGTGCTCGTGTCGCTGAACGCGGGCGTCAAGGTGCGGACCGAGTCGGGCGCGTTCTCGAACCTGACCATCGGCACCGAGCTCGCGTACGGCGCGGGCATGCAGGTCCAGCTCATCGACGCCCTCGCGATCGGCGTCGAGGCCTTCGGCACGACCCCTCTGGAAGAGCCCTTCGGCGACTCCAACAGCACCCCGCTCGAGGTCGCGGCCGGCCTGAAGCTGCGGCTCCTGGGTGGGCTGCACATCGAGGCCGGCGCCGGCACCGGCATCATCGCCGGCTATGGCGCGCCCGAGGTGCGGGTCTTCGCGGGCGTGCAGTACGCGAAGTACGAGAACGCCAAGGACACCGACGGCGACGGCATCGGCGACGACCTCGACCAGTGCCCGTTGGAGCCCGAGGATCTCGACGGCTTCCAGGACGAGGACGGCTGTCCCGACGACGACAACGACAAGGACGGCGTGCCCGACAAGCGCGACCGCTGCCCGAACGTGGCCGAGGACATCGACAACTTCGAGGACAACGACGGCTGCCCGGACGAGGACAACGACAAGGACGGCCTGAAGGACATGGAGGACAAGTGCCCCGACAGCCCCGAGGACAAGGACGGCTGGCAGGACGATGACGGCTGCCCCGAGCCGGACAACGACGGCGACGGGATCCTCGATGCCGACGACAAGTGCGTCGACGTGCCCGAGACCAAGAACGGCTACCAGGACGAGGACGGCTGCCCGGACGAGCCGCCGCTGGCCCGCATCGAGGGCTGCAAGATCATCATCGCCGAGAAGGTCTACTTCGATACGAACAAGGCGACGATCAAGCCGGTGTCGTTCACGCTGCTGAACGAGGTCGCGCGCATCATCAAGGACAACCCGGGCATCCAGCGCATCGACATCGAGGGCCACACCGACTCGGACGGCCCGGCGGCGTACAACAAGAAGCTCAGCGACAACCGCGCCAAGAGCGTGCGCAAGTACCTGGTCGCGCAGGGCATCGCCGCGGCGAAGCTGACCGGCAAGGGCTACGGCGAGGAGAAGCCCATCGCCGAGAACACGACGCCGGACGGCAAGGAGAAGAACCGCCGCGTCGAGTTCATCGTGCGCGACGCGAACTGCGGGAAGTGAACCCGACGGGCTTCCGACGTCGCGGGTGCGGCGTCGGGAGACCGTGGTGAGCGAGGACGACATGGCCGATCGGAACATGCTGGCCCCGGTGGCAGCGCTCGCGGCGTGGACCGCGGTCATGTGGCTCTGGATGTACGTGACGCGCATCCCGGCCATCCGAGCGGCCAAGATGCGGCTCGACCCGAACGCGCCGCGGGGCTCGCAGATGGCCGAGCTGCCGCCGCGCGTGCGCTGGAAGGCCGACAACTACAACCACCTGATGGAACAGCCGACGGTGTTCTACGCCGTCGCCATCGTGCTGGCGCTGCTGCCGCCGACCTCGACCGGGCCGGCGCTGGGGTGGACCTACGTCGGGCTGCGCGTGGTGCACTCGATCCTCCAGTCGACCTGGAACAAGATCGAGGCGCGCTTCACGGTCTTCGTGCTGTCGTCGCTGGTCTTGTTCGCGATGACCGGCATGGCGCTCGCCGCGGCGCTGTAGCCCGGCAGCCTCGCTCCGCGAGGCCTTGTGCGAGTTGAGCACTGCAATTGAGCAGCAGTGCTCATTCACGACCGGGCCGGCCGCTCGTTACCCTCCGTGCACACCACGCGGAGGAACCCCATGCAGCAAGCGCGAAACGAGGCCGCCGGAAAGTCGAAGACCCCGTCCGCACCGGGCGGCAAGGCGGACGCAGCAGGTCGCGATGGCGGGTCGAAGCGGGCGGCGCTGCGCGGCATGGACTTCGCGGCGCAAGAGGCCGCGCTCGCGCCGGGTGGGGCCAAGGGTGCCGAGAGCAAGGCCGGCGCGCCGGGCAAGGCGGGCGCCGAGGGCAAGGCCGACGGCAAGACCGGGCCGGTCTGGGGTGGCGCGGCGGCCAAGGCCGTGCCCGAGGTCCAGCCCGGGCCGCACGCCGCGAAGATCGATGGCAGCGGGCGCTGGGTGGTGAGCGTCGTCTCCAAGAGCGCGGCCTTCTCGCAGAAGCTCGGGGTGAGCGGCGCTGCCCAGGGGAACACCGAGATGCAGGTGAGTGGCGGCGAGACCTTCGAGGTCGAGTCGAAGGGGGCCTTCGAGCTGGCCGTCCAGCACTCGCCCGGCAAGGGCATGAAGTGGGCCGGACCGCGTGCCGAGGGGCAGTGGTACCGTTCGACGCATCAGCGGGCCGACGTCGGGCCGGACGAGGTCCAGGTCCGCACCGAGGACTTCAACGACCACGACTTCGACGACCTGATCGTCCACGCAACTCGGGCCCCGGGAGACGTTGGCGAGGATGGCGCCTATCTGGTCGAGTCGGAGACGCGCATCGACGGCATGGTCACGAGCTATGACCTCATCCTCGGGGCCAGCGCGTCGGGTCGCGTCGACGTGGTGTTGAACGCCGCGATGCTGTCGCACGGCGAGCTCGGCGGCCTCGACGCCATGACCCTCGAGGCCCTCTCGACCAAGCTCTCGAGCTTCGCGTCCGACGTGGGGTCCTCCAAAGAGCACGCCGACAAGCGCGCGTCCCTCATGGCGCAGATCGCCGCGTGGCAGGCCGCGGTCGCCAAGGCCCTGGCTGCGGTGAAGGCCGGCGGGAAGAAGAGCGCGGGCGAGTCCAAGGACGCAGGCGCCGCAACCAAGCCGGCGGCGAGCGCCAAGGCGCCGGCCGAGCCGAAGCCGAAGGCGAAGAGTCAGCCCGCTTGACCTCGAGCCAGGCTCGGGGCGAGCTTCATGCATCGCGTTCATGGAACTGACCGATCGCCATGAACGCGGTGCATGCCTTCCTTTTCGTGGACGAGCCCCGGCGCGCGGTCACCACGAGAGGCCGAGGTTCGCCTCGAGGCCGTCGCTCTGCGGGAGGTCGTGGCGCAGGGCCGCGCCGAGCCCGAGGATGATGCCGTCTTCGGCCGAGACGACGAGGTCGAGCCCGAGCCGCGCTTCGAGGGCCCAGCCGAAGCCGCTGGGGAAGGACCACCCGGGGAGGAGGCGCGCCTCGATGCGCAGACGGTGGATGCCGAAGGCGAGACCGGCTTCGAGGGAGGGGCCCGCGCCGAGGCGGACGTCGGCCTGGCCGTTGCTCCAGCCGCCGGCCTCGAAGGTGAGGCCCACCACGAGGTAGTCGCTGAGCGCGAGCCCGCCCTCGGTGTCGGCGGCCAGGGTCAGGCCGAGGCCGCCGCGCACGCGGAGCGCGAAGTCGAGGTCTTCGCGCGGGCGCGAGCTGGACTCGATGGCGAAGTGGTAGCCGAGCCGCGACCCGAGCCAGCCGAGCTCGGTCTCGGGGCCGAGGCCCCAGGTCGCCGTGTCCAGGAGCGTCATGCGCTCTTCCTCGAGGGTGAGGGAGCGGCCGTCGGTGGAGAGCGTGGTCTCGCTGCCGAGGATGACCGTACGGCCGGAGCGCCGCATGACGACCTGGCGCGGCTCGGAGAGGCGCTCGTCGAGCACGGCGAGGCGCAGGGTCAGCAGCGCCCGGGCCTCGGTCGCGCCAGTGGATCCGCCGAGCGGGTTCGAGACGAGGACGCCGCCCCGCAGCTCGCGGTGGCGTGACCCCGAGCCGGGGATCGGCGTGTCTCTCGGCGGGTCCAGGAAGCGCTCGTCGGAGCGGATCGGCAAGCGCGCGCGGAGGTCCAGGGCGGCGTCTAGCGCGCTCGATGTGGCCGCCGGATCGACCTTGCCAAGGCGCACGTCGAGGGCCCAGGTCTCGATGTCGATGAGCGCGTCGACGTAGGCCGCGAGACGCTCGGCGGCGGCGGGTCCCGGGCCGTGGTCTCCCCGGATGGCCTGTTCAACGGCGCGGAGAGCGGCGCTCCGGGCCTCGGGCGAGGCGGTGCGCTGGGCGTGGAGGTCGGCCAGGCCAGGGATGTCGGCGCGAGCGAGTGCGGGGTAGAGGGCGTCCAGGCGTTGCTCGGCGACCGCGGCGCGCGTGTAGCGGGACGGCAGGATGGCGCGGGGGCGGGCACGGCCGGCAGTGAGCAGGAGGCTCATGACCTCGTGCGGGTGGGTCAGGAGGTTCGCGCGGGGCGGCAGCTCGGGGAGGACCGAGGTCATCAGATCATAGGCCAGCGACGCGCAGTTCACGGACAAGAACGCATAGGGGATGGCGGCCTCCTGGCGGCGTTGCGCGAAGACCTCGCCGAGCAGGTAGCGGACCTCGAGCGGGTCGAGGCGCAGGTCGTAGAGGACGAGATCGCGGGCCTCGTCGATGCCGTAGCGACGGTAGACCTCGCCCATGGTCTCGGTGCGGATGGACGCGGTGAGCCCGCCGGTGAGGCCTTTCAGGAGGTAGTAGGAGGTCGTCTTCGGGTCGTCGATGGCGGCGTAGGCGAAAACCGGCTCGAAGGACTGGCCGGTGACGCGCACGTCGCCGCGGTGGCGGACGCGGAAGATGACGTGCCCCATGGAGGCGGACGGGTCCGACCAGCTCGGGGTGACGTAGATGACCTCGACGCCGTCGACGCGCGCGAGGTCGGCCCAGCGTTCGAAGGCCTTGCAGCGGCCGGCCTCGAAGGGCAGGGGGCCGGGAGGGGTCAGGGCATGGCGCGCGAGGAAGCGGGCGCGCAGCGGGAAGTCGCAGGAGAAGTGACGCGGGTCGAGCCACGCGAGCGCGACCGAGGCCGCGAAGTCGACGGCGGGATCGAAGCGGCCGCGCGGCGTCGGGTAGCGCGCGGGCGAGGTGTCGGGCGCGGTGGTGTCGAAGGTGAAGAGGGTGTCGCCGGGCTCGGGCCAGTGCATGATGGCGCGCCATGCGGGGCTGGCGCTGAGGTGCTCGCGGGCGTCGAGGCGATGGGCCAGGGTCGCCATCCAGCGCAGCTTGGCCTCGCGATCGGGCTCGGGAGGGAGCGGCGGCACGGGGCGCAGGACGGCAGCCAACGGCGGCGTGAGCGCGTGCTCGAGGCGCGGGGTGTGGGCGGGCTCGGGCTCGGAGGCGTGCGAGGCGAGTGCGACAGTCGTGAGGGTCGCGGCCAGCGCGACGGCGAGCGGTCTCACGCGCCGGCGAGCCGAGTCCGCGCAGGGCAGGGCGGAGCCAGGCTGAGGACGGAAGCGAGGGCGCGGACCTTCAGGCGCTCGAGGTGCGGACGCGTGATGGGGTCGCGCTCGAGGAGGAGGAGGAGCTGGCCCCAGAACTCGCGGGCGGCCTCGCGCGTGATGGGCTTGCCGTCGGGCGTCGGGGCCAGGGACGGCGCCAGCCAGGGGCGCGCATCGCGGAGCAGCGCGGCGACGTGTGGCAGCTCGGCTTCGGGCAGGCCGAGGCTCTGGGCGAGGTCGCTCGGGAAGGCGCCCTGGCCGGTCGCCAGGGCCCGATCGATGTCGCGCTGGTGGTTCTCCATGTAGGCGAGGAGGTCCTCGTCGGAGATCGCCAGGACCGAGAAGACCGCCGAGCTCGCGAGCAGGATGCCGCTCACGACGAGCCACGCGGTCGACTCGTCGCCATCGTTGTTGCCGTCGGGGTTGGTCGACTCGCCGAGGCTGGCCGCGAGGCTGCTGGAGACGAACTCGGGACCGCAGGCACCGATCGAGGTCGCCGCGGTGAGCGATGTCGCGACGAGGAGCGCGATGTGCGATCGCGTCGACATAGAGCGCGAAGGGACGGGCGTCGTCATGAGGGGATCCGGGCGGAGGGAGTCGGGTGTCCCGCGTGACGGCCCGAGCGGGGCCGCGCGCACCTCACCTGGAAGACGAAGCGCGACGGGTGTCTCGAAAGATACGCCGACGAATGCGGGCGTCCACCGCGCGGCCCTCGAGCCTCCCCGAGAAAGGCCGACAAGTCTTCGCTATTGAAGACTAAGGCTTGGAGCCTGGGAAACATCCCATGGTGGCGCCCTCTACGCCTGACCGCGGGATCGTGCGCCGGGGGGCGTACGCCTTCCCGGAGGGTTGTCGCTGTCCGGATCAGAAAGGGGGGATCACGTCCGGTTGTCGCTGCCCTGTCTTCCCCTGGAGGGCTGGTCCACGAGCGATTCGGCTCGCGAGCCCATCCCGGTGTCACGCGCTACTCGCCGCTCGACGGCGCTCTCTCGCCGATGCCCACAAGTGCAGCAGTGAATTCTGCGAGCGGTACAAGACGGACGCCTGCCTCCGTGGCGTCGAGTACGTCCTCGAGCACGGCGATGTTCTTGGCGCGCTCGATGGTGACCTCGAATCGGTTGAACTCGAAGTGCGGGCGCGAGGTCGCCGAGTCGGCAATTGCGTCCTCGAGCAGGCGCCGGACAGAGGCAGTGCACTCTTGAGCGAGGAACTGTTCGAGGAGACCACTCATCGTCCCCCTCCGAAACGGAACGCGGTCTGGACAATGCCATCCCGGACGAAGATGCGAATCGAACTCGCCGCGTCGTTGGCGATGTTTTGCCGATCACCCTACCGAGGTTGTGCGGTACCGGAGCGCCTCGTCGACCCAGCTCATGACGTTCCGGCCGGTCGCGCGGGAGGCGTACCGACTCACGTTCGCGAAGCGTGAGCCGGCGGAGTGCCGATACGAAGCTGTCTGTCGGTCGAGCTGTCAGAATCACGTCATTTCGCTGAGTAAATGCCGCTCTGCGCGCGGAAGAGACGCAAGCACCTCGTCGAGTGAGGTGAAGGTCGTGAACGTGTGCCCCTCGGGGAGGGCAGCATTGCCGGGTCGGACGGCGACCCGCACGGCGCAACCGGCGTCCAGCGCGGCCCTGGCCTCGTCGGGGTGATCGGTGCAGAAGGTGATGGCCGCGGCCTCGACCCCGAGGGCCTCCGCGATGGCGACGTAGCTCGAGGCGACGCGCTTGGGACCGGTCGTGGTGTCGAAATAGGCCTCGATGAGCGGGGTGAGATCGCCGGCCACCGAGAACCCGAAGATGAGGCGCTGTGCCGCGACGCTGCCCGACGAGTAGATCGCGATGCGGATCCCTTGGGCGTGGGCGCGCGCCAGGGCCGGGGCGACATCGGGAAAGAGGTGACCGCGCAGCGTGCCGTCGCTGTAGCCGCCCTCCCAGAGGAGCCCCTGGAGGAGCTTGAGGCCCGTGTCCTTGACGTCGCGGTCCATGAGGTCCAGCGCGAAGAGCGCAGCCTCGGACGCCGAGTCGGGCGATGAGCCCATCATGGTGGCGATGGCACTCGCGTAGGCGGGCTCGGTCCAGCGTGCGGCGAGCAGGCCCTCGTCTTCGAGGGCTGCTTCGAGGATGCCGCGCGCATAGGGGAAGAGGACGTCATAGACGAACGAGATCGAGGTGGTGGTGCCTTCGATGTCGAGGAGGAGGACCTGCATCCGTGACCTCAGCTTGCGGTGGCGGGCGTCGACGAGGCGGTCCCGAGCATGGCGGCGATGCGACCGAGCGCGACGTGCAGGACCTCGGGGGCGACCGAGGTGAAGCAGACCCGGACCCAGCGTCCATAGTCCTGTCCCGACGAGGCCCCCGGCGTCAGCAAGACCCCGCACTCGTCGAGGCAGCGATGGAGAAACGGCGTCGCGTCGACGGCATCGGCCGGCAGCCAGCGCGACACGTCGACGAACTGGAAGGTGCCGCCCGCCGGTGGGGCGACCCCGAAGGCCCGCGCAGTCGCATAGGCCGCGTCGCGATACAGGGCGCGCGTCTCGGCGAGCCAGCCGTCGCCGAGCTCCAGCACCTTCGCGGCGCCGAGCTGCATCGGCCGCGGGGCGCAGTAGACCTGGAAGGTCTGGGTCGCGCGCACGGCCTTCATCACTTCGAGCGGACCATGCGCGTAGCCGACGCGGCCGCCGGCATAGCCGTAGGCCTTGGACAGCGAGTGGACCACGATGGAGCGATCGAAGAGGTCCTCGCGGGCCCACAGCGACGGGGGCGCGCGGTCGCCGAACCACAGGTCCTCGTAGACCTCGTCCGAGATCACCCAGAGGTCGTGGCGCTTGGCGACGCGCGCGAAGGCCGCGGCTTCGTCGTCGGTCAGCATGCCGCCGGTCGGGTTGTGCGGCGAGTTCAAGTAGAGGGCGACCGTGCGGGGGGTGACGGCGGCCTCGAGCGCGGCCTCGACGTCGAACGACGGGTCCGACCGCCGGTCCCAGAGGGGGACCTGCACCGGCACGGCGCCGCGCGAGGCGATGATGCCACGCACGAGCGGCCAGAACGGAGCCGGCAGGAGGACCTCGTCGCCGGGGTCGAGCAACGTCTGGACGACGACCGACACGCCCGAGGTGGCGCCGGCCACCACGCAGAAGGTCTCGGGATCCAGGACACGCCCCGAACGGGCCTCGGCCTTTCGGCGCGCGACGTCGAGGAGGCGCGGCTCGCCCTGGACCGGCGAGTACGTGTGCAAGAGGGGGTACTCGGCGAGCGTGAGGTTCTCGGCGCGTGCGCCCTCCCACGGGTCGCGCCAGGTGTCCCCGACGTGCAGCGGGAAGATGGGACCGGGGTGCGCCTTGGCCCTCGCGGTGAGCGCCGAGAAGACACCAGCGGAGAGGGATTCGGTGGTCGGAGACGGCTTCGGGTAGCGCGGCATGGCCCGGGATTCATGGCACAGCGACGCCTCGATGGAAACCCACGGATGGGGAGGGGACACACCTGGCAGCGGTAGCGCGGCGCGAAGGCGACGACTATAGTCCGCGCGCCCAGACCGGCCCGTGCCCCAACCCCGGGCCGAACGAGCCCGAACGAGCTGAACGAGAAGGACTTCGCGATGAGCGCAACGCAGACGACCCGAGCCGCCGGTATCCTCCTCCACCCGACGAGCCTGCCGTCCCAGCACGGCATCGGCGACCTCGGCGAGGGGGCGCGGCGCTTCATCGACTGGCTGTCCGAGTGCGGCGTCTCGCGCTGGCAGGTCCTGCCGCTCGTCCCCGCGGGCCCCGGCAACTCGCCCTACGCGACACCCTCGGCCTTCGCGGGGCACCCGCTGCTGGTCGACCTGCTCGCGCTGCGCGACGACGGCCTCCTCGACCAGGACGCGATGAAGGCCCCGGCCTTCGCGCTCGACACGGTCGACTTCGAGGCGGTCACCGCCTTCAAGGAAGCGCGGCTCACCGCAGCGGCCGATGCGCTGCTGGCGGGGAAGAACCCGCGCCTGAAGGTCGAGCTCGAGACCTTCCGCCACGAGGCGCGCTGGGCCACCGATACCGCGACGTTCCTGGCGCTGCGCGAGGCCCGGAACGGCCTGCCGTGGTGGGACTGGGAGCCGGCGCTGAGGGACCGTGACCCGCAGGCGATGGCGTCGGCCAGCGCCGCCGTCCAGCACCGGGTCGCCCAGCACGTGTGCCGCTTCTTCTTCTTCGAGAAGCAGTGGAAGGCCCTGCGCGCGCACGCCGCCCAGCGCGGCATCAAGATCATCGGTGACGTCCCGATCTACGTCGACCGCGACTCGGTCGACGTCTGGGCCCACCGCGACCAGTTCCAGCTCGACGCGGCCGGACACCCCAACGCCGTGGCCGGGGTCCCGCCGGACTTCTTCTCGAAGCTCGGGCAGCTCTGGGGCAACCCGCTCTATGATTGGGGCAAGATGCGCGCGGACAAGCACCGCTGGTGGGTCGAGCGCCTCTCGCGCGCCCTCGAGCAGGTCGACCTCGTACGCCTCGATCACTTCCGCGGCTTCTCCGCCTACTGGGAGGTCCCCGCCGACGCACCCGACGCGCGCTCGGGGCGCTGGGTGCCCGGACCGGGGCGCGCGCTGTTCGAGGATCTGCGCGCCGCCCTCGGCGATCTCCCGCTCATCGCCGAGGACCTCGGCGTCATCGACGACGACGTCGAGGCCCTGCGCGACGGGCTCTCCCTGCCCGGCATGCGCATCTTGCAGTTCGCCTTCGGCGAGACCGCCGCGCACCCGTTCCTGCCCCACAACCACACCGCGCGCTCGGTGGCCTACACGGCGACCCACGACAACGACACCACGCTCGGCTGGTGGCAGACGACCACCGACCGCGTGCGCGACCACGTGCGGCGCTACCTCGCGGTCTCGGGCCACGACATCGTCTGGGACCTCATCCGTGCGACCTTCTCGTCGGTCTCCGACCTCGCTGTGGTGCCGTTGCAGGACGTGCTCTGCCTCGACGGGCGGAGCCGCATGAACACGCCGGGCCTGGCCGAGGGCAACTGGGGCTGGCGCGTGCGCGTGCAAGCCTTCAACGTGCCGCTCGCCCAACGGCTGAGCGAGCTGGCGCGCCTCTACGGACGCCTCCCGCCGCAGTCGGGCGCTGCGAGCGTCAGCGCGACGAAGGGGTGAGGATCGCGCGGTCGACGGTCACGCTGACCGGGCAGTGATCCGATCCCAGGACCTCGGCGTGGATCGCGGCCTGGCGCAAGAACGGCATCGCGCCGGGCGAGGCCAGGACGAGATCGATGCGCCAGCCGACGTTGCGCTCGCGCACGCCGAAGCGCTGGCTCCACCACGAGTACGCCGCCGCGCGCTCGGGGTGGAAGTGGCGGAAGGTGTCGACCCAGCCAGCCCCGAGCCAGCGCGCAATCTCGTCGCGCTCGACCTCGGTGAAGCCCGAGGTCTTGGTGTTGTCGCGCGGGCGGGCGAGGTCGATCGGTTGAGGGGCGGTGTTGAAGTCGCCCATCACCAGGATGCGCTCGCCGGCCGCCACGCGCGCGGCCAGGCGGGCCTCGATGGCGCGGTAGAAGTCGAGCTTGTAGGGGATGCGATCGTTGCTGCGGCGACCGTTGGGCAGGGTGGTGCCGTTGCCGTTGGGGAAGTAGGCGTTGACCACGGTGAGGGCCCCGAGGCGGACCTCCTGGAAGCGCGCCTCGGCGTCGAAGCGGTCTTCTCCGAGCGAGGTCGATACAGCATCGGGCCGCTGCTTCGCGTAGAAGCCGACCCCGCTGTAGCCCTTGCGCACTGGGGTCGTGAAGCCCGTGTGCCAGCCGCGCGGGCGCGCCAGGTCCGGGGACAGATCCTCGGGCGTGGCCCGGACCTCCTGGATCCCGACGAACGCGGCGCGGCGCGCGCGCAGCCACGGCAGAAAGCCCTTGGTCGCGACCGCGCGCAGGCCGTTCACGTTCCAGCTCACGATGTCGATGTCGGGACGGGCCACGGCTTCCTCGCGCCGCACCACGCGGCGGCGCCGTCTATCGCGGCCCCGGCTGCGCCCGTCAAGAGGCTGGAGGGCCGCGTGGCGCGGTGGGCCCGAACCTCTCGCACCCGGAGATAGCCAGGGCCTTGTGCGTCTGCTAGAGGCTCGCGACCGACCGGAGCCCCCGTGCCATCGCCGCCCCGCCAGCTTCATCGAACCTCGCGAAACAACATCATGTTCGCGCGCCTCGCCCGTGCGTTCACGACGGCGTTGCTCGCGCTCGCGTGGCCGTCCGCGCAGGCTCTGGCTGCTCCGGAGCCTGGTCAAGAGGCCGCGCCCGAGCCCTTGCCCGAAGGCCTCTGGGAGCTCGCCAACGCGCACGAGCTGCCGTTCGCGGCGCGCGCGCTGACCGCCGGACGCAACGTGGTCATCGTCAGCGACCTCGCGACGCAGGTCGCCGGGGTCCGGCCCGACTCAGGCCTGGTCGTGTGGCGTCGCAAGGCCACCGGGGACGCCCTCCGCGGTGGCCCGTGGATCCTTTCCGCAGCACCTCCCAGCGCGGAGCGCGACGCCGCGACGGCTCCGAACGACGGCGCCGAGATCGTCGTGGTCGCAGGCGACGCCTTGACCGCGTGGCGGGCCGACGTCGGTGCTCGCCTGTGGGAACGCGACCTCGGCTGTAGGGACGACCTCTGCGCCGA
>JAEUKJ010000300.1 GCA_016792665.1 Deltaproteobacteria bacterium | reverse complement strand
TGCCTCGACTGGGAGGACCTGGACGACGACGGCGACGGCGTGCTCGATGAGGTCGATCTCTGCCACCGCGCGCTCGATCCGCTCTTCGATGACGTGAGCGATCGCGACGGCGACGGGTGCCAGGGATGGCAAGACGCCGACCGCGATGGAGACGGCTTCGCCAACGTGCGCGACGCGTGTCCTGACTCGGTCGAGGTCAACTGGATCCCTGGCCCGGGCAATGATGCAAACCTCGATGGCTGCATCGACACGGGCGACGCGGCCCCTCCGGATGCCGACCACGACGGGGTGCGGGACGATCGGGACTGGTGCAGTCCGGGACGAACGGGGTGGACCTCGACCGCGGCGACCGACCACGACGGCGATGGGTGCCGCGATGTCGACGAGGATTGGAACGACGACAACGACAACGCCCCTGACGAGCTCGACGCGTGCCCCAGGGGGATGTCTTTCGACGGCTGGATCGCGGAGTACGGCGGCGACTACGACAACGACGGGTCGATCTCGATGATGACGGCGATGGGGTGCTCGATGGGGTCGACCTCTGTCCGCGCGTGGCGTCGCCGCGCTCGACGGTGTTGACCGACCCGAACGGTGACGGCTGCATCGACGTCGACGGGGGCGATCGCGATGGCGATGGGATCCCGGATGACCAGGACCTCTGCGCGCAGGGCTTCACCGAGGCGTGCCCGGGTTGGCCGGCGAGCGGGCTCTGCTTGGACACGTGGTCGGTCTGGACGATGGACGAGGCGGTGGAGGACTGGGGGCTCGCGGCCGACGGGGGCGTGTGCCTCGTCGACGTGTTCGGGGTCGAGTATCGCGACGCGGCCGGGCAGTTGGTGTGGCGCCATGCGGACGCGACGCGCTCGAGTCGATCGGTGCTGGCGGCGGCGGGTGGGCGATGCCTGGTTGCGCGGGTCCAAGAAGGGTGGTCGCCTCCTCGGATCGAGGTGTTCGCGGCGGCGGGGATCGTGCGCAGCGAGGACTTCGACGTCGATGGTTCGGAGGACACGATCGCCGGGATCGAGACGTTCGACATGAGGGCCAACACCAGCACCGTCGGTGCGGTCCCGATCGTGCTCGTCAGCGAGCAGGCCCGGTCCGGCGACGAGTTCTTGCGGAGGGACTACCTGGTCCGCTTGGACGTCGATGGCAACATGCCGTGGGTGGTCGACCTCGGCCCGAGAGACCCCGACGCGTGGGCGTACGCGACGGTCTGGGGCGGTGAGGTCTACGTCCGGCGTGCGCTGGGCGCGAGCATGGACGCGTCCACGCCGGGCGAGGTCGAGCTCATCAAGGTGAGCCTGACGGGGCAGGTGCGGTGGTCGGTGGTCATCGACTCGGCGGTGAACGGGCGTCTCGATCGCATCTTCTCGCGGGACGACATGACGGTGGTGGTCGCGGGCGGCGTGGCATGGCAGATCGAGGCGGACGGCTCGGTCGAGCGGCGAGCGGCGGGCCTTGGCACGACCCGCGAGCTGCCGTACGGCGGACTGCGCGTCGACGCGGACACGTTCGTCCACCGCGTGGTCGAGTCGCCGCGCAACGTGCGCGTCCACAAGGAATGGCTCGCGCTGCTGTATGGCGGCTCGAGCGGTCCGCTCGGCTTCGTGGAGACGTCCGTCGGGCAGCGCCTCGCGTCCTACATGAGGGCCTTCCGCGTGGTCGGGGACGGGCTCGTCGTGCTCGCGACCTACCAGGGCAACGTGTCGCGTCATGCGCTGGGTCGCTATCGACCGTGCGCGGCACTGCCGGCGTGCACCGACGACGACGCGTGCACGTTGGATGCGGGCAGCGTGGGGAGCTGCTCGCACGTCACCATGACCAGCGCGACCTGCCCCTGATGATAAGACCGTTGGGCAGCCTGGCTCCGCCAGGCCTTCGGCGGTGATCAGGCCGTTGGGTCGGGCAGGGCGCAGCTGATGGGCGCTTCGGTGGGCGGGGTCTCGCCGAGGAGGGCGAGCTCGTCCGGGTCGAAGACGCGGGAGCGCGTGAGGAAGCGGCGTCCGGTCGGAGCCTCGAGCGAGAAGCCGGCGCCGCGTCCGGGCACCGCGTCGATGATGAGCTGCGTGTGGCGCCAGAGGGGGAACTGCTGGCCGCCGATGTAGACCGGGGTGTCCTCGCCGAGGACGCCGAGGAAGACGTCGTGCTGGCCGACCTTGAAGTCGGAGACCGAGAAGCACATCGGGGCGCTGCCATCGCAGCAGCCGCCGGACTGATGGAAGAGCAGCGGGCCGTGGCGCAGGCGTAGCTCGCCGAGCAGGGTGAGGGCGATCTCGGTGGCGGTGACGCGGGCGGGGAGCTGAGGCATCTGCGTACGCCGGGGTGCGGGGGAGGGTGTGGGAGGTTCGTGCGAGAGACGCGCGAGGTCGGGTTGTGAGAGTCGCTATCAGTCGGAGAGCGCTGACATGCGCCAGCGAGCCGCGATGGCTGCAAGGAGGGAGGGAAGGAAGGGAGGAGGCGTACTGGAGGTACGCCGCACGACCGACCGACCGACCGACGCTGCAGACACGCGGCGCAGCGGCCATGTCGACGGTCTCAGAAGAAGCCCATGGCCTTGGGGCTATAGCTCACCAGCAGGTTCTTGGTGTTCTGGTAGTGGCCGAGCATCATCTTGTGGTTCTCGCGCCCGATGCCGGACTGCTTGTAGCCGCCGAAGGCCGCGTGCGCGGGGTAGAGGTGGTAGCAGTTGGTCCAGACGCGACCGGCCTGGATGGCGCGGCCCACACGGTAGGCCTGGTTCGTGTCGCGCGTCCAGACGCCAGCGCCGAGGCCGTAGAGGGTGTCGTTGGCGACGGCGATGGCCTCGGCCTGGTCCTTGAAGCGCGTGACCGAGACCACCGGGCCGAAGATCTCCTCCTGGAAGAGGCGCATCTTGTTGTGGCCCTCGAACACGGTCGGCTCGACGTAGTAGCCGCCCGCGAGGTCGCCGCCGAGGTCGATGCGGTGGCCGCCGGTCAGCACCTTGGCGCCTTCCTTCTGGCCGAGGTCGATGTACGAGAGAATCTTCTCGAGCTGGTCGTGCGAGGCCTGGGCGCCGACGGTGGTCGCGACATCCAGCGGGTTCCCGTTCTTGTGGGTCTTCACGCGGGCGACGGCGCGCTCCATGAAGCGGTCGAAGATGCTGGCCTGGACCAGCGAGCGCGAGGGGCAGGTGCAGACCTCGCCCTGGTTCAGGGCGAACATCGCGAAGCCCTCGAGGGACTTGTCGAAGAAGTCGTCGTCCGCGGACATGACGTCTTCGAAGAAGATGTTCGGCGACTTCCCGCCGAGCTCGAGCGTGACCGGGATGAGGTTCTCCGACGCGTACTGCATGATGAGGCGGCCGGTCGTGGTCTCGCCCGTGAAGGCGATCTTGGCGATGCGCGGCGAGGACGCCAGCGGCTTGCCGGCCTCGATGCCGAAGCCGTTGACGATGTTGACGACGCCGGGCGGGAGGAGATCGCCGATGAGCT
>JAEUKJ010000294.1 GCA_016792665.1 Deltaproteobacteria bacterium | reverse complement strand
CCGCCGCCGGCCGAGCGCGTGGTGAAGAAGGGGCGGAAGATGTGGGGGCGGTCCTCTTCGGGGATGCCGACGCCGTTGTCGCGCACGGTGATGACGACGTCATCGCCGTCGTGAGCGGTGGAGATGTGGACCTGGCCGGGGGCGGTCGGGGCGTGGGTCCTGCCGGGAGAGCGGGCCTCGCTCACGGCCTGGGCCGCGTTCTTGATGAGGGCGGCGACGACGTCCTCGACCTCGGAGACGCGGCAGGTGACGGGGGGAAGGTCGGCCAGGTCGACCTCGAAGGTCGTGCCGTCGAATGCCGTGCGCGTGGTGGTGAGCGCGTGCCTGACGAGCGCGTTCAGGTCGGTCGGGACCTTGGGGCGTCGTGAACGACCCGAGGCGGGCGCGTGCATGAGGCGCACGGTCTCGGCGATGCGGCGCACGCCGTGGAGCGCGGTCTCGAGGGTCTCGGAGAACTCGGAGACGATGTGCGCGTCGTCCATGCCGCCGAAGGGGGCGTTCTCGGCCGTGCGCGCGCGGTTGACCAGGGCCTCGATCGGGGCCATCGACTCCTGGAGGAGCTGGAGACTGAGGAGGAGGTACTGGAGCGGGGTGTTGATCTCGTGCGCGATGCCGCCCGTCACGGCGGCCAGGCTGGCGATGGTCTCGGTGCGGGCGCGCGTTTCGGAGAAGGCCACCTGCGCGGTGATGTCGCGCGTGATACCGACGACGCCGGAGATGGCGCCCGCGGCCGAGCGCAGGGGTGAAAGCGCGGTCTGGTAATGGCGCCGAGAGTCGCCGGGAAAAGATCCGGTGCCGGGGATCTCGGCATATTCGTAGACCACGTCGTGGCCGGCCAGGGCACGCTTCTCGGCCTCGTCGTGCATGGCCGCGGTGGCCGGGGTCGCGGCGTGCCCGCGGGTGTGGCCGACCACGACCGCGCGATTGGCACCGGTCGAGGCGCCGCGTCCGAAGACGGCGGTGACGTCGCGGCATACGTCGAGGGTGAAGACGAAGTCGACGGTCGACTCGGCCAGGCGCCGAAAGCGCTCTTCGCTCTCGGCGACGAGGTCTTTGGCGCGCTTCTCGGCGTCGATGTCGCTCAGGGCGAGGCGCGTCACGGACTGGCCGTCGTCGTCGTGGACATTGACGCCTTCGACCCGGACCCAGAGCGAGGCGTTCCCGCGCTTCAAGCGGAGCTCGCAGAGCTGGCGGCCGCTCTGGCCTTCGGAGAGGCGGCGTCGGAGCTGGTAGAGCTGGTCCTGGTCGGCGAAGTGGATATAGCGCGTGAGGGGGCGGCCGACGATGGTGTAGGCCGACTCTCCGAGGAGCTGCGCCCCGGCGATGTTGACGGCGCGCACGTCGCCCTCGCGACCGAGGGTCAGGTAGCCGATCGGTGCCCGCTGGAAGAGGTCGAAGTAGCGCACGCGCGCGTCGTCGAGTTCCTCTTGCGTGCGGATGAGCTCTTCGTTCTGCATCTCGAGCTCGATCTGGTGGACGCGCAGCTCGTGGACCAGGGTCTCCATGGCCTGCTGCGTGGTCTTGGCGATGCTCTTGGGGTCGACGGCCGCGATGCGGCGCGCCTTCTCGCGGGCGCGCTCGCTGAGCGAGGCCAGGCGTTCGTCGTCACTCATGGAGGGCGCCTTTGCGCTCGCGCACGAGGCGCAGCTCGGATACGTCGATGAAGGTGATGACGGCGCCCTCGATCACGTTATCGATGGTGCGGTAGGGGCGGATGCGGAGGGAGTACCAGAGGCCGGCCAGGCTGCGGACCTCGACCTCGCGCGGGACCAGCGTGGCGAGCACGTCCTGGACGTCGGCGACGAGGGTGTCGTAGCCGACGAGGTTCGAGACGATGTGGCCGACCGGGCGGCCGATGTCGCCGGGGATGAGGTTGATGATCGGCGTGACCGTCGGCGTGAAGCGCTGGATGCGCAGGTCGAAGTCGACGAAGATCGTGCCGATCCCCGTGGCCGCGAGCAGGTTGTTCATGTCGTTGTTGACGCGGCTGAGCTCGCTCAGCTTTTGCGTCAGCTCGGCGTTGACGGTGATGAGCTCCTCGTTGACCGACTGCAGCTCTTCCTTCGAGGTCTCGAGCTCTTCGACGGTGGACTGGAGCTCCTCGATGGTGGACTGGAGCTCCTCGTTGTTGGAGCGGAGCTCTTCGTTGAAGCGCCCGAGGTCCTCGTTCTGAGCGCGCGCGTGTGCTTCGTGGAGGCGCAGCTTTTCGCGCAGGGCGATGAGCTCGGCGGAGGCCGTGGCGGGGTTCGCGAAGGGCGGCTCGGTGCTGGGAATGGCGGCCGGCAAGGGGCGCTGCGAGGGCGCCAGGACGACGAGGAAGAGGCGCGCGTTGTTGGGCGAGGCGGTCGGGCGGACGGTGAGGTCGACCTCGGTGAGGCCGTTGTCGGACTGGACCTTCACGCCGTTGCAGACGACCGCCTGCTGGGTGTCGGCGGCCTTGCGCATGGCGACGGCGAGCTCGGTGCGGAGACCGGGGCGGGCCATCTTGAGGAGGTTGACGCCGGCCTCGCCGGGGGCCAGCTCGAGGAAGAGGCCGGTGCGCCCGTGGAGGTAGAGGACCTCCCCGGCCTCGTCGATCAGCAGGCCGGAGGCTCCGTAGGCGTCGAGGAGGCCCTTCTCGGTGAGGCTCTGGAGGGTTCCGAGGGCAGGCACGAGATCGCGGAGGGGCTGCGGGCCCTGCGTGCGCAGCGTGGTGGCCATGGGGAGTGGTGTGTTCCTGGGGCGGCGGTGGTCGTCCTTGCGCTGGTAGATCTTCCAGTGGCGATCGAGCGTGGTGAAGAGGTCGCTGCCGTCGCCGACGGTCTCCGAGGTGCCGAGGAAGAGGAGGCCGTCGTGGTTCAGGGCGTAGTGGAAGACCGAGAGCACGCGCTTCTGGAGGTCGGCTTCGAG
>JAEUKJ010000292.1 GCA_016792665.1 Deltaproteobacteria bacterium | reverse complement strand
CGCTCATCTTGTCGATGTAGGCCGCGCCCGAGACGTAGGGCTTGGTCGTCATGAGGCCGCCCAGCGCGTAGGTGCCCATGCCGAGCACGTTCGGCTCGACGACCCAGTCGTAGGCGTCGGTGTAGGCGACCCAGAACCAGTCGGTCAGTGCGCGCGGCGAGAGGCCGAGCGTCGTGCCGAGGTTGGCCAGCACCATGAGGCGCGTGATGTGGTGCGAGTAGCCCTCGCGCCACACGTCGGCCACCACCGTGTCGAGGCAGCGGAGCCCTGACGGCGTGCCCCAATAGGCCGGAGGCACCGGGCTCGCGGCGCCGAGCGCGGAGGGGCAGGCACCGCCGTCGACCGCGGCGTCGCCGTCTCGAG
Source organism: Deltaproteobacteria bacterium (assembly GCA_016792665.1). Classification (GTDB taxonomy): domain Bacteria; phylum Myxococcota_A; class UBA9042; order PHBI01; family PHBI01; genus WYBB01. The sequence continues at coordinate 10,045 of JAEUKJ010000292.1, read as the reverse complement.
GGAGGTACCACGGCGCGCCGGACCAGCCCGCGTAGCCGCCGTCACCGGGATGCGGGGCGGTGGCGGAGGCCGGGGCCGGGGCCCGGCGGAAGCCATCGGTGGCGCGGTGGACATGGTGCACGTACTCGCGCCAGCCGAGCACCTGGCGGATGAATCCCTCTTTCGAGGGGTGCTCGATGGGGAGGGCGGCGACGTCGCGCACGATGTCCCGGGGAAGCAGGCGATGGAGGTTCAGGAGGGGCGCGATGCGGGTGTGGAAGAGGCCGGACGATCGTGTCGAGAGCGCGTCCTCGAAGGGGCCGAAGTAGGGCAGGCACGCGTCCATCGCCCACTGCCAGAGGTGGTCGGCATCGGCCTGGGTAGCGGGCAGGGCGCCGAGATCGAGGGTGCCGGGGTGGCGTGCGAAGTGTTCTTCGATGAGGGTGCCGACCTCGCGGGTCACGGCGTCCGGGGTGAAGCGCGGCGGGGTCGGGGCCGGGGGATCGCCGCGCTCGGGGCGCCAGGGGCGGCGGTTCTCGTCATCGAAGTTGAAGCGTCCGCCGAGCGGCTTGCCGCCCTCCATGAGGAGCCCCGTCTTCTTGCGGAGGTGCTGATAGAAGGGCTCCATCTTCCAGGGCGGGGCCGGCTTCTGAGAGGCGGCGAAGTCCTCGGGGGTGGACAGCCAGCCCGCGTGTGGGACCACGTGCAGGAGGCCCTCGCTCACCAGCGGCGCGAGCTCGTGGCGCAGCTCGCGCTCGGCGGCTTCCATCATGGTGACGGGGCCGACCTCGGCCACGAGGCGGCGGAGCGCTTCGGCGTAGCTCGGGGCGGTGAGGTGTCGGACCAGGACGCCGCGGGCCGCCTGCTCGAGCGCGAAGTGGCGCAGGTTCGCGAGCACCAGGGCGAGCTTCTGTCGGTGGTAGGGGCGTCGCCGTGCCTTGCCCGGGCACTCGACCAGCACGAGGCCGAGCGTGGTCGGGTCGGCGCTGAGCGGGCCCACGCGGTCGGTGAGCTGGTCGTAAGGGGCGAAGACCCAGCGCCGCGGCGTGTCGGTCGGGAGCGGCGCCGTCAGCGCGCGCAGTCGGGAGATGAATTCGCTCACGCGTGCTCCTCGGTCGGTCGGCACAAGCGGTCGGCACCGGGGACGTGTGAGTCCAGGTGGCGCGAGGTCGGAGCTTTTGCACGCGATTGACACGTCGCGTCCGGAGCCTGGTCTAGGGTCCGGGGCATGAAGATCATCGCTTCGACTCTCCTCGGGATCTGGGCAGCGGCATGTGGCACCGAGCGATCGGGTGGGACGCCGAGTGGCCCGCCGGAAGCGCCGGTGGCGCGCGAGGGCGCGGAGGTTCGAGACGTCTCGAACGTCTTGAACGCGGTAAACGCCACGAATGCCGTGACCTCGGCGCTCACCGAGGCCGAGGTCCTCGATCGCGTCCGCGGCTATGCGACGACCTGGACGGACGGCGTCAACAAGGATGCGCTGGTGCAGCCCGAGCCGGACCGCGCGCCCTTCGACTGCCGCGCGCCGGCCTGGCGCGTCGCCCCCAACCCGAGCGAAGCCAAGACCGATGACCTCGGGCACGGCCACAAGCTCTACTATCTCTATGCGAAGGACGTGCACGCCTACCGTGCGCAGAGTGGCCTGGTCCTGGACTACGTCGGCTTCGAGCGCGTCGACCCCGGGCCGCCGGTGACCGCGCAGCCGGTCGGACAGGTCATCGTCAAGGAGGCCTGGACCGACATCGCCGTCGCCGAGGGCGACCTCGCGCCGGCGCGACCGAAGGCGCTGCCCGAGCGGGCCACGGATCGCACCTGGATCGATGGCAAGACCCACCGCATCGGCGACAAAGCCGCGCTCTTCGCCATGGTGAAGGTCGCCGACCACGAGGTCCCGGGCAGCGATGCCGGCTGGGTCTACGCGACGTTGACACCGGATGGTGCCACGGTGACCTCGCTCGGGACGCTGCCGACCTGCATGCGCTGTCATACAAAGGCGCCGAGTGATCGCCTCTTCGGGGTGAAGCGCGACTGACCCCGGTTGCTGCAGCAACTCGTCGGCGCCATTGGTCTCGACACGTCACTCTGAAGTGGCTCGAGCATCACTCTGACCTGCGCCCCGGTGGCCGGGGCGTGCCGATTTGTCACGCGCTTCGGGGGGGTACGGAACTGTCACATTCCACCTAATGTGCGGCACCTGCGGGACCGTAGAGGGACCTGCGAACTTCGAGAGGCTCACCGACCCGAGAGCCCGAAGGATACGCCCGAGACCGACTCGGTCTCTTCTCGTCACCCTCTCACCCGCGGAGACATAATGCGTCGAACCTTCGACCTGCGACTTGCTGGCGTCATGCTGGTCGCCTTCTCGTCCGCAGCCCAGCTCGCCCCGGCCCACGCCGGGTCGCCTATCGGGTCTGCCACTCCCTCGCTGCCTCACCTCGTCCAATGGGAAGTCGGTGACGCCCGCGCGTATCGCCTTCGCAGCGAAGGCCACACGGACGTGGACTTTGCACTCCTCGCTCGCGCCCTGTCCAACGGGCTCGGCGGGAACTCGGTGACCCCGGGCACCACGCTCGGCCGCACCCAGTCGCACTACGCGATCGAGGCGACCCTGCACTGGCGCGTCGTCGCCAGTGACGCCACCGGCGCCATCCTCGCGGCGCGCCTCGCCGACGTCGATGCCCAGTTCGACGACGCCACCGACGACCGCACGGAGCTGCTCGAGACGCCGTTCCTCATCACCGTCACGGCGCGCGGTGCCATCCACGCGTTCACGTTCCCCAAGCGCTACCCCGAGGCCCTGGCCGAGCTGGTCCGCGGCCTCGTGGCCCCGCTCGCGGTCGAGCTCCCCGCCGCCGCCGGCGCGACCTGGACCTCGGGCGATGCCAGCGCCGACGGCCTCTTCGAGTCGCGTCACGTCGTGACCGGCAAGGACGCTGAAGGCATCTCGGTGCATCGCACGCGGACCCCGGTGCTGCTGCCGAGCTCGACCCAGACCCAGCGCGGCCAGGCCTCGGCGGACCTCGTCCTCGCGGACGCGGGCATGCTCGAGTGGCTCGAGTCGACCGAGGACATGACCACCCAGAACGGCAATGCGTTCGTCGGCCGCCATGTCGGGCGCCTCTCGGCGGCCCGCATCGAGGCCGCTCCGGTCGCGATGCCGACCACGCTCGAAGAGGCCCAGTCGGTCCTCGCGGATCCCGCCTTCGCCCGCGCGCGCTTCTATGATGTCGAGCCGCGTCTCGTGGCGAGCATCGAGGGGCGCACGGCCCGCGTCATCGTCGCGGACTTCTCGGCCGAGGTCGCCAAGAACCAGGCGGCCGGTCACGCGCTGCTGAAGAACTACCTCCGTCACTACCCGAACGCCTCGACCGAGGTCGCCAAGGCCCTCTCGGCCTACGGCGCCGACTCCGCCGAGCTCGTCGTCGGCTTCGCGGCCCTGTCCGCCGCGGGTCACCGCGAGGCTCAGGACGCGCTCGTCGCGACGCTCACCAGCCCCGCTTCGACCTCGGTCCTGCGCGAGCGCGCCATCATCTCGATGATGGACCTCGAGATGCCCGAGACCTTCGTGCTCGACGCCGTCTGGAAGGTGCGGAACCAGCTCGCCGCCCAGGGCCCCAAGAGCTCGCTCAGCCTGTCCATCGCCAACAACGTCTATGGCGCGCTCGGCGACATCAAGAAGGGCAACGCCGAGATCACCGACGAGGTCTTGGCCAACCTCGCTGGCTCGCTGCACGCGGCCGCCGATCGCTTCCAGGTCATCTTGGCTCTCGACGCCCTGACCAACGTCGGCGACTTCGCCCGCGTCGCCCCGCTGGCGGCCCCGCACTTCGACTCGGTCGATGCCGGCGTCCGCACCGCGGCCTTCGTCACCTTCCGCCGCATGACCGGTGAGGCCGCCTTCGACGAGTTCGCCGAGCGCTTCGCCCGCGAACGAGACCCCGCCGTCCTGCACGAGGCCGCGCTGGTGGCGCGCGAGATGGCGCCCACCACGGCGCGTCGCAGCTGGGCGCTTCGTCAGCTCGAGACCTGTCGAGACCGCGGCGTCCTGATCCCCGTCGTCCGCATGCTCGGCGACGAGATCGCGACCCAGCCCGACCATGAGGCCGCCCTCCGCGCCGCCCTCGCGACCACGACCGACCGCCAGGTGCGTCGTGAGATCTTCGCCTTCGTCACCCCGACCACTGCAGGAGGTCATCAGTGAGCGCCAACCGCACCCACCAGGATTCGACCATGATCTCCACCTCACCTTGGTTCGCGCGCACCCTCCGCACCTGCTCGATCCTCGCCCTCGGCGCGGTCCTGACGACCTCGGCCTCGTGCGGTGACGAGGGCGCCACCTGCGGCCCCGGTACGGTCCTGAAGGACGGCCAGTGCCTGCCCAGCGGCGGCGGCTTCAACGTCATCGTCGACGACTTCAAGCTCGGCCAGTTCCAGATGAGCAACGTCGATGTGCCGGAGAACCTGCTCATCGGCACCCCCGAGACGCGCTCGTTCACCATCAAGAACGCCGGCACCGACGCTCGCTCGGTGGTCAGCATCCGCTTCGGCATCGTGCCGGTGCAGTCGCGCATCGAAGAGCTCCGCGACGCCCTCGACACGGTCGACAAGGACACGCCGATCGACGCGACCTTCATCGGTCAGGTCTTCCTCGAGAACCTCGCCCCCGGCGAGTCGCGCAAGGTCGACTACACGCTGAACGTGCCCAACACGTTGAGCGACGGGCTCTACGGCTTCTTCTTCGCGGTCGACGAAGTGCCGCTCGTCAAGGGCGAGGACGGCAACTACGCCCTCGATCTCTCGAAGGGTGACATCGCCAAGCAGGACGGCAATGTCCGCCTCGGCTATGCGGCCCTCCTCCACGCGCCGGCCACGGTCATCGTCGGCAAGCCCGACCACCCGAACCTCCGCATCCTGTCGGCCAAGCTCGACAACGCGAGCTTCGAGCTGGACCGCAGCGAGAAGGGTGACAGCGCGATGTTCACGGTGTCCGGCCGCATGAGCAGCCAGGGCCTGAACCTCACCTCCGAGGCCAACGCCAGCTTCGCCCTCCGCCTGCCGGGCCACGTCATCGACGTGCCGGGTCAGGACCTCGGGCCGAGCGCCTTCGCGAGCAACGAGGACTACCTCGCCGCACCCGCGACGACGACCTACCGCTACGACGCCAACCGCAGCTTCCCCCTGGCCGTGCGCCGCACCGAAGGCCTCGCGCCGTCGGTCAGCTACCAGCAGCGCTGCTTCACCCGTGAGGTCGCCGACGAGGTGACCGGCGATGTCTCGACCTTCGATGACTGCGCCGTCATCTTCAACGAGGAAGGGCTCGACGACGTCTATCAGCTCCACCTCTCGACGGACGCGATCCGCCTGCTCGAGTCGACCGAGTCGAACAAGGCCGTCAACCCCGGGCTCGACGCGAACGGCGAGATCCACGGCACCCTGGTCATGACGGTCGCGACCGCCCAGCCCGAGTACCAGGACAACCACGCCGACAACGTGAAGGAGATGCCCGTCGTCTTCATGGCCCCCGAGCCCGCGGTCGCCGCGACTCCGGCCGACACCGACAACGGTGGCGTCGCCGAGGTCGCCAACGCCTACGGCCAGAGCGGCCCCTATCCGTACGTGACCCAGCAGAATCGCCAGGGTCAGTCGTGGGGCAACGAGTGGTTCGGCGCGTCGTACCAGTTCGACACCAACGCCAGCTACGACAAGCACCACGACGTCGCCATCTCGCACTACAAGAAGGCCGAGGCCAGCGTCCGCGCGACCTTCTTGAAGCAGGGCATCACGTTGCTCGGCGGTGGCGCGACGGTCGACTGGGGTGTGGACAAGGCCGTGGCCCAGTTCAAGGCCGAGGCCCGCATCACGGTGCTCGGGTTCAACCTCGTCAACTTCCAGTTCAACCCGTCGATCTGCCAGACCTCGGGTGGTCTCACGGCGTGCCCGCTCTTCGAAATCCAGCTCGACGAGGCCACCAAGCAGGACCCCTCGGACAAGGGTGAGCCGCGCAAGCTCAAGTACTTCAAGGGGACCGAGTACCAGTCGTACTTCTCGGCCGGACCGGTGCCCTGCGTCATCAAGGCCGAGACCGGCGCGACCCTCGGCATGGGGCTCTACGGGTTCTTCATCATCGATGGGCGCAGCAACGTGCTCAACAAGTACGGCGTGCAGTTCGCCGCCGGCCCGACCGCCGAGCTCTCGTCCACCATCTTCGGCGGTGCGACGTTGGGCGTGGCCCGGGCAGGTGTCGAGGGGTCGCTCAAGCTCGCCTCGATCAGCTTCCTTCCCTACATCATGCCGCTGGCCGGCGTGAGCTACGACACCGGCCGCAACTGCTTCAAGGCCGCCGAGGCGAGCCTCGAGTTCGCGGGTCCCATCACCGTCGCCGGCCCCAGCGGCACGATGTCCCTGGCCGCGTACGCCGGCGTCAAGGTGTGTCTCTTCGGCCGCTGCGTGAAGTCCGAGAAGAAGGTCTTCAGCTTCACCATCGCGTCGTTCTCGACCTACAGCCAGACCTGGAACCTCTGGAACCTGAAGACCGCGTGGAAGAAGCGCCCCGGCGACGCGGGCATGTGCCCCGACGCCATCCAGCCCTCGGCCGTCGAGGTCTGGCGCTCGCCCACGAGCTGCGCCAACGGGTACTGCGCGAACTCCTCGAGCAACGTCGCCGGCCTCGGTTCCCACATCCCGTCGCGCGTCATCGACGCCTACAAGAAGACCTACACGCGCGTCGGTGGCATCAGCAGCTGCGTGGACGTGCGGGTCCAGGGCCGCACCCGTGAAGAGCTCGACCGCGTGGTCCTCTACGACGCCAGCGGCGCGCCGCAGAACCGCGGGGTCATGTTCCGCCGCGTCGGGACCTTCAAGTTTCCCAATGGCTCCATGTGGGGCTGGTCCGGGGCGATCGACATCACCCAGCGCGTGTGCTCGCCGAGCGTCACCGCGGCCCTGGAGAGCGGTGCGAACGCCGGCGGACAGCCGGGCGTCACGGTGACCTTCACCCCTGTCGACTGAGCTAGTGAGGTCTTCATGAACGGGCTGCGCGGCGGGTTCCTGGGGTGGATGGTCTTGGCCATCGCCTGCGACGACCCGACCTCGCAGCCCGTTCGTCTTCGTGCCGACCCCGCCACCGACAGGGTCGCCATCGCGTCCGCGCCGCTCTCGGGCGGCACCGCCGACCCCGCGCTCGTGGACCTCGCAGCCGAGGCGCGACGCGGCATCGGGGCCTTCATCGCCGACGGCATCGTGCGCTGCACCGGGACCCTCGTCGACCGCCGACTGGTCCTCACCGCGGCCCACTGCTTCGCGCGTGAGGCCGACCCCCAACGCTTCTCGTTCGTCCTCGGCGACGACCTCACCTCCCTCGAGCCCGAGCTGCTCCGCGTGGCCCGCGTCAGCGCGCACCCGACCCTCGACGCCGCCGTCGTCGAGCTCGAGGTCGGCCCCGCCGAACCCCCTGCGCTGATCGCGCTCGCGACCGCGTCGCCCGACGGACTCATCGGGACCTCCCTCGAGGTCGCCGGCGCCGGCCTCGGCAGCGAGGGCGCCATGAAGTTCGGCGTCTTTGCGGTGACCGCGCTTTCTTCGACGCGCATCGAAGTAAGAGCCGACGCCCCGCGCGGCCAGTGCTCGGGCGACTCCGGTGGTCCCTGGCTCGCGACGCGCGGCGACCAGGTCGAGCTCGTCGCCCTCAGCAGCACCAGCGCGCCGGACTGCGGCAACCCGGCCTTCGGCGTCCGCGTCGATGTAATCGCGGCGTGGGTCCGAGCGCAGATCGACCTCGTGGAAGTCGGGCCGACAGCCGATGACGACAGCGTGGAGGCGGACGCCGAGGTCGCCGAAGCCGACGCGACCGACACGGTTTCGGACGCCGCCGACGCCGATGTCGCCGAGGGCGACGACGGCCTTAAGCCTGAGGCCGAGACGAACGAATCACCTTCCGGCTGCGCGGGTTCCTCGGGCCCCTGGGCCCTGGCCGCAGTCATCGCTATCAGAGGCACTCGCATCCGCCGGCGATCCGGCACGAGCGCCCTTCGCCGCTGAACGCGGCCCCCACGTCAGGTGCCACTGCACCGCTCACCTCGAGGAACCCATGCCGACGAACTTCGTCCCCGGCCGCGCCCATCGCGCTGCCGTCCTCGCCGCGTTGTTGCTCGCCGCCTGTGGGGGCGCGAAAGACGGCACCACGCTCCCGACCGAGCCCGTGTCGAGCGGCTTCGTCGTGGCGACCAATGCCTTCCCGTTTCGCAACTTCGGCGGGCGCGACCCCTCGGCCAAGGTCTACCCCGACTCGGCGAGCCGCATGTTCGGCGCCAGCGCCGTGTGCGCGAACGCGGCCGACGTCGAGCAGGACGGGTGTCGTCTCACGCCGATCGCCAAGACCTGGATGCAGAACGTCAACGATGCCATGGAGGGCGGGCGTTGCGAGGGCTTCGCCGTGCTGAGCGGCCTCATGTACATCGGCGCGGAAGACCCGGCCACGTTCGGCGCGACCTCCGCGCGCGACCTGTCCCTCGAGGACAATGACAAGCTCGGGCGCGAGATCGCCTATTGGTTTTCGTCCCAATATCTCATCAATGTCATCAACGACACGACGATGCCGATGACGGCGACCGAGGCCGTGCGCTTCCTCGCCGACGCGTTCGCGGCCGGCACCGACATGTATCGCCTCGGCATCATGCGCATCGACGAGAACGGCCAGCGTCGCGGTGGTCACGCCATCCTGCCGGTGTCGGTGGTGCCCGCGGCCGAGCCCGGTCACTTCATCATCAAGGTCTACGACAACAACTTCCCCGAGACCGAGCGCGACATCCTGGTCGATACGAACAAGAACCGCTGGGAATATCAGGCGTCGACGAATCCCGATGCGCCGCTCACGCTGTATTGGGGCTCGCCCGAAAATGGCAATCTCCTCTTCCTGTCGCCGGTGAAGCCGCGCCTCGGCACGCACCCGTGCCCCTTCTGCGTCGGTGACGAGCAGACCCAGGCCCAGTCCCTGGCGCAGGTCTTCGCGCTGGGGAGCGCCGAGGTCACCGTGTCGGACGCGAACGGCGCCGAGACCGGCATCAAGGATGGAAAGCTCGTCGAGGACTTCGTCGGCGCCTCGGTGCCGCCGATGTTCACCGACGGCGACAACTCGAAGCTGGTCCTCGTGCCGACGCGCGACGGTGTCAGCGTGACGATGCGCAGCGGCGAGGGCGAGCTGCCGCTCCAGGTCGCGGTCTTCGGCGCGGGCTACACCACCAGCATCGCGGACGCGAGCAACGTGGCCGGACGCGCGGACAAGCTGACCCTGAGCGCGGACGGGGCCGACATGAACTTCCAGCCCTCGACCACGACCGGGCCGTCGATCTCGATGGCGCGCGTGACCATCAACGGCACGCAGACGGTGGTGAAGCTGAAGCTGCCCGAGGGGATGGCAGTCACGTCGGTCTCGATGCAGGTGAACACCGAGACCGGAGACGCCGGGATCCAGGCGCGCGCCGAGGGCGACGTGCCGCTGCAGATCGAGGTCACGCGCTCGACCGGGGACGGCGAGGACAGCTTCCAGGCCGAGATCGTCGCGCCCGCCGAAGGCGCGGTCGAGATCGGTGTCAGCACGTGGGAGGGCGAGGGCGCGCCGATGCCGGTCGGCGTCGATCCGGACGGCAGCGGCAACTTCGAGCCGACCGAGGTCGTGTCGACCGGGCCCGTGGGCGTCGGACCGACCGCGCCGACCGACCTGGTCGGGGTCGTGGACGCGGGCGGGGTGGCGCTGACCTGGCAGGACACGAGCACCAACGAGGAGTCGTTCACGGTCGAGCGCGATGCCGGCCTGGGCTTCGAGGTCCTCGGCACGACGAGCCCCAATGTGGCGACGTTCGCCGACCCCAACGTCGTGGCCGGCCGCACCTATCACTACCGCGTGCGCGCGGAGAATCGCTACGACGTGTCGGCGTGGTCGAACGAGATCGCGGTCAAGATCCCAGGGTGCCCAGCCGGCGAGCAGGACAATGACGGCGACGAGACCTGCGCGCCCACGTGCGCGACCTCGGGTCTCGACTGCGGCGCCAACGGCACGTGCAGCGACACC
>JAEUKJ010000122.1 GCA_016792665.1 Deltaproteobacteria bacterium | reverse complement strand
AAGCTCGCCGACGGACGCCTGGTGGTGACCCGCTTCGGCTACGGCACGACCGGCTCGGTGGTGGTCGTCGACAGCGACGGCAACTCGCGCGAGCTCGCGGGCCTCGACGCCACGCGCCGCCGTATCGGCCTGGCCCTCGCCCCCGACGGCACCCTCTATACGAGCTGGTTCACCAAGAGCGGCCAGAACCCACGCGTGGGCGGCGTCGGTCGCCTGACCCTCGAGGCCACCGCGACCGAGCCCCTGCTCGTCGAGGGCTTGAAGAAGCCGGTCGGCGTGCTTGCGACCGACACGGAGCTCATCATCTCCGACCAGGACCTCGGCCAGATCGTCATCGCTTCGCGCAACGACCCGAGCACCCTCTCGGTGCGCGCCACCGTCTCGGGCCTGGACCTCATCGCCGCGGGCCCCGACGGCTCGGTCTTTGTCGGGGGGACCGACGGGGCCGTCCGCAGGGTGACGGTCAGCGGCGAGGTGACCTCGATCGCCGCGGGCTTCCTCCAGGTCCGCGGCGTGGCCTGGGACTCCGCGCACCGCCGCATCTTCATCGCCGAGCACGACTCGGTCGGGAGCGCGCATGCGCTGCACATCCTGCCGCTGGACTGAGGTCGTCACGGCCCTCCTCCTGTGCACGAGTCCGCTCGCGCGCGCCGAGTCCCCGCCGCTCCCGACTCCGACGTTGCTCCTCGAGCTCGACGGCCGCGTCTATCCCTCCCACGAAGAGGGCATGACCGGCTTCGCGCTGGCCCGCCTCCGCCCCGGCCTCGCCTACGCACCGACCGCATGGCTCGACGCGAAGGTGGTCGTCGAGCTCGCTGGCGAGCAGCCCGAGGTCTTGGACGCGCTGGTGCGCTTCCTCCCCCACGCGGACCTCGCCATCGAGGTCGGCCTCGGCAAGCCTCCCCTCTTCTTCACGCATCGCGAGCCGACAACGCAGGCCATCTTCACCGACGTCACCGCGGTGGCGCGCGCCCTGCGCATCAACCGCGACCTCGGCGTGACCGTCGACTACACCCCCACCTGCCTGCCGCTCGAGGTCGCCGCACGCGTCAGCAACGGCTCGTCGAGCGCGACCCTGAACGACAACTCCGAGCTCGCCTACACCCTCGCCCTCGACCTCGTCCTCCCAGCCCAGCACCGCGGCGCCCGCGCTCCGTTGGGTCTCCGCATCGGCGTCGCCGGCACCTACGAGAGCGCCGAAGACCGCCTCGGTATCACCGGCCGCACCGAGCTCGGCTTCAGCTACTTCCGCGCACCGATCGTCTCCGGTTCGCGCTGGGTCGGCGAGACCCACGCCGCGCTCCAGCTCGACGCGCTCCACCTCCTCGTCGAGGCCGGCCTCGCCAGCGAAGCCCGCTCGCGCGACGACGACGGTAACCCCACCACCCCGCGCCGCGCCCTGCCCGCCTCGCTCAGCTACGGCCTCTCGAGCGAGCTCGGCTGGACCTTCGGCGACACCACGACGACCCGCGTCGGCTCGGTCGACCTCGCCCTGCGCGTCGAGCGCCTCTGG
>JAEUKJ010000227.1 GCA_016792665.1 Deltaproteobacteria bacterium | reverse complement strand
CGATCAGCAGGTTGTCCGACAGGTAGTCGATCGACCCGATCTGGACGCCGGCCGGCTGTTCGATCGACACGAGCTGCCACGTGCCGTTGACCTTCTGCCACAGCGCCGCGCTGGTCGCGCCCGGGCTGCCGCCGCCGCCTTCACCGTAGCCGCCGTAGGCGACGTGCGGGTAGACGAGACCGGCCGCGAAGTCCCCGGAGAGGAGCCACACCTCGCCGTCCTGGGGCAGGCCTTCGGCGGCCGGCTCGAGGAAGGTGAAGCCCGCGTCGTAGCGGCCCGCGTTCGGGCTCTGGAAGCGCGCGCGGAGCTGGACGAGCTCGTTGACGGTCGGGTCGACGAAGTCGCCGAGCGCGATCGAGTCGGGCACGTCGGGCTGGATGGTGCCGATGACGTCGCCGTTGACGTCGAGCAGATCGATCTCGGGGCGGGTCGAGCCCGGCGCCGCGTGGCCGATGAAGCTGATCCACTCCTGCACCTGCGACCCATCGGTCGGGATGAGCGGCGAGGTGTAGGTCGGCGTCGTCACGTTCGAGCCGACCGTGGCCACGACCGCGCCGAGGTCGGCGTCCCAGTGCGTGCCATCATAGGTGCCGCGCGCGAACGAGCCCTGGCTGTTCTGGTTGAAGTTGCCCACGAGCGGGGCCGGGAAGGTCCCGAAGCTCACGCGGATTCCCTTCACGTTCGCGTCTGGGGTGCCGTCGGCGCCGCTCGGCGTGTAGTTCCAGTCGGAACCATCGAAGTACTCGAGGGTCGCGCCGTCGGGCACGTCGGTCACGCTGCCGACGATGAAGGTCACGCCCACCGGCATGAGGTCCTCGAGCTCGACGCCGCTGGCCGCCGCCAACCCGAGGTTGTCGTAGCCGATCGCGTAGTCGAGGATGTCACCCGGCGAGGCGGCGCCGTTGGCCGTGCTCGGCAGTGCGACGAACTTCTCGACCGCGGGGTCGGGGCGATGCACCGTGAAGCTGCAGGACGCGGTGTTGTCCGCGAGGATCGTCTCCGACTCCTCGAGGTTGTCGCGGCGATCGGTCGCGACCGTCACCGTGTTGCTCGCCAGCGTCTCGGCCGCGGTGTCGAGGGCGACGCGACCAAAGACCACGAGCTGGGTCGCGGTGTCCGGGCGCATGCCGACCTTGCGGTAGTAGCGGGCGTCACCGTTCGCGTTGGTGCCGAGGCGCCAGTCGTCGCCGTCGCGCGTCCAGGTCACGCCGCCCGCGATGGGCTGGCCGAGCGCGTCGACGAAGCTGGACTCGGCGCCGCTCGACTCGACGGCGGTGGCGATGTTCGACTCGAGGCCCGCGAGCTCGAACCAGGTCGGCAGCACGTCGGTCACGCGCACGCCGTAGCTCGCCGAGTAGCCGACGTTCTTGATGTCGATGACGAAGCGCACCGTGTCGCCCGGGCGCGCGCCCGGGTAGAAGCCCGACGGGTCGCAGGTCTTCTGCACCGCGATGTTCAAGCCGGGGACGCGCGTGATGATGCACGAGGTGTTGTTGCCCGGGGTCTCGTCCTGGGTCGCGAGCCCGCTCATCTCGATGCTCGCGCAGTTCTCGATGGTCGCGCCGGCGGCGACCGGCTGGAAGGTGTCGGGGTCGATCGCCGAGACCTGCACCGTCGCGCTGCGCGGGGCCGCGAGGCCGGCGAGGGCGCCGACCTTGAAGGCGATCCAGGTGGCCGGAGCCCCGCCGAGCGCCGCGATGGAGCTCTTCCAGGTGCCGCTGCCGGTGGGATTCGCGAAGTCGAAGGCCGGGTGGTCGGTCGCCGCGTTCGAGGTGTAGGCCGCGCTCGCGTAGAAGACCTCGACCCCGCTCGGCGCCGCGACGCTCGAGACGGTCAGATCGGGGTTTGCGTCCGCGCCGAAGTCGAAGTTCGGGACGCGCTCGAAGAAGACCACGTTGTCGGCCGGCTGGCGCGAGCCATTGGCCCAGGTCAGGGTGTAGGCGAAGGACGCGCCCGGCAGCACATCGGCCGGGCCGGTCTTCAGGATCTTCGGGTCGGGGTAGGGCAGGCGGATGACGACGCAGGCCTCGTTGTTGCCCGGGGCCTCGTCACCGAGCTGGTCGCCGTTGGCCTCGGGGCCGATGGCGGTCTTCGCGCAGTTGTTGATCTCGGTGCCGGCCGCGGTCGCCGTGACGTTCGCGCGGAACGACAGATAGATGCGCGGCGACGAAGCCGGGATGGTGCCGGCCGGGGTGGTCGGGCCGTCGATCGCGTTGCCTTGAGCGAGACTCCACTCGAGCACCTGGCCGCCATTCAGCGGATCGGTGCCGCCGGTCGCGAACGGGGCGATGTTCTGGAGCGACCAGGACGCCGGCGAGACGCGCGCCGAGCCGGCCACGTAGGTGAGGCCGCTCGGGAGGAGCTCGCGGATGACCGCGTTGGTGACGTCGTGGGCGCCGATGTTGTCGATGACGAGCGTGTAGTTGACGGTGTCGCCGGCCACCACGCGATCCCGATCGACCAGCTTGAAGATGCGGAGGTCGGGGTTCGCGACCAGGGTCTGGCACTGGGCGCCGACCTCGACCGAGCCGGTCAGGTTCGACGCGGAGCCCTGCGCGCTGAGGTTCACCGAGGCGCCGGTGGTCAGCGTGGACTTGGCCTCGAACTCGAGGTCCATCGTCACGGCCTCGCCCGCGGCCAGCGGGCGGCCGAGGTGCGCGGTGACGTTCCACGCGATCGTCATGAGGTCGACGTTGGTCGTGAAGGTCACGTTCTGGCCGCCGGTGAGCGGCACCGAGAAGGTCCCGCTCGGCGAGGTGACGGTCAGCGCGACGGGGGTCACGTCGGCCAGCGGCACGGTGAGGCGCGCGCTCACGCTGGTGTCGTCGTTGGTCGAGGTGTTGGTGAAGGTCTGGATGAAGTGGCGGTTCTCGAGGGCCGCGATGGCGCTCACACACTCACCGGTGATGCGCAGAGCCGGGTCGTCCGAGATGAGGGTCTGCGGGCGGTTCGAGACCGCGCGCGGCAGGCCCTGGGCCGAGATGTTGGCCTCGTTCAGGATGACGCGGTCGAGCTGCATCGTGGCCGGCACGTGCATCTTGAAGCTGACCTCGCGAGCGAGGCCGTCGGCCGGGAGCTGCGGCGGCGTGAGGGTGGCGTCGTCGACCAGCACGGCGATCCACTTCGGGTTGGCGATCGGCGAGATGATGCGGCCGTTCGAGACCTGGCCCTGGACGAAGTTGCCGCTCGCGCTGATGAAGCTCGACGACCAGGTGTAGGTGTCGCGGACATCGGGCGGCAGGACCGGCACGTCGGCCGCCGAGAACCAGATGCGCTGGCCGTTGGACGGGATGGCCGCGTCGACGAAGACCAGATCGGCCGGCAGCTTGTCGACCACGACCGGGCCGAGTGCCGCGCCGTCGCCGGTGTTCACCGAGCGCAGCGTGTAGGTGATGTCCTTGTCACGGCCGGCGACCTCGAAGTCGACGCGCTTGTCGACGCGCAGCACCGGGTCGACGCGGAAGGTCGTCGTGGCCGAGACGGTCGTGGCCGACACGGGGCAGGTGAAGGCGCCCGTGTCCT
>JAEUKJ010000200.1 GCA_016792665.1 Deltaproteobacteria bacterium | reverse complement strand
AAGTCGACGCTCTTGAACGTCATCGGTGGCCTCGACCAGGCCTACACCGGCACCGTGGAGGTCGCCGGCATGCGCATCCAGGGCCTCGCCGACAAGGCTCTGTCGCGCTTTCGCAATCGCACTATCGGGTTCATTTTCCAGCAGTTCCACCTCCTGCCGCACCTGTCCGTGGTCGACAACGTCGCGCTGCCGAGCTGGTTCCACGGCGGAGGCCAGGCCGCGTCCGAGCGCGCGCTCGCGACGGCGGCGCTGGAGCGGGTCGGGCTCGGCCACAAGGTCGATGCGCGCCCCAACCACCTGTCGGGCGGCGAGCGTCAGCGCGTCGCCATCGCGCGGGCGCTCTTCAATCGTCCCGAGGTCCTGCTGTGCGACGAGCCGACCGGGGCCCTGGACTCGGACACGACCGCCAAGGTCTTCGAGCTGATCCTCGACCTGCACCGACGCGACGGCAAGACCGTCATCGTGGTCACGCACGAGCGCGACATCGCGCGGCTGTGTCCACGCCGCATCCACATCGTCGATGGGCGGGTCTTCTCCGACGAGCGTGACGCGGTCGCGAGCGACCCAGGCGGGGTCGGGCTCCCGGGAGGCGCGCGATGACGCTGCGACGCGTGCTCCATGCGGTCTTTGCCAACATCCGGCGGAACCGTCGGTCCTTCGTGTTGTCGAGCATCGGGCTCGTCATCGGCGTCGCGACGCTGACCTTCTTCGTGCACCTCGGGCTCGGGGTGCAGGTCGGGGTCCTGAACCGCATCTATCCGGTCAACCAGATCGAGGTCGAGCCCAAGACCGTCGGCATCGTCGGACTGCGCGAGGACGTCGTCGACACGGCTCGGCTCGGTGGCGAAATCGTCAAAGATCTCTCCGCGCTCCCGGATGTGACCGCGGTCTATCCGAAGCTGCGCAGCAAGTTCCAGGCGCGCCTCTGGGGAGGCGAGGCACTCTTTGGATATGCCGCGCGGACCGAGGCCTTCTTCGATGGGCTCGATGCGCGCCTCATCGCAGAGGAGCTGGCGAGCTCCGAGCGGGTCGAGGAGAAGCGCCGCAGGAAGGCCTTGCGCAAGCCCGAGGCGTGCAAGAACGACGACGAGTGCCGGCTGGGCGAGGCGTGCGACGCGGCGTCCCAGACCTGCGGCGACATCGAGTACTGGCGACGCTTCGCCGATCACGGCATGGGCCTCTACTGCCAGTCGGACGCCGAGTGCCCGGATGAGATGGCCTGCGTCCTCGCGCCCGACGGCGGCGCTGGGGCCCCGAGGTCGGGGCGCTGCGAGGTCGCGTGCGACAGCGCGAAGGCGTGCCCGGACGGCGGGGTCTGCGAGGCGGGGGCCTGCCGGCGGCCGTGTGCGAGCGACGCCGAGTGCCGGGGCGGGGAGGCGTGTGAGCCCAGCGCCGCGGGCGCGAAGGTCTGTCATCGCCTGACCTGCACCCTCGAGACCCCCGAGGACCAGCTCCTCGAAGACCCGATGAAGGCCAAGGGGCGGCTGCTCACGCGCTGCGGCAATGGTGTGGCGCCCGGGTCGGCGAACTGCGAGCCGATGACCTGTCCGGGCTCGAGCTATTGCGCGCCGAGGAGCCTCCTCTTTGCAGACGGTGTCTGCGAAGAGCCGGTGCCGGTGGTGCTCTCGCCGACGCTCATCGAGCTCTTCAACAATGCCGCCGCCAACTCGCTCGGCATGCGCAAGCTCGACGGCCTCGGCGCGATGCTCGGCGTGCGCTTCCAGTTGCACATGGGCGACAGCTACTTCGCGGCCGACCTGCCGAAGGAGAAGCAGGCGACCAAGCGCGCCGAGATCGTCGGCTTCTCACAGAAGGCGATGGACTTCGGCGTGACCATGCCGCTGGCCTACGTCGAGGCCCTGAACGCGCGCTACAAGGGGCGCGCGGCCGCCCACACCTTCGACACCTTCATCCTCGAGACGCGCGGCAACGAGGACGTCTCGGCGCTCATCGCGAGGGTCGGCGAGTTCGGGCTCTCGCTCGCGCGCCGCTCGCAGGACGCGCAGAAGGCCGGCGACCTGCTCTTCATCCTGACCGTCGTCTTCAGCTTCATCAGCATGGTCATCTTGTTCGTGGCAGGCGTGAACATCATGCACACCTTCCTCACGCTGGTGACCGAGCGCCGCCACGAGATCGGGATCATGCGGGCCATCGGGGCCACGCGCGGCGACATCCGCCGGCTCTTCCTGACCGAGGCGCTGATGCTCGGCATCTTCGGCGGCGCGCTCGGCAACCTCGTGTCCTACGGCGTGACGCGGCTCGCCAACTGGATCGGCCAGACCTACCTGTCGGGGATCCCCTTCAAGCCCGACGAGTTCTTCGCCTACGACTGGCGCGTGGTGCTCGGCGGCATCGCCTTCGCGTGCGTCTTCTGTCTGCTCGGCGCCTTCATTCCCGCGCGGCGTGCCGCCAAGCTGGACCCGGCGGTCGTGCTCTCGTCGTGAGCCCCCCTGGCGGCCCAGGCGGACGACGAAGGGACTCGGTCAGAGCGAGTTCGACAGGAGCACGAAGCCAGCGCCGACCTTCTCGAGCGTGACCGGGGCGGCGGTGCGCGACGGGTGGGCGAGGTCCTTCAGGAACAGCTTCACCTTGCCGAGGCCGAGCTCCTCGCGACGCTCCACGACGAAGCTCGCGGGGTCGTTCCCCTTCAGGTACCAGGTCGCCTGGCGCGCGAAGCGGCCGAAGGTGTAGCGCTCGAGCTGGCTCACCTGCTGCGGGGTCGCCTTCTCGCTGGCATGGACCAGCGCGAGGTAGCCCTTGAAGTCGTTCGCGAGCGCGGCCTTGAAGGCGTCAGTGAGGCTCGCCTCGGCGGGGTCCGAGCTCGCCGCGGTCACCGGGGCGGTCGCGTCTTCGGCGAGGGCCGAGCCCGCCAGCGGCGCCGCGAAGGCGATGAACGAGGCGATGGGGAGGACGATGCGTGAGGCGGTGCGGTTCATGGTGAGCTCCTTTTAGAGCGGTGCGGCGCGTCGGGTAGACTCGCCGCACGAGCATAGAACGAGCCCCGGGGGAGAGCTATTCATGGGGCGCAAAGCCGCACCAATAGCGGCCCCGAGGCCCGTCATTGTGATGCGTAGGCGGCGACGCGGTGACACCGTTGATGCGCAGCGTGCCTTGACGGCGAGGCGCAGGGCCGGCTATGTCGCGCTCGCATCCAAGGGCAGCCTGGCTCCGCCAGGTTTCGCGCGGATGGCGGCGCGAGTCTCGGCTCGGCGGAGAGCCGCTGACCCAGGCTTCGGAACGGGAGGCGACGATGGCACCGAACGAGTCCGCAACGGAGAGGCCGCTGGATCTCGGCTACCAGGCGACCGAGCTCGTCGACGGGGAGCTTCGGCACCACTATGGACCCAACGTCCATATCCTGGCCGACGCGTATCACCTGTCGCTGCTCGCGAAGCTGTCGGCCGACACGACCTTTCAGCCCGAGATCAACCACCTCGTCACGACGCTTTACCGCGACCTGGTCGCGACGGTGTTGGCTCGCGAGATCCCGACGGTCGACGTGCATCGTCCGACCCGCATGATCGCGCACACGCCGCAGGGCGTGTATCGCGGTCGCATCGTCGACCCGACGACCCGGGTCGTGTGTGTCGACATCGCGCGCGCCGGGATGTTGCCGGCGCAGGTGTGCTTCGATGCGCTGAACCACGTGCTGGACCCGGTGGGCGTGCGTCAGGACCACCTCATCATGAACCGCGTCACCGACGAGCACGGCCACGTCGTGGGCGCGCGCATCTTCGGCGAGAAGGCGGGCGGCGACGTCGAGGGCCAGATCCTGGTCTTCCCCGATCCGATGGGGGCCACGGGCTCTTCGTTCCTCAAGGCCGCGGGCTACTACAAGAAGCTCGCGGGCGGGGCGCCGAAGAAGCTCGTGACGATGAACCTCATCGTGACGCCCGAGTTCGTGCGGAACGTGCGCGCGGCCGAGCCGGACGCCGTGATCTACGCGTTCCGGTTGGACCGCGGGCTGTCGCCGGATCACGTGTTGGCGACGCTGCCGGGGACGCACCCCGAGCTCGAGCGCGGGCTGAACGACCATCAGTACATCGTGCCCGGGGCGGGTGGCCTCGGCGAAGTGATCAACAACGTCTTCGTGTGAGCGGCCGGCGCTGGCCTCGCGGTGCGGGGCGAGCGGTGAGCGGCCGTCCCCTGGGGCGATCCGAAAACGCGGGAGAGTGACGATGCAGCGCAGCGACCTCGACATCCTCATCGACGAGAAGACCTTGCACGCTCGCATTGCCGAGCTCGGGGCGCAGATCAGCCGGGACTACGCCGGCAAGGATCTGGCACTCGTCGGTATCCTCAAGGGATCGTTCATCTTTCTGGCAGATCTCGCCCGATCGCTGACCGTGGAGTGCACCATCGACTTCCTCGGGCTGTCGAGCTACGGCCACAGCACCACCTCGAGCGGTGTGGTCCAGATCACGAGCGATCTGTCGGCGCCGATCGAGGGCCGCGACGTGCTGGTGGTCGAGGACATCATCGATACCGGCCTGACGATGCGCTACCTCCTCGAGAACCTGTCGACGCGCAAGCCGCGCTCGCTGAAGGTCGTGTCGCTGCTCCACAAGCCGGCGCGCACCAAGGTCGAGGTGCCCATCGACTACAAGGGCTTCACCATCGATGACCACTTCGTCATCGGGTACGGCCTAGACTACGGAGACCGGTACCGCAACGTCCCGTACATCGGGCACAAGGTGCGCTGAGCGGCGGGCACGCGCGGCTGCGCCGAGCGCCGGCGTCGTCGCTCGCTCGTTCGTTCCTGCGGCGACCTGAGGTCGCCTCGTCACTCACTTCGCTCGCTTCTGGCCGGCATCTCGGCTCGCTCGCGCTCGTAGGGGTGGGCGCGCGCGGCTGCGCCGAGCGCCCGGGTCGCTCCCGCTCGCGTGGCGCATCGCGAGGTGTCACCTCAGGTGGTGGACCAGAAAGGCGAAGGCGTCGGCGTTCTGCGAGACGACCTGGTCAATCGAGCTGCCGATGCCGTGACCGGCGCCGAAGCTCGTCACCAGCAGCTTGGGGTGGGCGTCGGCGCTGGCGGCCTGGAGGCGGGCGACCATCTTGCGCGAGTGCCACGGGGCGACGCGGATGTCGTTGGCGCCAACGATGAAGAGGGTCGGGGGGTAGGTCGTGCCGTCCTTGACGTGGTGGTAGGGCGAGTAGGCGTAGAGCGCGTCGAACTGGGCCTTGTCGGTGACGGTCCCGAACTCGGTCGTGTTGAAGGCGCCGTTGGGCTCGGTCTCGACGCGCAGCATGTCGTAGATGCCGACGAAGGACGCGCAGGCCGCGACGAGGTCGGGGCGCTGGGTGATGACCGCGCCCATGAGCAGGCCGCCGTTGCTGCCGCCGGTGATGGCGAGCTTGCCCTGCTGGGCGTAGCCGGCCTGGACCAGGAACTCCAACGAGGCGATGAAGTCGTCGAAGACGTTCTGCTTCTTGGTCAGCGCCCCGTCCATGTGCCAGGCCTCGCCGAACTCGCCGCCGCCGCGCAGGTTCAGGACCGCGAGCCCGATGCCCTGCTCGAGGAGGACGCTGCGCAGGAGCTGGAAGGCGGGCTCGATGTTGACGCCGTAGCCGCCGTAGCCGGTCACGACGAAGGGGATCGGCTGTCCCTTCTGGGCGCCCTTGGGCAGGAGGATGTTGACCGGGACCTTGGTGCCGTCGCGTGAGGTCGCGACCTCGCGCGTGACGGTGACGCCGGCGGCGACGAGGTCGACCGGAGTGCGCATGGACAGCGCGGTCTTCACCGTGCTGGTCGCCGGGGTCTTGCTCGCGGGGTCGAAGCGATACCAGCCGTTGGGGGCGACGAACGACCCGTTGGCGAAGAGCACCTCGTTGCCGAGCGCCGTGAGCCCACCCGCCGAGGAGACCGGCAGGAGGTCGGGGCCCGGCTTGGCCTTGCCGTCGAGGTCGAAGACGCGAATGGTCGACGGGCCGCCGAGCTGGTAGTTCAGGAAGAGGCGACCGCTCGCCGCGTGCACGAGCAACACCTCGGGGTCCCAGATGTCGGAGACGAGGGTGTCCTGGCCTTCGGGCACGACCAGCTTGGCGCCGTCGATCGCGAAGCCCGTGCGCGGGGCGCGGTAGAGCTTGCCGCGCGGGGCGTCCTTGCGCGACACGAAGTAGAGGGTGTCCTTCGGCCCGAAGAAGAACTGGACGATGCGGTCTTCGTAGTTGGTCAGGCGCACCCAGGTCGAGCCGGGCTTGTTGGCCTTCAAGAAGGCCTCGAACTCGCCGCCGTCGCCCTTTTGCACCTGGCAGAGGACGTCGCCGTTGTCGTCGACGTCGACGAAGACCTCGGCGATGCGCACGAAGTCCTTGCCGAGCTGATAGGTGTCGGTCGCCGTGTCGGTCCCGAGCTTGTGGAGGTAGAGCTGGACGAAGAAGAACTTGTCCTCGGCGGGGCGCTCCTCGCCGCGCGGGTAGCGTGAGTAGTAGAAGCCCGAGCTGTCCGGGAGCCACGCGAGATCGCCGCCGGCCGTGCCGCCGTTGACGCCGGGGACCACTTCGTGGACGCGCTTGCCGGTGGCGGTCTCGAAGACCTGCACGTCGCCCGTCTCGCTGCCACCCGCCGAGATGGAGGCCGCGACGAGGCGGCCGTCGGGCGAGACGCGATACCAGTCGATGGAGGTCTTGCCCGAGTCGTCGAGCGCTGCCGGGTCGATGACGATGCGCTCGTTGTCGAGGTTGTCGAGGGCGGCCACCTTGCCGCCGCGCTGGGACGTGCCGAGCGGGACGGCGACCAGCATGCGCTGCGGTCGCGGCGGCTCGAGCTTCATCGCGAAGAGCTGCCCCTTCACATAGGCGGGCGAGCTATACGCCACCGTCTGGGCCGACAGCACCTCGCGAAGGCGCGCCTCGAGTCGGGCGCGCTCGGGCAGGGCGTCGAGGACGTGGCGTGCGTGTTCGTTCTGGCCGGTGATGAACGCGTCGACCTCGGGGCCCGCGCCTTCGAGCCAGCGGTAAGGGTCGACCACGGTCACGCCGTGATAGCTGTCGCTCACCGGGAAGAGCGGCGTCGGTGGGGCGCCGTCTCTGGGCTTGGCGAGGACCGACTCGGGCGTCGGCAAGGGCTGCGCGGGCGTGGGCACGGGCGGCGTGCCGGCGCAGGCGAGCGACGTGAAGAGCGGGAGGAAGAGCGCGCAGCGCGAGAGGGACATGGCGAGTCCTTGGCTGAGGCCGGTCGTGCCGACCCGGAGGTCGGGCAACGCCGTGATTGAGCCGTCGGGCAGCCTGGCTCTGCCAGGCCTTCGGCGTGATCAGAAGCGGAGCACCAAGGCGCCCGTACCGGCGTCCTTGGAAAACGGTGGGGGTGCGGTGTCGCCGCCGGTCGCGAGGACCGCGCCGGTCACGCCTCCAGCGACCGCGACTCCGATGAGGGTCCAGAACCACCACTTCGAGGTGATCCCGGGCTCGTCCGTGACCTCGGTCTCTTTGACCTCGCCCCCGAGCTTGGCGACCCAGTCGACCTCGACCGTCTTGGCGACGGCGCTCGCAATGGCTGCCGGGTTCGGCGTGGTCCAGTCGAAGGTCCGTGTGTGGGTCGAGACGAGTCGCTGCGTCGGGACGTGGAAGAGCCAGAGCTCGAGGGTCTTGGCACCCGGCTCGCCCGAGGCGCGCGTGAGGAGCACGGTCTCGGTGCGGAACAGGGTGCCGAGCTCGGCCAGCGAGTCGCCGCCACGGCCCCAGCTGCCCGAGCCCGGGGTCACGGCGGCCTGGACCTCGGCCTCGAGCTTCGGGCGCAGCGCATCGAGGATGAGCTTGCGGCGCGCGGCGGGCAGCTTCACCTCGTGCCGCGATGCCTTGTCGGGGGCGACCTCGACGCGCGCGGTGACCCGCTCGTAGCCCGGCTTCGAGAAGGTGAGGATGTGGACGCCGACCGAGACACTGTCGAGCGTGAGAGGTGTGATGCCCTGGGGCCGACCATCGAGGAAGACCTCGGCGAAGGGCGGCGCACTGGTGAGCTCGAGCGCCTTCTTCGGGAGCTTCACGACCGCGCCCTTGACCGCGTCGTAGGCGGCCTGCGCGTCGCTGCCCAGCGCGCTGGTGGCGCCGAAGAATGCGGCCTGGCGGAAGGCCTCCTGCGCGCCGGACTTGTCCTTGGCAAGGAGGCGTGCCTCGGCCAGGGCGAGCGCCACCTTGCCGAAGACGTCGGCCGCATCGCCGTCGACGACCGCGAGGCAGGACTCGTAGAGGTCGCGCGCGCTCTGCAGTTGGTCGGCGGCCTCCTGGTAGTCCTTGCCGTCGAAGGCCGCCTTGCCGGCGGCGAAGAGGCCCTTCGCGGTCGCGGCGTTCTGGCGGTCGCGGCCCTCGCCGCCGGTGTTGAGTGCGGCGTTGATGTCGGCCACCGCGTAGTCGTTCTGGCCGGCGGCGTCGCGATGGGCGGCCAGCGACTCGCGCAGCGCGATGGCGATCTCGGCGTTGGTCTTGTCGTCCTTCGAGAGGTCGACGACCACGACCTGACGCGTGCCGGGGATGGGGTCGGCGGCCGCGGCGAGGTGTGGCACGGTGAGCGAGGCGATGAGCGACACCACCAGCGTCGGCGAGAGGAGGGCGGAGCGCGAGCGGCGCCAAGGCACAGTCTTCATCGAGGTCACCTTCGAGGTCACCCTGGACACGGGGCTCGTCTCTGCCTGCTGGTGAGCAGGCGCTGGTTCGAGGCTCGCCGAACGCTCGGCGGGCGTGCGCGACGCGTGCGAGCGTGCTATCCAACCTCGCACGTGACGCCGCGCCGGAACGCTAACAGAGGCTCCCGCGCACGGCAATCGCGGCCTCTTCCAGCGCGGGACTGTCTCGTGTCCGACCCGACCTCGTCTTCCACTGTTCCTGGCGTCACCGCGATCGGCGCGCCGCGCGTCACGGCCTTCAACCGGATCCTGCCGCGCCTGGCGCCCGACGTCTTCGTCGCCGACACGGCGCGCGTCATCGGGGACGTCGAGCTCGGGGCCGGGAGCTCCGTCTGGTACGGCGCCGTCGTCCGCGGCGACGTCTTCCACATCCGCATCGGCGCGCGCGTGAACCTGCAAGACCACACCATCGTGCACGTTACGACCGGCCGGCACGCGACCCTCATCGAAGACGACGTCACGGTCGGGCACCGCGTGACCCTGCACGGGTGCATCGTGCGACGCGGGGCCCTCATCGGGATGGGGGCGACCGTCATGGACGGCGCCGAGGTCGGGGAGGGCGCGATGGTCGGGGCCGGTGCGCTGGTCACGCCGGGGACCCGTATCCCGCCCGGCATGCTCGCGGTCGGAGCCCCGGCCAAGGTGGTGCGCGCCCTGCGTCCCGACGAGGTGGCCCACCTCGAGCGCAGCGCCGCGGGGTATGCCGAACTCGCGCGCATCTATCGTGAGGCCGCCGAGCGTGAGGCCGCCGAGCCCGAGCCGCGCCTGGCGGACGTGGGAGGTTCGCGATGAAGGCCTCGGTGATTGGGCTCGTGGGTGCGCTCGCGCTCTGGGCGCCGCGGGCTTGGGCCGAAGGGCCGCAGCCGGAGGTGCCAGGGGCTGGCGATGCGGCAGGGTCGGGCGACGCGGCAGGGCCGAGCGATGGGGTGGTCGTGGTGATCCCCGAGGTCGAGCCGACGCACCTCCAGGTCTTGGTCGAGGTCGGCGGTGGCACCCTCATCGCGTATGACGCCGCGGACGAGACGGGCAATGCCTTCGGCGGCCTCCTCGGCGTGCGCTTCGATCAGTGGGAGGTCCTCTTCGGAGGCGCCGTCGCGCTGCCGGACTCGCGCATCCAGGGCCGCTTTGGGACGCTATGGGCCGAAGGTCGTTACCTGCCGATGGGCTCGAGCCACCTCGTGACTCCGCATGTCGCCCTCGGTGCAGGCATGTCCCTGCAAGATGCCTTCACGGGGAGCGATACGGGTTTCATTCCGGCGCGCTGGTCGACCGGGACGAATCTCCTCGGCATGGTAGCGGTCGGGGCGCGCTTCGGTGAGCAGCGCGGCCTTTATCTGGGCCTCGACGCGCGCGCCTGGAACCTCACACAGCTCGGTCTCTCGGTCGTCGTCGGTTGCGCGTTTCTCTGAGCGCCGCGCGGTCGTCCGGCGCGCGCTTGCACCGCGCCTGACCCTGTGACCCGGCGGGAGCGTTGCCGGGGCGGTGTCCAGGCGCGTGA
>JAEUKJ010000183.1 GCA_016792665.1 Deltaproteobacteria bacterium | reverse complement strand
TTCCTCACGATGTCCGCTTCGTGCGTTGGCGTGTCGTCGCTGTCGGCCGCGAGGCTCGGCGGCGCCCGGCCTCGTGCGGCGAACCCGGTGGGCGGTGGGGCATGGCATTCTGGTCGAAGCGAACCGAGGCGAACCGGGCGGTGACGAACCGCGAGGGATCGACGCGTGAGCCCGACGAGCGCGGCGTAGGCGACCTGTCCGAGGTCGCGCTGGACGCGGTCGCGGGCCTCCTGCGGGCGATCGGACGCAGCGCCTTTCCGCTGGACGGCACCACCCCCGAGGCGATCGCGCGGCGCTTCGAGGGCTGGGCGCGGCATGTGCTGGTGCGCAGTCGACCGCCCGGGCCCGAGCTGGTCGAGAGCGAGGGCGAGGACGAGTCCGCCCGCGAGGCAGCTCCCAAGGGCACGACCGAGCGCGACTTTCCGGGGATGTTGCGGTTTGTATCTGAGCACCGCAAGCGCGAGGGCGCGCACGTCGCCGAGACCGTCTCCGGCCTGCGCGAGACGGTGCGGTCGTTCATGCGGGCGGCCACGCGCTTGAAGCAGATCTCGGGCGTCGCGGACGGCTCGACCAAGGGCGCCATCGACCGCCTGCGCACGGCCGTCGAGCGCGCGTCCCCGGTCGACCTCCGCCGCGAGGTCATGAGCGTCGCGAGCGAGCTCGAGACCCTCGTGGCGCAGCGCCAGAAGAGCGAGCTCGAGGTCACCGAGCTGCTCGCCGAGAAGGTGCGCGAGCTCACCTCCCAGCTCGAGGAGGCGCGCCGCGACGGGGCCACCGATCCGCTCACGCGCCTCCCCAATCGCCGCACCCTCGACGCTGTCCTGGACGAACTCCTCGAGCTCTGCCAGGTGACCGCGCAGCCCGTGGCACTCGCGGTCATCGACGTCGACCACTTCAAGGCCGTCAACGACACCCACGGGCACATCGCCGGCGACACCCTGCTGCGCCACATCGCCGACCACCTCTCGCGCACCTTCATGCGCCGCTACGACGTCGTCGCGCGGTATGGTGGCGACGAGTTCTGCGTGCTCTTGCGCGACACGACCGCGGCCGAGGCCAAGCGCCTCCTGGCCCGCGCCGCCGCCGCCATCGCCGCACCGGCCAACGGCGTGAAGGTCGCCGCGACCCTGTCCATCGGCGTCGTCGACATGGTGCTCGGCGACACGCCCGCCACCCTCCTCGAGCGCGCCGACAAGGCTCTCTACCGCGCCAAGGAAGCGGGTCGGAACACGATCGTCGCCGGGTCCTGATCGAGGTCGTCGGGTCGAGGCTTGCCTCGCCCGGTGATGACTATCGCCCAAAACGGCCCTGTCAGAACGGCACGTCGAAGCCGACGGTCAGCGCCACGACGCTCTCGTCCTCGCCGTGGACATCCCAGAGGCGGAGGTTGCCCAGGGCCAGGTGCAGCTCCGCGTCGGAGTCGCCGATGTGGGTCGTGATCCCGACCGCGAGGCGCACCCCGAAGGTCGTGACCGGGTGATCCACGTTGGGCGCGTCGTCCTCGGGCCGCGCGAGGTCGACGTCCTCCGACGTGACCGGCACGCTGACCACGCCCGAGACCTGGAACCACGGGGTCACGTAGCGGTTGACCCAGCCGACCTGCAGGCCGAGATCGGACGCTGCGAAGAGGCCGCCGGCCGAGCCGCCGACACCGAGACCGGCGGTCCAGCCGACGTGGTCGAAGCCGGGCACGAGGCGCCCCTTCAGGCCGACGCGCGCCGAGATGATGGCGGGGAAGGTGTCGGCTCGCGACGCCTCGGTGATGACCGCCACCGCGCCCTCGGCCTGGAGCTCCAGCATGTCGCTCAGGCCCTCGCGATAGCGGATCTGACCGCCGACCAGCTCGGCCGCGTCGAGGCCGATGTCGCCGAGGCCGAGGCCGCCGCCCAGGGTCCGGCGACCTTCGGGCAGGGGGCGCGGCTCCTCGGTCGGAAGGAAGCCTGCGGTTGGCGAGAAGGCCTGGTTCGCACAGCCCGAGGCGGTGCCGAGGCCGAGCAGGACGAGGGCGAGTGCGTGCGTGCGCATGGGGACTCCGACGGGCAGGGTAGGTGGCCCGTGCGAGACCTGGCTTCGCAAGGCCCGTGCCACTCCGACCGGGGGTCCACCGCGTCCGGCGCGGCGCTGCAAGGCCGTAGCGACCCCGGTCGTGCGCCCGCATTGTTGGACGAGGCTTCATCCAGCGCGACCCCGCGACCGGATGACGTCCGCCCCCGTTACGCGGCGCGTCACCGCGTCATGAACCATCGCCGGGCCGCGCCTTGTGTGGGCGAGGGACTGCGACGAAGATGCCGCCATGGCAGACATCGATCCCATGTCGTGGGGCGTGCGCGAGAGCGGTGGATCGGGGCTCTATCGGACGCTGCGCTCGGTCATCCGCGGCGCCCTCAAAGTGTTCTATCGGACGGTCGAGGTCACCGGCCGCGAGAACCTGGGCGCGGCCACCCGGGCTGGGGGCCCGCGGCCGACCGTGCTCGCCTCGACCCACCCGAACTCGATCATCGATCCCTTGTTGCTCGGTATCCTCGAGAGCCGCCAGGTGACCTTCTGTGCCCGCGACGGCCTCTTCAAGGTGCCGATCTTCGGGACCCTCTTGAGGAAGGTCGGCGCCATCCCCATCGCGCGCCCCGAGGACAAGTCGAAAGACCCCGCGGCCCCGAAGGACCCTGCCGCCACCGCGGCTGCCAACGACAAGGCCTTCGCCGCGGCGCGCGCGGTGCTGGGCGCCGGCGGGGTCATCTCGATCTTTCCCGAGGGCAAGACCCACGACAACCTGAAGGTGCATCGCCTGCGCACCGGGGCCGCGCGCATCGCGCTCGACGCAGAGGCCGCCGCGGGCTGGACGCTCGGCGTCGGGGTCGTCCCCGTGGCCCTCAACTACTTGGTACGACAGGCCTTTCGAAGCGACGTCCACGTGGCCTTCGGCCCGCCCATCCCGGTCGCGGACCTGCGCCAGCGCTTCGAGGCCGACCCGCGTGCCGCCGCGCGCGAGCTCACCGACCGCATCGAGTACGCGCTGAAGGACCTTGCGGTGCACGTCGACCAGGTCGAGGACGAGCGCATCATCGCGCAGGTGACCTCGATCGTCGTCGATATCCGGCGCGAGGCCGGCCTCGACCAGAGCGGGCAGAGCCCGTCGGAGCGCACGGCCCTCGTGCGTCGTGTGGTCGATGCCTATCGCTGGATCCAGGAGGTCGAGCCCGAGAAGACCGCCGAGCTGCGGCGTCGCCTGCAGCGCTTCCTCGAGGAACGGCAGGCCCTCGGCATGGGCGGCGAGACGGCCGCGCTGCAGCACCGGACCGAGGCCCAGAAGCGCTTCGCCGCCGAGCGTCGCTTCCTCGCGCTGGGTTTCCCCGTGGCGCTCTGGGGGCTCGCCGGCTCGATCGCCCCTTACCTCGTCCTGCGCCTCATCCTGGCGGTCGTGCCGCTGCGCAAGGACCGCATGGCGCTCACCAAGATCCTGGTCGGCGCGGTCGTCTTCCTCGGCGCCTGGATCGGGCAGACCGTGGTCGTGTCCGGGCTGGTCGGCCCGGTGCTGGGCCTCCTCTACGGGGCGACCCTGCCACCGACCGCGCTCATCGCGCTGCGCTGGGTCACCGAGGCGCGCCTCCATCGCCTCTCGCGCGGAGGGCTCCGCGCGCTGCTCCGCGAGAGCGACCGGGTCGAGGCGCTGAAGCGCGAGCGCGAGGCCCTGAAAGCCGAGCTCACGACCTTGCGCGATCGCTACCTGGCCGCGGTCGGCGACGGGCCGAGGTCGTAGCTTCGAGGCGTGCGCGCCCGTCCTTCAGCCGCGGTCGTAGGTTCGAGGTCGTAGGCTCGAGGCTTGCCGCGCCCGTCGTTCAGCCGGCCGGGAGCTCGCGCGGGTCGTGGGCCGAGAAGATCGCGACCTCGGGGTGCGCCTGGGCGAGCTCGCGCAGGCGGGTCTGGTTGCCGAGGCGCGCTTTGCGGTCGAACTCGACGATCGACTGGAAGGCGCGCAAGAGCGCCGGGCACTTGCGCTTGGGGCTGTGGACCTCGCCCTGGTCGAAGTAGGCATCGCCGGCGTGGACGAGCCAGCCGGCGTCGGACTGGACGGCGACCGCGGAGTGCCCACGCGAGTGGCCGTGCAGCGGGATGAGCAGGATCTCGGGCGGGAGGCCGTGGAGGTCGCGCACGGCCTCGAAGCCGAAGAGGCTCGAGCCCGCGTCGCTGTAGGTCGAGAACGTCGGGTCGTGGGCCCACATGGCCGGCACGTAGCGATGCTTGGCGAGGCCGCTGACCTTGCCGTGAGTGCGCTGCATGGCGATCTCGTGCTCCAGCGCGTGCACGTGCACTCGGGCGTCTGGGAAGTCGACGAGGCCGCCCGCGTGATCGAGGTCCAGGTGCGTGAGCACGATGTGGCGCACGTCGCGGGCCGAGAACCCGAGCGCCTCGACGCGCGCGATGGCGGCCTGCCCCGGATCGCGATCCGGGCGGACCATGCGCGAGAAGGCCTTGGGCAGGCGCCGCGTCGGGTCCTCGAAGTCGACGCGCCCGAAGCCGGAGTCGACCAGCACGAGGCCCGAGCTCGGCGTCTCGATGAGGAGGCAGTGGCAGACCATGTGGCGCTTGCCGAAGCCGACGGGATGCATCGCGCCGCACTGCAGATGATGGACTCGCATGCCGGGAGCTTGGCTCAAGCGGGCAGGGGCGGCAAGCACGCCCGCGCGCTGGGCACAGGCTCACTCCCGGCGAGCCTTCTTCGTCGACGCAGCCTGGCCACGGCTCGCGGCGCGTGGTCGCCGGAAGTCGATCGGCGTGTCGACAGGCGCATCGATCGGCGGGTCCTGGGGCGCCAGCGCGGCGTCGGCAGGTGGGGCGCCACGCACCTCGCGCTGGCAGGCCTCGGTGAGGTGGCTCAGCAGCCATCGGGTCGCCGGGCCCAGCGGCAACTCCGGACGGTGAACCACGGCCATCGGCACGGACAAGCCGCGCTCGTCCCAGGACTCGGGGCGAATCGCGATGAGCGGCGCCGGCGATGGGTCGTCGCGCACCAGGTGGACGGGCAGGTTGCCCCAACCGAGGCCGGCGCGGATGAGCTCGGCCTTGGTCGCGAGGTCGGCCACGCGCCAGGTGCGGGTCGACAGGACGCCCTGGTCGGGAGAGCGCTCGTCGCCGCGCTCGGACAGGACGATCTGCACGTGCTCGCGCAGCGTGTCCGTGGGGACCTTGCCGCGCACGGCCGCCAGCGGGTGGTCCTTGCCCACGTAGGCCTGGAGGCGCACCGAGGTCATGTGGTGGGTCGTGAGCCCGCTCGTGTCGACGTGGGTGATGGCGACGCCGAGGTGGGCGCGCCCGGCGCGGACGGCGTCGACGACGGCAGCCAGGGTCTCGGTCCGCACCTCGAGGGCGACGTCGGGGAAGGCGGTCGCGAATTCCTTGCAGACGGAGACGAGCCCCTGGATCGGGAAGAGCTGGTCGACGCAGAGCTTCAGCGTGGCCTCGAGCCCGCCCGAGAGGCCGCGCGCCGCGTTGCGGAGCTGGTCGACCGAGGCCAGCACCCGGCGCACGCTCTGCAGGATGGCGACCCCCTCGGCGGTCAGCGTCGGCACGCGCGTCGAGCGATCCCAGAGGACCAGGCCGAGCTCGTTCTCCAGGTTGGCCATGGCGTGCGAGACGGCCGACTGCACGCGCTGGACGCGGCGCGCGGCGGCCGAGAAGCTGCCTTCATCGGCCACCGCGACGAAGATGCGGAGCTGATCGAGCGTGAACGTGTCGAGCATGTCGAGGCTCCGGTCGGCGGCTCAGGCGAGGTCGAAGAAGAGGACCTCGGCATCGCGCACGCCTTCGATGCGCAGCTCGTGCGGCGCGGCCTGGGGCGCGGTTCCGCGCGGCGAGAGGGTCAGCGCGTCGCCAGCGTGGAGCTCGTGCCCGTCGACCTTCACCGTGCCGCGGGCGACGTGCAGCCACCCGTAGCGATCGGAGGCGAGCGCCTGGGTCGCGGACTCGCCCTGGTCGAAGAGGCCGGCGTAGAGCACGGCGTCCTGGTGGACCGTGACGCTGCCGTCGGCCCCGTCGGGGGAGGCGACGCGCAGGAGGCGTCCGCGGCGGTCGGCCGGCGCGAAGGCGCGCTGCTCGTAGCCCGGGCGGATCCCGCGCTCACCGGGCACGAGCCAGATCTGGAGGAAGTGGACCGGCTCGCGATCGGAGGCGTTGAACTCGCTGTGGAAGACGCCGGTGCCGGCGCTCATGCGCTGGACGTCGCCGGGCCGGATGACCGAGCCGTTGCCCATCGAGTCCTTGTGCTCGAGGCCGCCGCCCAGCACGTAGGAGACGATCTCCATGTCGCGGTGCGGGTGCGTCGGGAAGCCTGCGCTCGGGGCGACGCGGTCCTCGTTGATGACGCGGAGCGCGCGGAAGCCCATGTGCTTGGGGTCGTAGTAGTCGGCGAAGCTGAAGGTGTGGAACGAGCGGAGCCAGCCGTGGTCGGCGAAGCCACGCTCGTTGGCGCGGCGGAAGCGAAGCTCGTGGGTCGGGCCCTGGTCCATGTCGTGTCTCCTCGGACGTGAGTGTCGTCGACAAGACTGGGCACCTGCAACCATCTCGACAATCGATGAAAGTTTCGTGCTTTCTATGATCGAAGTCGATAGGTCGGGTCCGCAGGACGCGAGAGCCCAAAAAGGAAACGGGGGCGGGCGGGGTCGGTCGGCTCCGCCGCGCCTCCGTTTCCGGGGATGGGGACGCTCGATCCAAGCGGCCGCGCGATGTGTCCGCCAGCACCTGGCATTGCCAGGCCTGGTGCGGGTTGCGTCATCGCCCCCTGGAGAGGGAGTTAGCCGCTTTGACCTGCCCTTTGCACGCTGCTTGGAGGCCGTGTCAGATCGGTGATGGATCGGTCGGGCCCGCGGGCTGGCGACGCTTGCGCGGGCGGCGCCAGATGATGGCGAGCCAGATCCCGATGAGGAAGCCCTCGAGGCCGAGGAGCTCGAAGGCCAGGGTGCTCTCGAACGGGGCCAGCACCGCGACCGCGGCCGAGGGCAGGGCGACCCAGGCGGCGCGCGTGTCCATCGTGAAGGTCAGGGCGAGGACGAAGTAGAGGTAGACCCAGTTGGTCAGCGACACGACCTCGAGCGCGCTCATGGCGGTCGCGGGGTGCGCGCGGGCGTGGACCCAGGCCGCGAGCCAGAACAGCTTCACGGCCACGAAGCCCGAGCCGAAGAGGACGACCAGGCGGCGGTTGGTGGCGGTCGTGAGCAGCGAGTCGCGGACGACGAAGGCGGTCGCGCCGAAGAGGAGCAGCGTGAGCGCGTTCAGCCAGAGGAGGTCGCCCAGGTCGAAGACGAGGAGGCCCGAGCGATTGGCCCAGCCGATGAGCACGTTCCACACGATGAACAGCGTGCCGGCGCCGAGCGCCAGGAGGCTTCGCTGCTGGTGGAAGGCGTCGACGTCGGCGTCGCGCTCGAGGTACTTGAGCCGCTGGTACTGCCCGAGCAGCTCGGCCCCCAACGCGTTCAGGCGCCGCTCGAGCTCGGGGTCGCGGGGCGAGAGCTCGGAGATGCACTCGGTGGCGCGCTCGAGCTGCTGGTTTCGCAGCGCGTAGTCGGCCATGCCGCGCAAGAGTGCGTGCAGGCCGTCGCGCGCGGCGGAGTTCTCGGGCCAGACCTCCAGCGCGCGCTGGAACGCGAAGCGGCACTCGAGGAAGGTCTGGCGTAGCGACTGGCCCGCCTGGGTGCCTTCGTTGGGGCCGCGCCCCGGCGCGCCGACGAGGTCCAGGAGGCGCTGCGTGCGGACGATGGCGCGCTCGCCGAGCTCGATGGAGTCGCGGTGGGCGAGGTGCCGCTCGATGCCGGCGCGGAAGGCGTCGGCGCTGGCGGGGCGATCGGCGGGGAGGCGCGCGGTGGCTCGGTTGGCGAGCTCCGCGAGCTCGCTCGGGACCGTGGCGTCGTAGCGCCAGGGCTCGGACCGCCATGCGGCCTCGAGGAGGGCCTTCACGTCGTCGCCGGGGTGGCGGGCCTCACCGGTGAGGACGTAGTGGAGGAGGCCGCCCAGGAGGTAGACGTCGGTCGCGGGGCCGAGGCTCGGGCCGTCGGCGGCGGCGAGCTCGGGCGCGATCCACGATGGCGTGCCGCGCACCGACTGGATCGAAGTCGTCGACGGGAGCCAGTGCGGGCCGCGCTCGGGGAGGCCCGCGGCGATGCCCCAGTCGACGACGTAGACCTCGCCGAAGCGCCCGACCATGACGTTCTCGGGCTTGAGGTCGAGGTGCAGGATGCCGCGCGAGTGGGCGAACGAGATGGCCTGGCACACGTCGGCCAGGATGCGCAGGTGGAAGAGCAGGCGGTCCTTGCCCGAGACGTGGTCGCCGCCCAGGGTGCGCCCGGCGAACTCGTCGGCCAGGGTCGGCATCGTGAGCAGGGTCTCCCACGTGACGCCCTCGATGCGCTTCATCACGACCTGCGGCGAGCCGTCGCGGTCGGGCAGGAGGAGGTGGACCGGCACGATGCTCGGGTGCTCGAGGGTGCCGGTGACCCAGGCTTCGCGCAGCAGCGCGGTGACGGCGGCGGGCGTGGTGCGCTCGGGGCGGAGGCGCTTCACGGCGACCTCGCGGCGGAGCGACGGCTGCTGGGCGAGGTGGACGACGCCCATGCCGCCCTCGCCGAGCGTCGGCCCGAGCACGATGGCGGCCGGGTCGAGGTCGGCACGGGCCCCGGTCACGAGCGCGGCGGCGTGCGGGGAGGCGGCGTCGAGGGTGTCGGCGGCCGGCACGGTGACGAGGTCGACGAGGTGGTCGACGGGGGGGTCGAGGAGCGTGCCCTTCAGTGAGGGCACGAGCGAAGCCGGGTCGAAGCCGATGCGGCTCCAACGCTCGGCCAGGGTCTGGTCTGGCCCAGCCGCGCCAGAGGCAGGCCGACCCGTGGCTGGATCAGCCGCGGCCATGGCGACCGTCGGGCAGCGGGGCCTTCGGCGATGCGGTCGCGCGATCCCCGAACGAGCGCAGGGCCTTCGCGGCGAGGCCCGGCGCGAGGCGCTGCAGGAAGTAGAGGGACCAGGCCTCGGGGGCCACCGGTACGACGGCCTTGTTCTTGGCGACGGCGGCGAGGATCGCGTCGGCGACCTTCTCGGGCGGGTAGTTGCGGCCGGCGAACATGCGCTGGGCATTGGCGCGGCGGGACTCGCCCTCGGTAGGGTCGCCCGCGCGGAAGCGCGAGGTCTTGATGATGTTGGTCGCGATCATGCCGGGGCAGATGGTCGAGACGCCGACGCCGTGCGGGGCGAGCTCGGCACGCAGCGACTCGCTCAACCCGAAGACGGCGAACTTGCTGGTCGTGTAGGGCGCGACGTCGCCGCCCGCGATGAAGCCGTACGTCGAGGACACGTTGACGATATGGCCGCGGCGCGCGGCGGCCATCTTCGGGGCGAAGAAGTGGCAGCCGTGGATGACCCCCATGAGGTTGACCCCGAGGACCCAGTCCCAGTCCTCCAGCGGGGTCTCGAGGAGACCGCCATGGGCACCGACCCCGGCGTTGTTGACGAGCAGCCCGAGGGCCGGGACGAGCGCGTGAACACGGTCGGCGAAGGCCTTCATGGCCGCGCGATCGGAGACGTCGACGGCCGCGTGCAAAAAGACCTGCGGGCCGATCTCCGCCGCGAGCGCGTCGAGCCTGGCCGCGTCCCGGTCGCAGAGGACGAGGCGCACGCCGCGCTTGGCGAGTGCCAGGGCCGTGGCCTTCCCGATCCCGCTCGCCGCACCGGTGACCAGCGCCGTCGTCTGAGGTCCGAGGTCGAGGGGCTCTACGGTTGCCGACATGGTCCCTCCGGTCAGGCGGGTGGGGGAAGGCTCAGGTCATTCCTTCCAGATGAACTTCCACGGGTGCCGCTTCAGGTCTTTCATCATCTCACGGAGATCGTCGTAGGTCTCGCGGTCCGAGAGTAGCGCCCCGATGGTGCCCTGGCCGTCCTTCAGGCGCTGGGTCAGGGTCTTGGCGTCCGACAGCACGGCGCGCACGGCCTCGGCCGTCTGCCCGAGCTCGCGGCCCACGTCGGCCAGCAGCGCGTCGGCCTTGTCGCCCACCGACGTGAAGCGCGCGATGGCGTCGCGGGTCTTGGCGACCAGGGGCGGGATGGAGACGCGCACGTCGGCGGCCAGGCCCGAGGCGTTCCTCACGAGCCCGCGCATCTCCGAGCCGTCGCCGATGACGGCGTTGACCCCGCGCAGGGCCACGAGCACCTCGTCCTCGACCGAGGACGCCTTGGTGAGGACCGTGTCGACCTTCGGGCCGACGGTCGCGACCAGGGTGTCGACGCGGTCGACCGCGCGCTTGACCGTGGCCATCGCGTCGGCCGCATTCACGATGAGGTCGTCCAGGGCCTTCTCGTTCCGGCGCAGCACGTCCGAGAGGGTCGAGAGCACGCGGCTCGCGTTGGCCGCCATGACCTCGAGCCGCATCGGCGGCTCGCCGAGGACCACGTCGTTGGGGGCGAGCGACGGGCCCTCCACCGAGACCGGGTCGATCTCGACGTACTTCTCGCCGAGCACCCCCTGGTTCGTGATGTAGAAGCGCGAGGCCCGCTTCAACGTGGGGATCTTGTCAGCGTCGACCGTCAGCGTGACGCGCACGAAGACGGGCCGACCGACCTTCGGGTCGACCTCGCCCCCGCGATAGTCGACGGCTGCGACCTTGCCGGCCGCGACCCCGGCGATCTTGACCGGCGCCCCGGTCTTGAGGGTCGCGGAGGTGTCGACGTCGAGGAAGAGGGTCGCGCCGGTGGCCGAGCCGACCCCGCCGAGCACGATGATGAACGTGACGAGGAGTCCGAGGCAGATCGCCACCAGCAGGCCGACCTTGACCTCGATGTTCTTCTCGCCGGCCACACTCAAGATTACCGCCTCGCTCGATGTTGCGACAGCCCGTCAGTCTTTGCGCTTCGGGATCTTCGGCTGGTCGCGCGTGTCGCGATCGTCGGTGGTCGAGATGGTCGTCTTCTCCTCGGTCCGCTCGATGGGGACCTCCTGGTAGACGATGTTGGTGATGACGTCCTCGATGAGGCCGACCGACTTCGCCTCGTCCGCGAGCAGCCACCACGCGTCGCGGATGCGGGCGCGGTACTTCTTGACGTCCATCTTGATGTTCTTGGCGATCTCCTCGTGCATGCGGTCGAGGTAGCGCGTCAGGAAGTCGAGCTTCGACCGGTTCTGCGGGTCCTCGCCGGCGGTGCCGTAGCTGGCCTCGTGCAGCATGAAGGTCGCGTGCGGCATGCCGTAGCGCTTGTCGCAGAAGGTCAGGATGATGGCGGCCATCGAGTAGGCCGAGCTCTCGACCACGCAGTAGATGGGGGCCTTCACGGCCTTCATCGTGTCGATGAGGATGAGGCCTGCGTCGACCGACCCGCCGGGCGAGTTGATGCGGAACCAGATGGGCTCGTCCCCCTGGGAAGCCAGGTCGAGGACGTCCTTCTGGGCCTTCTTCATGAGGTCGAAGCTGATGGCCCCGGCGATCTCGACGACGCGCTGGCTGACGACCACGGGAGGGCCGCTGGGCTTCTTGGGATCGGCCGCGTGGGCGGTCGTCATGAGGAGGGGCAGGGTCGCGCAGAGGGCGAGCAGGCGTCGCATTCGAGTCTCCGTTCGGGCCGGTGTGCACACGAGCCCAGGGCGGCGTTTCTATCGGGGTTGGCGGGAGCTTGCAAGCCGGGCCCGCGCTCGGTCGCACGGAGTGGCGCTGCGGCCGAGATCGTCTCGGCTAGCGATCGCGGTCATCGAGCTCGGGGGGCTTCGGCAGCGGCACGCCCGAGACGTCGTGGAAGCGGAGGCCGAGGGACAGGACAAAGGTCTGCTCGTCCATGTCGCCCAGGCCGCGTGGCGCGTGCGGGAAGCCGACCACGCGAAAGCGCCAGCCGAGGCCGAGCCAGAGCGAGCTCGGGCCTGCCTCGGGGTCGGTCAGCGGGAGGTCGATGCCGAGCCCGACGCCGATCGCCAGGGAGAGGTCGGTGCGGTCGACGCTCGCGGCGGCTGGCGAGGTGCCGCGGACCGAGAGGACCTCGGCCGCGCCGTGGACCGCGATGTGGATCCCGGCCAGGGCGCGCGAGCCGAAGTCACCCTGGAGGTTGCGGATGAAGAGCGGGTGGAGGCGGAGCTCGAGGCCGAGGCTGGTCCGGCGGAGGTCGAAGTCGCCGGCCGCCACGGTGCGCGAGAAGGCCTGGGTCTGCGCGAAGACCTCGGCATCGACCAGGGTCAGGAGAGTCGAGACGCGAAAGCCCAGGCCGAGGACCGGCGCCGGCCAGACGGTGTCGTCGGCCAGGCGGAGGCCCATGCCGCCGCGCACCTCGAAACCCCACGAGGTGCCCTGCCAGCGGCCACGCGGGGTGTCGCTGTCGGTCGGTGTGGCGCGGGCCGAGGGCGCGAGGCCGAGCGTGCCAGCCAGGGCGAGCGCGGCGACGAGGGCTCGGACGCGGGACGAGAAGCACATGCGCGCGTGGTAGCACGAGCACTCGGTGCTTGCATGCGACGCGAAGGGGACTACACTGCCTGGGCTTCCGGGCTGGGTGACCAGCGCGGGGGCAGCGCGCTCGTTGCCTGGTCGAGGTTGCGGGCGTTGACAAGTGAAGAGGGGGCGAATGGCTTTCGACGGGGTTGTCACCGTTCGGATTGCGTGCCCGGGAACCCATCTACCCGGATAAACTGGTGGGGAATTACAAACGCCAACGACAACGCGTTTGCCCTCGCAGCCTAAGAAACTGTGAGGTGGTCGGTACGGGGCTTGCTCACGGCGCCGGAACGATCATCATCCAATGTGAGCTGTGCTGAGTCGGAGTCCCGACGACAAGGCGAGATAAAGGGAACCGGCCCGTCGCATCCTGCCCGTGGGAGTCGACGAAGCCTAAATAAATCACGGAAACTACGCACGTAGACGTCCGCGCGGAGCAGTTTCGGACCGGGGTTCGAATCCCCGCGCCTCCACTTTTTCTCGACCGAGAGGCGAGCCCCGCAAGGGACTCGCCTTTCCGTATTGGTCCGCGCCGAAAGCAGAAAGGCCCACCACAAACGTGGCAGGCCTTCGAAGTGCGTGAGCGCAGCCGCGCTCTACTCAGGAGCGTCCACCCATCGGGGTGAACTCGCGCGGCGCGTAGCCGACATAGACCTGATCCGGGCGGTAGATGCGGTTGTTCTCGAGCTGCTCGAGCCAGTGGGCGAGCCACCCCGACACGCGCGCGATGGCGAAGATCGGCGTGAAGAGGTCCGGCTGGATCTGGAGCTTCGAGTAGAGGATGCCCGAGTAGAAGTCGACGTTCGGATAGATGCCCTTCGGGGCGAGCTTCTCGAACGTGATGGTCTCGATGCGCTTGGCGATCTCGTAGCGCGTGTCGATGCCGAGCGTCTCGAAGAGCTCGACCGCGAGGTGCTGCATGATGGTCGCGCGCGGGTCCTTGGCCTTGTAGACCCGGTGCCCGAGGCCCATGATCTTCTCTTTGCGCTCGACCTTGCCGTCGATGTACGCGTCGGTCTTGGCCAGCGACCCGATCTCGTCGAGCATGACCAGGACCTCTTCGTTGGCGCCGCCGTGCAGCGGGCCCGAGAGCGCGCCGATGGCCGACGAGACGACCGTGAAGGGGTCGGCCATGGTCGAGCCGACGACGCGCGCCGCGAAGGTCGACGCGTTCATCGAGTGCTCGGCGTGGAGCACGAGACAGACGTCGAGGGTCTTGGCCGACACGGCGTCCGGCTCGGCGCCGGTCAGCATGTAGAGGAAGTTGGCGGCATGCCCGAGGTCGTCGCGCGGCTGGATGGCCTCGTCCCCGTGGCGCACGCGGTGGAACGCGGCGACCAGGGTCGGCAGCTTGGCGATGAGGCGGATGACGCTCTCTTCCTGGACCTTCTTGTCCATCACGTCGCTGGCCGGGTAGAACATCCCCATCGCCGCGACGCCCGCCTGGATCGCGTCCATCGGGTGCCCCGTCTCGGGGAGGGTCTTCAGGAGATCGACGATCTTGTACTTCAGGCGGCGATGCGAGCGGAGCTTCGCGTCGAACGCCGCGAGCTGGGCCTTGGTCGGGAGCTCACCGTGGAGGAGGAGGTAGCTGGTCTCCTCGAAAGTGGTGTGCGCCGCGAGGTCCTCGATGAGGTAGCCGCGGTAGTAGAGCTTGCCTTCGTTGCCGTTGATGTCGGCGATCTTCGAGGCCGCGCAGGGGACGCCGGCGAGGCCGGGAGAGAGCTCGGTGGTCATGGTCCTCTTCCTTCACGCGTGAAGCCATCGGGCCTGTGCTGGCCAGGAGGCGTTCCTTGGATTCCACTCGCCGGCGGCCTGGCCCTGCCAGGCTTGGTGCGATTCGCGTGCGGCTAGTCGCCGCAACAGCCCACCCCTATGGAGAGGCGCGCGGAAGGTAGCTGAGGCCGTCCGGGCTGGCAACGCCTTTCCGACCGCCGCGAAGGCCCTCCGCGGTGCAGATGGTACAAGGCCTCGAACGGTCTTGACCGGCCGGTCAGCAAGTGCGACTTCTCGAGTCCGTCTCTGCGCTTGCGGTGAGCAGAAAAGACCGAGAGGTCGGGCCCGGCCCGTGCCTCGAGAACGTCCGGCTTCGGCCGGTGAAGGTGATGCGGATGGCTTCCCGATCCTTTCGTGGGCGCGCTGCGCTCGTCGTCGTGACCCTCTCTTCAGGCGCGCTCGGCGGCGCCTGCCTCGAGACCCAGGAGGCGCCCGGCAAGCGCATCGCGATCGGCGTGGCGCCGTTGAGCCTGACCGGCGTCAGCGTCGCCTGCTACGACCTGCGCGTGCTGAACGATCTCGAGGAGACCGTCTGGACGCGCGGCACGTCCGCGACCCTCCCGACCGACACCACCACGGTCTGCTCGAGCACCTTCGGCAATGCGTCCGGCGGCGACATCAGCTACGTCGGCCCGTGCGACGCCACCGAGGCGGACGCGGCCGACGGCAAGGTCGCGCTGAACCGCGTCGACCTGTGGGTGGACGGCCTCTATGGCCCGGGCGGCGCCGACCTCGGCGACTACCGCAACCCGTGCCCGTGGCCGGCCGGCTGCTCGCTCTCCTTCGAGTGCAAGGAGAACGAGGACGTCCAGGTCTCGTTCGACCTGGTCATCATGCGCGACGCGCGCCAGGGCTTCTTCGATATCGGCGTGAACTTCGAGGACGTGTTCTGCTCGGCCAAGGCCGACACGTGCTACTCCGGCGACCCCGGCGCGCCCATCGAGCTCCTCGCCCACAGCGGGCGCAGCGGTGCCACGGACGCCGATGGCGACGGCCGCTTCCTCACCGGCAACAGCGCGCTCGCATGCACGGCGGGTCCGGGCGCGGCGTCGACCGTCCTGCGCATGAGCCCGGTCGCGATCGTCTGCGCCAACGGCGTGACCTGTGATCTCGACCCGGCCGGGCCGACCGGCAACAACACCGCGACCTGCACCGGGGGCGCGCAGGTCGCCTACGGCGTCTATCGCGGCACCGAGCAGCTCGCCTGCGGCGAGGGCGCCGGGTCGTGCCAGAAGATGTACTGGAACCTCGCCGTGAACCTCGAAGACCTCGCGGCGGCAGGCTTCAGCGACTGCGAGATTCGCTACGACGCGACCGCCACCACCGCCACCACCCCGACCTTCAGCGCAACGACCCCCGGCGTCCTGGTCGGCCCGAGCGTCACCTACCCCGCCATCCACTTCGCCGGCCCGCTGCTCACCGGCACGGCGCCGTCCTGTGGCGCCCATGCCCTCAACGCCGACGAGGTCGTCACGACGACCTACCTCCAGGGATGCGATGAGTCCGTCGGCGCCCCGGCCTGCACCCTCCCGGTCTTGTGCAACATGCTCGTCAACGAGGCGGGCGAGGCGGTCGCGACGGCGTGCTCGGGCGCGCCCGAGAACCACCCGCCCGTGGTCGTCAACGCGCCCATCGCCCAGAGCACGATTGTGGACCAGTACCTCGAGTTCACCCTGCCTGGCGACGCGTTCATCGACCCCGATGGCGATGCCTTGACCCTGTCGGCGTCGGTGGGTGGTGGCGGGTTGCCCGCCTGGCTCACGTTCGACCCGGGCACGGGGACCTTCACCGGCACGCCGACCGCCGACGACATGGGGCAGCTAGTCGTCACCGTGATCGCCACCGACCCGTCGGGTGCGTCGGCTGGCGCGAGCTTCACGATCGACATCGCCCAGGGCAACCAGGCCCCCGTCGTCAGCACGAGCGAGCTCTCGTTGGTCATCGCCGAGGGCCAGACCGAGACCGTCGACCTCGCGAGCTACAGCACCGATCCCGATGGCGACCTCCGCGTCATCAACACGTCCTTCGGGGCCGGCTTCGCGAGCAACGCGGACCTCGTGATGACGTTCTCGCCGATGGAAGGCGACGGGCCCAACACCTACACCGTCTACGTCCAGGTCAGCGACGGCATCGAGTACGTCGACCTCTACATCTACGTCCAGGTCACGATCCCCAACCGGGCGCCCACGTGCAACTACGGCAGCGTCTTTGGCACGAAGCAGACGCCGTTCACGTACAACCTGAACCAGGCCTTCACCGATCCGGATGGCGACGCCCTGACGTTCAGCCTGGGCCCCGACTACGGGCCGTTCCCGACCGGCTCGACCATTGCCGGCAGCACGCTGAACGTCGAGCCGCGGTTCTCGGACGGGACCGCGCAGGTGAGCTTCCCGGACCAGGTGCGCATCGGCGACTACTGGTACGTGAACGTCATCGCGACCGACCCGAGCGGTCTCGCCACGGCGTCGGGCAGCTGCCTCGTCTGGGTGGTGGCCTACTACTGAGCCAGGACGCGATGCCCCTCGAGACCGTCGCGTGCGGCTCGAGGGGCGCGTTTGCTCAGAGGCCGAGCGTCTTCCCGGTCGCGTCCGCGTGCGGCCCGAGGGGCGCGTTCGTTCAGAGGCCGAGCTTCTTCCGGGTCGCGTCGGTCGGGTTCTGGGCGTGCGACTTCTCGAAGAACTCCTTGGCTTCGGCGGCCTTCTTCTGCTTCTCGCAGACGAGGCCGAGGTTGAAGAAGACGGCGCCGCGGAACTTCTTGTCGCGGGGCTCGGAGGCGAGGGCCTCTTCGAAGTCGGCGCGGGCCAGCGCGAGGTCATCGCCCTTGGCCCGCTGGAGGCGCGCGTAGCCGCGACCCGACAGTGCCGTCGCGAACAGCGACGAGATGGCCAGGGCGCGGTCGAAGGCCTGCACGGCACCGGCGTAGTCCTTGGCCTTGGTGAGCTTGCGGCCCTCGTCGACGAGCGCCTGGGTGCGCTTGGCGTCGGCGTTCGCAGCCGCACTCTCGGCCGCGCGACGGGCTTCGGCCTCGGCCTTCTGGGTCGTCTCGCGGAGCGCCACGGTGCAGGCGCCGAGGTCCTTCTCTTCGAAGCGCTCGGGCTTGCCGACGCAGCTCGTGCGGACGAACGTCGTCCCTTCGAACGTGATGGCGTGCCGGTGCTTGCAGCGCTCTACGCCCGAAGCCCACTCGTCGTAGTCCGAGACGTAGGCGTCCCAGGTCAGGGTCATGCGCTCGAGGTCGATGATCAGGTCGGCGTGGTCCCAGCCGTAGCTGCCCGTCGCGCTGATGCAGTCCGTGTTGCCCTCGGCGTCGGTCTCGCACATCGCGTCCTCGATGCGGCCGAGGATCTCCTGCGACAGGGCGAGGTGCGCGAAGCGGCGGTCGGACGACAGGGCGACCTTCAGATCGAGGCCATTGTCAGCCTGGTCGAAGACCTCTTCGAAAGCGTACCAGGCCCCGGTCTTGCCCGACCCGCGCACATAACACGTGGTCTTGTACTCCGAGTCGCAGAGGCCGATCGTCTTGTCGGTGCACCCCTCGCGGTCCTTGCAGACCTCGGCGATGGCCTCGGCCTCGGTGGCGACCTTGGTCTCGGGGGTGAGGCGCTTGGCGAGCTCGACCCAGCCTCCGACCTTCTTGCCGGGCTGGCTTCTCAGCGCGACCTCGGGAAAGGCGCAGGTCGGCGTGGCCGGGTCGGGCGCGGCGTGGGCGGACGCGCAGGCGCAGACGGTGAGCGGGGCGAGGACGGACGAGAGGGCGAGGCGCATCGGGACTCCAGGGTCGGGGGGCGTACAAGTGAACGTAGCGCATCGACGCGCGAGCGCATCGATTCGCATCTCACGGCGATCTTACAGTCGGGTCGAGCGCGCGACGGTCGCGCCCGGCGCAGGCACCGTCAGTTGGTGTCGAGCAGGGTCCAGCTGACGACCTCGAGCTGAGGCGTGCAGTAGGTCGACATGGCGACCTTCACGACCCGCGCCTGGACGGTCAGCGGCGCATCGCGCACCAGGGCCAGGTGGTCGACCAGGGCGCGCGCCTTGTCCGACTTCGGGACGTAGGCGTGCACCGTGCGACCGCGGCCATCGTGGAGCTGGAGGGCCCAATGGGTGCGCCAGGCTCCGCGGAAGGCGCAGTGCATCGCGTTGGCCAGGCGGGCGCCGCCCGCGATCTGGATCTGCTGGCCGACGGGCGCGGTCTCGACGTTCGTGAGGTCCTTCCAAAGTTGCGGCTGGGCGATCGCCTGGAGCTTCTCGGCCGTGGGCAGCCGGGCCGGGTCGGGGCGATCGGGGGCGAGGGTGTCGGGCGGGTACTGCCAGCCGCGCGACCACTTGAGGATCTCGACCTGGTCGATGCAGACCTCGGAGAGGCGCTGCGGATCGAAAGTGACCTGCACGGTGATCTGCGGCGGGGCCTCGGGGGGGGCCGCGGCCAGCACGCGCTCGAGCACCTTGCCGAGCTCGGCCGGCATGTAGCCGGTGACGGTCTCGAAGGGGCCGCCGGCCAGGGTGAAGGCCATCAACCGACCCTCGGTGCCGGAGTAGCCGCAGTTGAAGTAGTCGCTCTTCTTGGCATAGACGCGCAGCGTGAAGACCTGCCCGGCCAGCTCGTAGCGGTCGGCCACGAGGCGCGTGATGGTCGGCCAGTTGCGCGGCTCGGAGTCGCTGGGGCCGTCGGCGCGAGCCGGGAGGGCGAGGCTGGCTGCGGCCGCGAGGGCGAGCAACGCCGGCAGGAGGGCCGAGGCAGAGCGGGTGGAGATCGACATCGCGAGGACCCTAGAGTGTTGGGGATCGACTGGCAAGATCGCGCAGGCATCGCGCCGCCGGTCGGTGCAGGTGAAGGCTTTGGCCGGGCCTCTGACGCGTGGACGCCCATGGCGAATTCCCGGTCGCGCGCGGCAACGGTGGTCGTTCTTGCGTCGCGGCCCGGGCGCTGGTACCTCGCGCTCATGTCGAGAACCGTGCGTCGATTCCAGGCCGCATTGCTCGTGGGTGTAGTGTCCTCGGTCGGGGCCATCGGGCCCGCACGCGCCGACGAGTCCCATGCAGCAGGCGCCCCGTCCGAGAGCCCGGACGCCCCGCGGCTCGGGCGCGGGTTGGCTTCCCGTGGCGACGCGCTCGTGAACGCGGGCATCGGTCGCCTCCTCGATGCCCTGCTCGGGCGCATCCGCGAGGGCGGCGACGCCGAGCCCAGGGCCAAGGCGCTGCTGGCCGACAAGGTCCGGCAATCGCAGGTCCCTGCGTTGGCGGCGGCCTATGGCGACCGCTTCCACTTCGTCGGGCCGGCGGGGCTCTCGCCGGCCGGTGAAGCCCTGAAGTCGGTGCTGGCCGAGGCGCGTTTGAACGGCCTCGATCTCGACGTGCCGACGGCGGTGACCACGCTTGCCACGGCCGCGCCGGCGCCTGCCCCCGAGGTGCCGAGCGATGCCGTCCGGGCCGCTTGGGAGGCGGCCGCGGGCGTGGGCCTCGACCGGCTCGATGCCGCCGCG
Organism: Deltaproteobacteria bacterium; assembly: GCA_016792665.1. Lineage (GTDB taxonomy): Bacteria > Myxococcota_A > UBA9042 > PHBI01 > PHBI01 > WYBB01. Next base: position 11,284 of record JAEUKJ010000183.1, on the reverse strand, counting down.
AAGCTGCTGGCGGAGAAGGTCCCTGGGCTCGCGCCGAAAGGCAGCCTCGAGGTCGAGGCGCGGGTCGCCGCCGAGGTGGCGCTGCTCGAGGGGCTCGCGCAGTGGATGGCTCAGGCCGCGCCGGTGCCTCGCCAGGAGGCGGTGCTGGCCGACAAGGAGCTCGGGATCTACCTGTCGCCGGACACGCTGTGGCGCGGCAAGGCCCCGACCCCGGCGTCGCTCGAGGCCCTGCAGGCAGCCCTCGCGGCGGCGGAGGCAGGGCGCCTCGACGTGCATCTCGCGACCCTGCTCCCGAAGCATCCACAGTATGCGGCGCTGGTCGCGGCGGGGCGGCGCTATGCCGGCCTGTGTCAGGCAGGGGGCTGGAAGCCCCTCGAGGTGCCGGCCACCGAGAAGGCTGCGCGCAGTGCCGACGCGGTCCAGGCCCTCGAGGAGAGGCTCGCGCGCGAGGGGTTCTATGCGGCCGCGCCGAGCGGGACGTGGACGCCGGAGCTCGAGACCGCGATCCTCGAGTATCGGCGCGTGCGCCAGCTGAAGGACAAGCCGCTCTATGACAAGGACCTCGTCGCCAGCTTGAACGTGCCGTGTGAGACGCGGCTCAAGACGCTGATGCTGAATGCGCGACGCTGGCGCTTCTCGGCGTGGAACGGCGAGCAGGAGTCGGTGCAGGTCAACCTCGCCGGGCAGATCCTGCGCTACTTCCGCGACGGCCAGCTCATCCAGAAGCAGCGGACCGTGGTCGGCAGCGACAAGAGCTACTTCAACAAGTCCATGGATCGCCGCCACTGGCGGAACGCGACGCCGATCCTCCACGACACGATCGCGGTCGTCATCGTGAACCCCGAGTGGAACGTGCCGGCCCGCATCGCGCGCGACGAGCTCGAGCCGGAGATCGCCAAGGACCCGACCTACCTCGAGAAGAAGGGCTTTCGCGTGGTGCCGGGGACCAACGGCGGCAACTACTACATCCAGGCCTCGGGGCCGGGGAACGCGCTCGGGCGCATCAAGATCCTCTTCCCCAACGACGAGAGCGTCTACCTCCACGACACGCCCGGACGCGCGGCGTTCAACCTGCCCGTGCGCGCGCTGTCGCATGGGTGCGTGCGCGTGCACAACGCGGTCGAGCTCGGGGCCGAGCTGGTGCGCGCCGACAAGGTGAAGGCGGGCGAGACCTTCGACCCCGAGCGCATCCGCTTCCTCGCGACCATGACGACCAAGACCTGGACCTTCAAGCTCACTCAAGAGGTGCCGGTCTTCTTGGAGTACTACACGGCCTCGGTCGACGATGACGGGGCCATCTGGTTCCATCCGGACATCTACGGGTACGACGCCGAGACCTTCGGCGTGGCGGTCGGCAAGCCGTGAGCACGCACACGGAGTTTGCGGCGTGCGGGACCTCGCGCACGACTCGAGCCGTGGGGCTGGTGCTGGTGTGCGCGGCGCTGTCCGCTGCGTGCGGTCCGTCGTTGGACGACTTCGTCGCCGAGCGTCGCGAGTCGGCGCGGGCGGTCTTGAAGCAGGTCGAGGCGATCGCCACGATGGCGCGACAGGCGCCGCCGATCAGCGACTTCGGGGCGCTTTCGGATCCTGGGCCGATGGCGATCTGCGATCTGTTGGTCGGCGCGCATCGCGAGGCCGGCTGCGATACCTGGGTCATCGACCAGCCCCAGCTCGACAGCCCGGGGCGCTTCCTCGACCCTGAGCCGGTGGTGCGCTTCGGGCTCGCCGACTGGCTGGTCCTGACGACGAGTCTCGTCGAGACGGGGCGGCTTCCGCCCAACGCGAGCTACCCCGAGGGCGCCATCGAGAGCCGCATCACGCTGAGCATCGGGCATGCGTTCTCGTGGCTCCAGACGGTCCGCTACGTCATCGTGGTGCGGCCCGGCAAGGTCGAGGTGCCCGCCCTGGCGGCGGATCAGAAGAGCTACAAGGCGGGCAGCTACACGGGCGACGCCATGGTCTTCGCGCTCGGCGCGACCAGGCCGCGGCTCCTGGGGGCGGTGCCGTTCAGCTACAAGATGGGCGGCGACGTGAAGCTCAAGATGTGGCGCGGAGAGCTCCACCAGAAGCAGCTCGATCGTGTGTACGCGCAAGGGGTGCGCGAGGCGCTCGTGGCCGAGCTGGCCGAGTCGCTCCGCCAGCTCGAGCGGCAGCCTCCGCCGAAAGCTCCGAACGCCACGCCCTGAGGACGGAGCGCGTCTCAGAACGCGAGGCCGAGCGTGCCGTCGACGTGCCAGTGGAAGCCGTCGAAGGTCTTGGCGGCGTGGTACTGGGCGCCGCCGCCGAGCGAGAGGTGCACGAGGTCGCCGAACAGGAAGGCGTAGCCGACGGCGAGACCCACCGCGCCGGCGGTTCCGGACTTCTCGCCGCTCGGCGTCCTGGCCGAGACCAGGGCGCCCTGCACGAGCGGCGAGAGCCAGAGGCCGCGCGGCGCCTCGCCGACGAGGAACACGTAGGGGCGCAGGCGCAGGTAGGCCCCGCGCACATCGCCGACCTCGTCGGTCGCGGTCCACGCATCGTAGAGTCCGGTGCTCGCGGACAGCGCGAGCCGCTTCGAGACCGTCCGTTGGTAGCCCGCGCCGATGACGTGCAGGCCGAGGTCGAGGAAGACCGCGTTCTTCGGCGGCTCGGGTTCGTGGGCGCGCGAAGCGCCGCCGAGGAACACCATCAGGACGGATGCGAGCAGCGGCAGGCGGGGCATGGCGCATGGTACGCTCGACGGTGCGCGTCCACAACCGCGCCGGGCGCCCGGCGGATGCACCCGCGACGCCGTAACTGACCATGCGCGCGGCGCACGAGTCGCGTTCCGATCCGGGCGATTGGCCCCGGACGCGCCTGCAACGCGGCGGTGACGATCGCCTGACGGAAGCAGTCGGTGCTTGCCGTCGACCGGGAACTTTGGGCATCGTCTCCGCGGCGTTTACAGGACGCGGAGGTGGGGACATGCGAAAGCTCTCGAAGTGGCGAAAAGCTTGGGTCTTGGGGTGTACGGTCGGGCTCGGGCTCGTGGCCTGCGGTGACGACGGCGGCACGACCACCGACACGCGGGACACGGCCGATACCGAAGTCATCTTCGATACGACCGATACCTCGGTGACGCCCGACACGACCGACACGGTCGATACGAGCGACACGACGGACACCGTGGACACGGTCGATACGAACGATACCGCGGACACCAACACGGACGCGGCGGATGTCGAGGACGTCGCCGACGCCGACGACACGAGCGACACGGCCCAGCCGGACGGCAGCGACGTCGCGGACGCGACCGACGTCGACGATGCGCCCGATTCGAGCGACGTCAGCGACGTGGCCGACACCGCGGTCGAGGACACCGTCGCCGACACCGCGAGCGACGTGGCCCCGGACACCACGCCCGCCTCGTTCTGCGGGGACAACACCTGCGACGCCAACGAGGACTGCCTCGGGTGCGCGGCCGACTGCGCCTGCCCCGAGAGCTGCGGCGCCGACCTCTTCATCAGCGAGTACGTCGAGCCCTCGGCCGGCAACAACAAGGCCATCGAGATCGCCAACTTCACCGGGCGTGAGGTCGAGCTCTCCGAGTACGAGGTCTGGAAGCGCGTCGACGGCGGCGACTTCGGCACGGGCGTCGTGACCAAGCTCGTCCTGCCCTCGCAGAAGCTGGCGCACGGCGCGGTCTTCACCATCTGCAACGGTCAGGGCGACGCGCTGCCGGCGGCGGCGTGCTGGAAGACCAGCTCGGGGGTGACGACCTTCAACGGCAACGACGCCATCGCGCTGCGCCACAACGGCGTGACCATCGACGTCATCGGGGACGCCACCCTCAGCGGGGACGGCTGGGCGGTCGCGGGCACGGCCTCGGCGACCAAGGACCACACGCTGAGCCGCAAGCCGACGGTGGTCGACAGCACCGACGTGTGGACGACCAACGTCGCGACCTGGAACGTCCTGGCCGCGGGGACCTACACCGGCCTCGGCAGCCACGTCGTCGCGGCGACCTGCCGCGCCATCGCGCCGCCGACCGTGTTCATCAACGAGGTCGTTCCGGGCACGGGCAACACGGGCTTCATCGAGATCGCCACGGCGCTGGCGGCGCCCACCGATCTCGGCGGCTGGAGTCTCGTCACGACGGCCGGCTCGCTGACCTTCCCGGTCGGCACGACGCTGGCCGCCCAGGGCTTCCTGGCGGTCGACGCCGAGGGTCTCGGCGTGGCGGTCGGACAGACGGAGATCGTGTGGCTCTACGATGACCTCGGCGACCAGCAGGACACGGTGGGCTTCGTCGCCGCGGACCTCGGCACGGGCCCGTCGTGGGGGCGGCTGCCGGACGTGACCGGGCCCTTCCAGGCGCTCGGGCTCGCCACGCCGAACGCGCCCAACATGAACCCGGGGCCGACCTGCGGGGACACGACCTGTGACGCGACCGAGGACTGCGAGTCGTGCCTGGCCGACTGCGGTCACTGCCGTCCGCTGGAAGGCGACCTGGTCATCACCGAGGTCATGGCCGACCCGACCACCGGCCCCGAGTGGTTCGAGGTCGTCAACCTGGCGTCCGTGCCGCTCGAGCTGTCGGGCGTCGAGCTCCTGGACGACGACATCGACTTCCACGTGATCTCGGCCGGGACCTCGTTCGTGGTGGCGCCGGGCGAGATCTTCGTGCTCGGCAGCGCGGCCGCGAGCTATGTGGACCTGGTCTTCGCGGGCTTCTCCCTCGACCCGGCGGGCGACGCCATCGTGTTGCGCGACGGCACCGAGATCATCGACCGCGTGCACTGGACCGAGACGCTGACCAGCGGCGTGGCGTGGAGCCTCTCGGCCAGCAAGACGACGGCGGCCGCAAACGACACGGCGGCGAGCTGGTGCAGCGCGACGGGCAGCTTCGAGGCGGGGCTCGGCACTCCAGGCGTGGCAAACCCGGTGTGCACGGGCTGCGGCGACGGGACCTGCGGCGACGGCGAGACCTGCACGACCTGCGCGGCGGACTGCGGGACCTGCCCGGTCGCGGGCTGCGCCACCGAGATCTTCTTCTCGGAGTACATCGAGGGTGCGTCGAACAACAAGGCGCTGGAGATCGCGAACTTCACGGGCGCGACGGTCGATCTCTCGCAGTACGAGATCTGGAGCATCCAGAACGGCGGGGCGAACACGACCTGGACCTCGCGCACCGCGACGACCGCGCTGTCGGGTTCGCTGGAGAACGGCAAGGTCATCGTGCTCTGCCACTCGAGCTCGAACGCGACCATCCTGGCGGCCTGCCCGGCAGGCAATCGCTTCTCGACCAACCCCGTTAACTTCAATGGCAACGACGCGGTGGGCCTGGCGAAGAAGGGGGCGGCGCTGCCCTTCGATGCCATCGGCACGACCGGCACGGCGCCCGCGGTCGGCTGGGACGTCGCGGGCACGGTCACGGCGACGGCGAACCACACGCTGGTCCGCAAGCCGTCCGTGAACAAGGGCAACATCGACTGGACCGCGGCCGCCGCCGGCGAGTGGACGGTGCTGGCCCAGGACACGGCGACCGGCCTCGGGGCCCACACGGTAGACTACACCTGCGCGCCTTGAGCGTTCCGCGCTGACGTCGAGCGGCCGGGCTTCTGTGGAGGCCTGGCCGTTCGCGTTTGTGAGGGTCGATCGGGATTCTGGGTCAGGGATTCGGGCCGATCCCAAGTACCCGAGAGACCCGTGAGGGCGCGTGGCGGCCTCAGCTCACGAGGGGCTCGACCAGGGTCGCGAGCCAGGTCATGAAGACGCGGACCCGGCGCGGGACCTGGCGTCCATGGGGATGCACGATCGAGATGGGCATGGGGGCCGCGGGGTGGGCGGGCAGGACCTCGATGAGGCGGCCGGCGGCGAGGTCCTCGGCCGCGCCGTAACGCGGGACCTGGATGATGCCGAGGCCCGCGTAGCAGGCGGCGCGATAGGCATCGATGCTGTTGACCGTCAGCAGGCTGCGCATGGGGAGCTGGCTGATGAAGTCGCCTTCCAAGTGTTCGAAAGCAGGCTCTTCTTTGGTCAGTGTTGGGGAATAGTGGACAATCCAGTGCTGCGCCAGATCGCCGAGGTCGCGCGGTAGGCCATAGCGCAGGGCGTAGGCCGGGCTCACGCAGTTGGCCATCGTCAGGATGCCGAGGCGGATGGCGGTGAGCGAGGACTCGTGAAGGGGGCCGATGCGGAGGACGCAGTCGACGCCCTCGCGGAGGAGGTCGACGCGGCGGTCCGAGGTGCTCAGCTCGAGCTCGAGCTGGGGGTGCAGCGCGAGGAGCTCGGGCAGCTTCGGGATGACGGCGGTGCGCGCGAAGGCGGTCGGGAGGTCGACGCGGATCTTGCCCTTCAGGTGGCGCGGCCCCTGGAAGAGCGCGGCGAGCTCGTCGGCCTCGGCCAGCAGGGGGCGGGCGCGCTGGATGAGGTGCTCGCCGTCGGGCGTCGGGCGCACGGCGCGCGTGGTGCGCGTGAAGAGGTGGACGCCGAGCTCCTGCTCGAGGGCCTGGAGGCGCTGCGAGGCGCGGGACTTGGAGAGGCCGAGCCGGGCCGCGGCGGCGGTGATGCTGCCGAGGTCGGCCAGGGCGAGGGTGAGGCGGAGGGCTTCGAGGTCCATGGTGTGATTGTCCAGTTTTACTGGACAGTGTGTCGCAACACAACGGCTACCGCGGGCGGGGGCGCGGACCTATGAGTGTCGGGCGCGGGCACGATGCTCGCGGATGGGCCAGAGACCCTGGCAGGAGCACCGACCATGACGACCCCTTCGAACGACCGACGTATCGCCCTCATCACCGGCGGCAGCCGAGGCCTCGGCAAGGACATGGCGCTGGCCCTGGCCGAAGCCGGGACGGACGTCATCATCACCTACCGCAGCGCGAGCGCCGAGGCGGCCGCGGTCGTCCAGGCGATCGAGGGCAAGGGGCGGCGCGCGGTGGCGCTGCAGCTCGACACGGCGCGGCCCGAGACGTTCGCGGCATTCGTGGAGACGGTGCGGGCGGCGCTCGGCGAGACCTTCGGGGCCGAGCGGCTCTACGCGCTGGTGAACAACGCCGGGGTCGGCAACTACGCGCCGATCGCCGACACGACCCCGGCCCAGTTCGAGATGCTCATGAAGGTCCACCTCGAGGGGCCCTTCTTCCTGACCCAGGGGCTCTTGCCGCTCATCGCGGACGGGGGGCGCATCCTGAACGTGTCGACCGGGCTCACGCGCTTCTCGCTGCCGGGGTACGCGGCGTACGCGATGATGAAGGGGGGCATCGAGGTCTTCACGCGCTACCTCGCGAAGGAGCTCGGCGCGCGCGGCATCGCGGTCAACACGCTGGCCCCGGGCGCCATCGAGACCGACTTCGGCGGTGGCACGGTGCGCGACAACCCGCACGTCAACGCGCACATCGCGAGCCAGACGGCGCTCGGGCGCGTGGGGCTGCCGGACGACATCGGCGGCATCACTGCGGCGCTCTTGTCCGAGGGCGCGCGCTGGGTGAACGGGCAGCGCATCGAGGCCTCGGGTGGCATGTTCCTCTAGCAGCCGGCGGGTTCTCGAGACCCTGAGGCCGGCTACGGCGCCTTCGGGTGGGCGAGGAGCCAGTCGAGGGCGGCCGGGATGAAGGCCGGCGTGAAGCCAGGGATATGGGCGGAGCCGTCCATGCGCCAGAGGGCGACCGCGCTGTGGGTGCAGCCGGGGTAGGGGAGCGGGTGGGTCTCCGCCCCGAAGACGGCGCCGTCGTAGTCCATGGTGGGGTCGCTCTGGGGGAGGGCCTCGCAGCCGTCGTGGCTGGCCCAGCGGGAGACGACGGTCTCGGCCGAGGGGAACTGCCCGAGGACCCCGTTGTAGGCGATGACGGCGTCGAAGGTGCCGTGCACCTGGAGGACGGAGACCGGCTCGGAGGGGGCGCAGTCGGCGGCGTCGAGCGGCAGGGAGCCGGCGATCGACACGATGGCGGCGATGCGATCGGCGTGGTTGCAGGCCATGGTGTGGGCCATGAAGCCGCCGTTGGAGTGACCGACCAGGTAGACGCGCTTGGGGTCGATGGTGAAGCGGCGCGAGGCTTCGTCGATGAGCGAGAGGAGGTAGCCCTGGTCGTCGACCCCGGAGCGGAGGAAGTCGCAGCACCAGCCCGGCGAGGCGTTCCAGAACTGGAGGCCGGATGGGTTGGTGGTGCCTTCGGGGACGATGGCGATGAAGCCGCTGGCCGCGGCGCGGGGCGAGAAGTCGAGGTAGAGATCCTGGATGGCGCCGGTCGCCGAGTAGCCGTGCAGCAGGATGACCAGCGGCGTCGGGGTGCCGGGCTGGTAGGACTCGGGGACGACGACCGTGGCGGGGCGTGCGCCGCCGAGCGGGGCATCGAGGACGACGTCGGTCTCGGTGCGGGTGTCCGCGGGCTCGGTCGTGTCCGGAGCGGTGTCGGTGGTGTCCGGTGCGGCGGTGTCTGGCGAGGCGGAGTCTGGTGACAGCGTGTCGCTCGTGTCGTTCGTGTCGACGGCGTCCGCGGCAGCCGTGTCTGACGTGTCCGTGGTCGCGTCGGCCGTGTCGCCGCAGGCTGCGAGCGAGGCGACGAGGCTCAGGACCGAGGCCGCGCACAGGCCACGGAGGGAAGGAAGCAGCTTGTGTTCGGCCGGGGAATGCATAGGGTAGCGGTCCTCTTGGCGCGCCCTGGAGCGTTGGCGCGCGCGAGCAACGGGGCACACCATGACACAGACGATGGCGGCGATCGATGCCGCAACGAAGGCCAGGCTGAATCGGGGCGAGGTGCTGGTGTCGACCGAGCCGGTGGCCGGATCGCCGCAGCCTCGCCTGGTGGTGCAGGCGGTCATCGAGGCCTCGCCCGAGGCGGTCTGGAAGCACATCGACCAGTCGACGCGCTACCAGGAGTTCATGCCGCGCGTGAAGCGGAGCGAGGAACTGTCGCGCGTCGGGACGGACATCCGGACGCGCATGACGATCGACATGCCGTTCCCGCTGAAGAACCTGACGGCGACGAGCAAGGCCAAGCACATCGTGGAGCCCGGGGTCAGCTACGTGCGGCAGTGGGTGCTCGAAGAGGGCGACTACCACGTCAACGAGGGCAGCTGGACGCTGGTGCCCTTCGACGGGAACCCGCAGCGGGCGTACGCGCTCTACCGCGTGCACATCATCCCGAAGATCCCGATCCCGAAGATGATCCAGGCCGCCGTGCAAGAGAAGGCGATGCCCGGCCTCATCGAGGCGATCCGGGCGCGGGTGGCGGGGCGCTGAGGTCGCTGACGTCGAAGGGGGCCTTGGCCAAGCCAGGTCGCCCACGCGGACCCGGTCAGATGCGATGGAGCTTGATGGTGTTGGTGCCCGAAGCGACGGGCCAACCCAGCACCAGAGCGATCTCGTCGCCGACCTTGCAGAGGCGCTCGCGCAAGAGCGTCCCGGTCGCGACGCGGATGGCCTCGTGCAGGTGCTCCGGCGGGACCTCGAGGCGCGGCGCCACACCCCACTCCAGCGCCAGTCGGTTGGCGATGCGCCGCTCGGGCGTGAGCGCGATGATCGGCGCTCGCGGCCGGTACTCCGCGATGAGGTTCGCCGTGCGACCGTCGCGCGTGAAGACCACGATGGCCGAGAGCGGCAGCGCCTGCGCCATGATGGCCGCAGCGCGGGCGGCCGCATCGGCGAAGGCCCACTCCTCACCCGTGCCGATCCCGGTGATGTCGCGCACGCTCTGATGCCGTGACTGCGTGTCGCTCTCCACCTCGCGGATGATCTTGTCCATCATCTGCACGGCCAGCGTCGGGTGCTTGCCGGACGCGGTCTCTCCCGAGAGCATCAACGCGTCGGTCCCGTCGAGGACCGCGTTCGCCACGTCCGCCGCTTCCGCCCGGGTCGGGCTGGGGTTGCGGATCATCGAGTCCAGCATCTGGGTCGCGGTGATGACGAGCTTTCGCCGCTCGTTGACCTCTTTGATGATGCGCTTCTGGAGGAGCGGCACCTTCTCGGCACCGGCCTCGACCCCGAGATCCCCGCGCGCGACCATCGCCCCGTCCGCCGCGTCGAGGATGGCCGCGAGGTTGGCGATGGCGTCCGGCTTCTCGATCTTCGCGATGACCGGCGTGCCCTTCGCGAGTCGCTTCGCGTCCTCGACGTCCTGGGCCGTCCGCACGAAGGACAGCGCGACGAAGTCGACCCCGAGCTCGTCCACCGCGAAGGCCAGGTCCTGCCGGTCCTTCTCGGTGAGCGCCGGCGCCGACAAAGCGCGCCCCGGCACGTTGATGCCCTTCTTGTCCGACAGCGTGCCGCCGACCTTCACGACCGTGTGGATTTGGTCCCCATCGGCGTGCGGGACGACCCGCTCGACCGTGAGCTCGATCAGTCCGTCGTCGAGCAGCAGCGCGTCCCCGGGGTGCACGTCGCTGGCGAGCAGGAGGTAGCTCACGCCGACGCCCCCGACATCGCCCGGCCGGTCGTTCATGTGCAGCACGAACGCCGCGCCCTCGACCAGCTCGATCGGTCCGTTCGGGAAGCGGCCCACGCGGATCTTGGGTCCGCACAGGTCCGCGAGGATGGCGAGAGGCCGCCCAGCGCGGGCCGACGCGGCCCTCACCATGCCTGCCGCGCGCGCATGCGCCTCGTGCGTCCCATGAGAGAAGTTGAGGCGAGCGCAATCCATCCCTGCGGCGACGAGCGCGTCGATGGCGGCTTCGGTCGAGGTCGAGGGTCCCAGCGTACAGACGATCTTGGCGCGGCGCATGGTGAGGTTGTACGCTTCTGTCGTCGTTGGGGGAAGCGACGCCTCGTGCTCCTGTTCGGTAGCCCCGAGGCGCCCACTGCGACGCTTTCCATCCTCGTTCCGTGGGGCGCCCCGTCGAGCACTTCGTGCTTCGAACGCGCGCTGAGAGGCTATGCTCGTCATCATCGTCGGAGACGACCAGGCGCTTCGACTCCAGCTCGCGAGAGCCCTGGGGCCAGGCCGTTTCGATCTCCTGTGCGCCGTGCCGACCGCGGACGGCGTGCCGCCGGTCGAGGAGGACGAGCGCATCGCCGCCCTGCTCGCGCACAGGTCCGCGACCACCATGCGCGCCGACATCGAGCGCCTGAAGGCGCGCTTTGGCGAGCGCGTCGCTGTCATCGCCATCGCCTCTGAGGATGGGCGCGAGCTCGAGTCCCTGGTCGGCGAGGTCGACGACTTCGTGGCCTGGGGTCTCGGTCCGGCCTTCCTCACCGCCCGCCTGCACGTCGTCCAGAAGCGCTTCCTCGCCGCCCGCACCGCGCGCAGCCCGCGCCCCATGCGGAGCGCCATCGAGGACCTCCTGCGAACGGCACTCGGCTCTGGACGCGACCACCTCTACATCTGGGACC
>JAEUKJ010000763.1 GCA_016792665.1 Deltaproteobacteria bacterium | reverse complement strand
CCGAAGCTTTGGAAGTAGGCGTTGATGGCGGTCATCACGGTGAAGAGTGTGATGGTCTCTGAGGGGAGCGGCGAGCCCTTGCCCGAGGTCCCCACGGCGATTTCAGGCACCATGAGACCCAAGACAAGGTTGATGGTTCCCGCGCCGAGGACGCCCAACATCATCGTCGCTTTTCCGCCGAATCGGTCGGTGAGCGGGCCGTTGATGACGAACGAAATGCCGTAGGTGATCGCGAACGCGGTATTGATGATGCTGAAGTCCGTGGGCTCGATGAAACCCATCTTGTTCAGCGTGTTGAGGTTGTACCTTGCCATGTAGAGGAAGGCGTATGCGAGTCCGATTGGCAGCCAGTTCATCGCACGCCTGCGCCTGAAGCCAGCCGGGTGCCCGACATCGATCTTCGGAAGGCGCATGACGACCACGACGATGACCAAAACCATCGCCGCGACGCCTGCCAATTGGACCAGGAGCTTGTCCACGATGCTCGACGAACTCGGTCCGCCGTTAGCAGCGAGCGCAGACAAGTCGAACATCAAGAGCATCGGCATCAGGGCGAGCCCAATCGTCGCCAGCGTACCGGCACGTGTACGAAGGAGGCCACGAAAGCGGTCGAGTGATCCCATCATGCTGCCCCCAGAAGATCAGTGAAGTCCTCGAGCCGGAGCACATCGTCGCGCAGCGCCGGTGCGCCGGGCGCGTGGCTGGTATCGAGCCAGCCGACGACCGCCTCGGGGAAGCTCGACTTGAAGAGGTTGCAGAGCCCCGGCTCATTGTCGAAGGAGCCGACGACGCGCCCGGTCTTCCGGAGGTGGTGGATGACCCCTTCCTTGAAGAGGTCGTCGTTCATCTCGAACTGGGGCTTGAGGATGAGGCGCGTGTCGGCGCGCCCGACCGGGAAGCCGTCGCGCTGGAGGGTGCGGAGGGTGCCGAGCAGCATGTTCGGGGCGTCGCGACCCGTGAGATAGCAGGGCACCCCACCGCGCGCGTGCACGAGCTGCGCGAGCTCGACGCCACCCGCCAACGGGAGGTCGTAGAGACAGTAGTCGTCCGTGAAGAAGCGCGCCTTCCAGAACTCGGTCACGGCGGCCTGGAGCTCGGGGTCGTGGAAGCCGAGCCCGGCCAGGGTGTCACCGACGCGATAGGCGAGCTGCCGGGTCGATGTGCCGCGCAGCGTGTCGTAGAGGCTGCGATAGCGCGACGCGTGGGTGTGCGCGAACTCGAGCAGGATCCGCAGGGTGCGGTGCGTGTTGTCGTAGAGGGTGCCGTCGAGGTCGAACACGACCAGGGGATCATCCCCGTCCTTGGCGGCGCGTTCGATGTTGTCGAGCAGCGTGGTCAGGGCCGGATGTGCAGTCGTCGAGGGCATGGCGTGGTCTCCCGCTGGGACGGGGGAGATTCCCACGCACGCCGGGCCATGGCAAGGCGACCCGGCGGGCCCTGAGGCACGTCTCTGCAACACTCGCAATTCCACTCGGTGACGCGCCGCGCCCTCGAGGGATCGCGAGGGCGTGAGGCTTCAGCCCAGCGCTTTCTTGGTCCGCTCGATCGTCTCGCTGGACGACGCGTTCTGCACGAGATCGGCCAGGCGCTGGGTGTATTTGTCGGCGAGGTCGGGGCGGCTGCGGCGGCGCGCATCCTCGATCCACGAGTACACCTTGAGCACCGCGAGCTCGGCATTGACGAAGTGCTCGACCGCGCGCAGCACGGCCTGGACCGACGACGCCGAGACCGAGGGCGAGGTGTGCTCGAAGCTGAACGAGCGGCCCGAAGCATTCTCGACCCCGAGCCTCACCGTGCCGGGCACGTCGGTGCGGGCGCCGTCCTTCTTCGCGCCGCGGAAGTCGCCGGCCACATGGAAGTCGTCGAAGAACAGGTTGGCGATCGAAGGATAGTCGGCCACCAGCGCGCGCTGAATCCCTTTGAAGAGCGCGTCGACCAGACCCACGCCCTCGCCTTCGATGGCACGGGCCGCGCTGGATCCGGTGAGAGTCAGCTGCGTGGCGATCGAGGCCCGCCCGGAGGCGAGGTCCTCGGTCAGGGTGTAGCGGGCAACCTGGAGCTCGACGTAGTCCGCGCCCAGGACCTCGCGAGTCAACGCGTGAAGTTCAGCCTGCGTCCTCATCGTTTTTCCTCCTCACTGCAGCCCGCGGGATCGCGTGCTGTCGTTGATGGACGTCCGACGCGTCCGCGCCCCCGCCCGCAGCTGTCAAAAGATAGTCTCGCGGGCGTCTCGACACCCACTTTTCAGACACCGTTTCTCGGCGCGGGTTTCAGTTCGAGCCCGAGCGCCGCCATGACCCCTCTGAAATCCGAGGGAATCGGCGCCTCGAAGACGCACCGATCGCCGCGCACCGGATGCGTGAGGGCGATCCGCCACGCATGCAGCGCTGGCCGATGGAAGCGAGAGGCAACCTCGGACGGGGCGTAGCGGCGGTCGCCGAGCAGCGGCCAACCCGCGGCCGCGAGCTGCACGCGGATCTGGTGCTTCCGGCCGGTCTCCAAGTGCACCTCGACGAGGCACGCCGTCGCCGATCGGGCGCGGACCTCGAACGTCAAGGCCGCGTGCTTGGCGCCCAAGGTGCCGGCCGGCACGACGCGGGTGCCGTGGTCGTCCCTGGCCACCACGTGGTGTTCGAGACGCCCGAGGTCGGGCGGCGGTGACCCCGCGACTTGCACCAGGGCGAGGTAGGTCTTGTCGGGCCCGCGGTCGCGGAACGCCGACGCGAGCCGCTCGGCAGCCTTCGACGTGCGCGCCACCACGATGGCCCCGCTGGTCCCGCGATCGAGGCG
>JAEUKJ010000743.1 GCA_016792665.1 Deltaproteobacteria bacterium | reverse complement strand
CGACAGCACCGGACGATCGATAGTTGCGATCGTCGCGTCGCTCGCGCGGGCGGCGCGGGTCGCGGCGCTCGACCGCGACACCGGCGCTCGGCTCGTGCCTCTCAGAGCTTGACGATCACGCCGGCCACCGCGACCCGCACGCGCTCGGAGGGGTCATCGAGGTTGGCGGCCAGGGCTTCGAGGCCGGCCTTGTCACCGAGGCGTCCGAGGCTGGCGATCGCCGCGACCCGGACCTTGTCGTCCGGATCCCGCACGAAGGCCTCGAGGGTCGGGATGGCCTGCTTGCCCTGGAGCTCGACGATGCGATCGAGGGCGGCGATGCGCAGGCCCTGGCGCTCGGCGCGCGTGGCCAGCTCGGTCGCGATCTCCAGCTGGACTGCCTTCGACAGGCCGCGCGTCAGGGTCCACGCGGTCGAGCGCAGATCGTCGCGCGGCGAGGCGAGGGCCGCCAGGACGTGCCGCTTCACCTTGTCGCCGTGCTGCTTGACGAAGGTCGCCAGCGACTCGGGCGCGAGCCACTCGAGCGACTTCGTGAAGAGCATGAGGCGGTTTTCCGGGTCCTGCCCGATGAGCGCAAAGAGCGCGCCTTCGCGCACGTCTTTCTGCAGCTCGCGCTCGGCCACGATCTCGAGGTCGGCCGCCGAGGTGGCGTCGGGCACGGCGATGAGGGCCTCGATGGCGGCGCGGCGGATGTCCGGGTCGCGGTCGGTGATGTAGAAGCGCGCGACCGGGATGATCTCGGCGTCCTTGATGGCGGCAAGCGCCTTCAGCTCGGCCAGCTTGAGGTCCTTGTCGGTCTTGCGCTGGAGCGCGTCGCGCAGGACGGGGATCGACTCGCGCTGCGCAAGCTCGCCGATGGCGTTGCAGGCCGCGAGCTTGATGGTCTTCGGCGCGTTGGCGATGATCGGGTGCAGGTCGACCAGCGCGGCGCGGCCCTTGACCTTGCCGAGGAAGTAGACCGCTGCGGCGCGCTGCGGCACGTCGGTCGACTCGAGCTGCCCCTCGAGGTAGGTCGCGAGCTTGGTCGAGCTCGAGCCCGCATACACCGTGTAAGCGAGGACGAGGGTCTCGTAGCTCGACTCGGGGTCCTTGATGAGGGCCTTCATCTTCTCGTGGACGCCTGCGTCGGCGACCTTCACGAGCGCCTCCAGCGCGGTCTTGCGCTTGGCCTCGTCCGGGTTCGAGAGCGCCTCGACCAAGGTCGCGCGGCCGGCCGCGTCACCCTTGCGCGCGAGCAGCACCGACGACCAGTAGAGCGCCTCGGCGTCCTTCGACTTGAGGATGGGCTTGATGAACGAGACATCGTCCACCGACCCTTCGGGCGCGGTCGCGAAGCGCTGCACGAGCGCCTTCTGCAGGTCGGCCGGGTACTTCGCGAAGCCCGCCTTGTAGACCGCGACGCCCGCCGGCAGGGGGAGCTTCGGGAGCTCGCGCGCGAACGCCTCCGCGACCTCTTTCGAGGCCTTCGGGGCCGCGAGGAAAGAGGTCGTGAGCCACTCGCCGCCGCGCGCGATGAAGAGGGAGACGTAGCGGTCGGGCCGCGGGCAATCCTTGGCCTCGAGCCCCTTCAGGATGATGGGCACCGCGCCCTTGGGCCCGAGCGGCTCGACGAGCGGGAGGATCCCCAGCTCGGGGTCGACCGCCATGTCGCAGACCGACTTCTTGACCTCGACCTCCCAGGTGCCGTCCTTCATGGCGCGCAGCGCGGTGATCGCGGCGGCGCGGACCTTCCACTGCGGGTCGGCGAGCGCATCTTTCACCAGCGCGGCCCCGCGGCCTTTCGGCGCGAAGCCGAGACCTTCGATGGCGAGGGCGCGGACGTCGAAGTCACCGGCCTTGACCCCGCGCTCGAGGGTCGCGATGGCTTTGTCGAGCCGCTCTTTCTTGGGGTCGGGCTTGGCGAGCGCGCTGCCGCCGGCGAGCAGCACGGTGGCCGCCAGGGACGGGAGGGTGGCGAGGGCAAAGAGGCGACGCATGGGGACCTTCGTTGTCGATGGGCTTCGGCGAGCGCCGCATACCAATCGCTCGCGCGGCGGGCTGTCAAGCACCGATCGCGGCGACTTCTTCCGCGCCGCGAGCCGGCCGGACGTGCCGGGGAGGCAAGGGCAGGGCGAGGTGGCACGCGCGGGCGATTGGCTTTCGCTTTTGACAGTGTTCGAGGGCGGGTGCTAGCACCCGACGCAGCGGGCGCGGGTCGCGAGGCGGCCGAGCGTCCTCTGGTCTACCCAGCGCATTCGCCGGCAGCCTGGCGCCTCCAGGCCTTGTGCGAATCAGGAGCACAGCTATGCGTGACGTCGTCATCGTCGGGGCCGCTCGGACCCCCATCGGATCGTTCCAGGGATCGCTCGCGAGCCTGCCGGCGTGGAAGCTCGGCTCGGTCGCGATCGAGGCCGCGCTCACCCGCTCGGGGCTGGCGCGCGAGCGCTGGGGCGAGATCGACGAGGTGCTGATGGGCAACGTGCTCCAGGCGGGGCAGGGCCAGGCTCCGGCGCGTCAGGCGCTGCGCGCGGCCGGGATCCCCGACAGCGTCGGGGCGACGACGGTGCACAAGGTGTGCGGCTCGGGCATGAAGACGGTGCTGCTGGGCGCGACGGCCATCAAGGCGGGCGAGGCCGACATCATCGTCGCCGGCGGCATGGAGTCGATGTCGAACGCGCCCTACCTCCTGAGGCAGGCGCGCGACGGCTACCGCATGGGCCACGGCAAGATCGAGGACTCGATGATCCTCGACGGCCTGTGGGACCCGTATAAGGACCAGCACATGGGCAACTGCGGTGAGCTCTGCGCGCGCGAGCGCGGGTTCTCGCGCGAGGCCCAGGACGCCTTCACGCTCGAGAGCTATCGTCGCGCCACCGCGGCCATCGCCGAGGGCCTCTTCAAGGACGAGATCGCGCCCGTCGAGATCCCCCAGAAGAAGGGGCCGGCGGTGGTCTTCTCGCAGGACGAGGAGCCCGCGCGCGGCAACCCCGCCAAGGTCCCGAGCCTGTCCCCGGTCTTCCAGAAGGACGGCACCATCACCGCCGCGAGCGCGTCGAAGATCAACGACGGCGCCTCGGCGACGGTGCTCATGTCGGCCGAGCGCGCGGCCGCTCTCGGGCTGACTCCGCTGGCCCGCATCGTTTCGGTCGGCCACCACGCCCAGGCCCCCGAGTGGTTCACGACGGCGCCGGCCGGGGCCATCGGGTCCGCGTTGAAGAAGGCCGGGCTCAGCGCTGGCGACATCAGCGCCTTCGAGATCAACGA
>JAEUKJ010000740.1 GCA_016792665.1 Deltaproteobacteria bacterium | reverse complement strand
CTCGAGCGGGGCCGGGTAGGGGCCGGTCAGCGGCAGGACCTCGAAGGTCGGCTCGAGCCCGTAGTGCGCGGCCACGACCGGCGCCGTCGGGATGGGGCGCTTCGGGTAGGCCGGCAGCATGAGGGTCGGGTCCGCGCCATTGCGGCCCAGCGCCGAGGCCATCGACGCAATCTGGATCGTGTCGGCGGCGTCGCCGGGGAAGAATTGGTCGGTCACGTACGCGATGCGCAGCGGCCTAGCGCTGCCCTCGACGCTCATGCCCCCGGTGTGCTCTGCCGTGCTCATGCTCCCACCCGCGCGGCGATGGCGCGACGCTCGCGCACGGCGGCTGCGAGCGCGTCCAGGACAGGCACCGTGTCTTCCCAACCGAGGCACGCGTCCGTGATGCTCTGCCCGTAAGTCAGTGGCGTACCGGGCTTCTGGTCCTGACGTCCGGCGACGAGGTGACTCTCCAGCATGACGCCGAAGATCGCCGTCGAGCCGGCCGCCACTTGCGCGGCGACATCGGCGGCGACGGCACTCTGTCGGCGGTAGTCCTTCATGCTGTTGCCGTGGCTCGCGTCGACCATGACGCGCGGATGCAGCCCGTGCGGGGTCAGCTGGGCGACCACCTCGGCCACGGCCTCGGCCCCGTAGTTCGGGCCCGTGCGCTTGCCGCCGCGCAGGATGACGTGGCACGACGGGTTGCCGCGCGTGTGCACGATGGCCGCGATGCCCTGCTTGGTCACCGACAGGAAGGTGTGCGGGTGGCTCGCGGCGAGCACCGCTTCGACCGCGATGTCGGCCGCGCCCGAGGTCCCGTTCTTGAAGCCGACTGGCACCGACAGGCCCGAGGCGAGCTCGCGATGCACCTGGCTCTCGGTGGTGCGCGCGCCGATGGCGCCCCAGCTCACCAGATCGGCGATGAACTGAGGCGTGATGGCGTCGAGGAACTCGCAGCCGGCCGGCACGCCCATCTCGGCGATATCGTTCAGCAATCCGCGCGCCGCGCGCAGCCCCTGGTTGATGCGGAAGCTGCCGTCGAGGTCGGGATCGTTGATGAGCCCCTTCCACCCGACGGTCGTGCGCGGCTTCTCGAAGTAGACGCGCATGACGATGACGAGATCGCGCGCGAGGCGCTGCGCCTGCACGGCCAGCAATCGCGCGTAGTCCTTGGCCGCCTGCACGTCGTGGATCGAGCAGGGGCCGCACACCACGACCAGCCGATCGTCGTCGCCGCGCAAGACTCGCGCGACCGCCTCGCGCGAGTCGGTGATGACCTTCTCGCTGGCGGCCGAGATCGGGATTTCCTCCAGCAGGATGGCCGCCGGGATGAGCGGCCTCAGCTGGGCGATGCGGACGTCGTCGGTGGCGGGCTTCATCGGCGCGCGAGCTCTTTTTCCGCGTGGGCCAACATCTCGGGCGTGTCGACGTCCTGCCAGAAGCCGTCCCCGATATCGAGGACGGTCATCCGGCCGGTGTTCGCCAGGGCCTGGACCCCGTCGGAGAGCGACGCGTCGCCGGTCTTCTCGTAGACCTCGGCGATGCGGTCCATGAGCGCCGTCGTGCAGACGAAGACGCCCACGTCCACGCAGTTGTACTCCGGGATCATCTTGCCGATCTTCGCGATGCGGTCGCCCGACGGGTCGCGCACCGCGAGCACCTTGGTCGCGTCGTCCATGTCGAAGATGGTCTCGAGCTTCCAGTCGACCAGCAGCGTCGCGCCCTGCTCGGGCGGCACGTGCGCACCGGCCAGATCCATCACCTCGTCGCCCAGCACGTGGTCGGCCATCGAGAGGATGAAGGTGTCACCCAGCAAGTGCGTGCGCGCCGCGAGCACCGAAATGCCATTTTTCAGATCGAAGCGCGGATTTTCGGCAAATACGATCTCGGCCGCGCCCGGATATCCGACCAGGCTCTCGACGACCGCGTCCTTGCCGTGGCCGACGACGACCACGACCCGCCCACAGCCGGCCCGCTCGAGGCTTCGAACGGACCGCTGCAGGAGCGGCATGCCGCCGACCAGGGTCAAGGGCTTGAGCTCGGTCTCGCTCGAGACCCCGCGGAGGCGCGTGCCGAAGCCGGCCGCGAGAATGACACCGGTCGTCATGCGACTCATCCTTCGCCGTCGAAACCTTCGGCGAGGTGCGTCACCGGGCGCTCACCCGCGAGGACGCGCAGCGTGTTCTTCAAGCGCATGTGCTGGATGAAGATGTCGTGCTCCTGGATGTGGCCGGGCTCGACGTGCGGGAACTTGAAGTAGAAGGACAGCCACTCCTGGATGCCGCGGAAGCCGGCGCGCTTCGACAGGTCGAGGAACAGCGCGAGGTCCAGCACGATCGGGGCCGCGAGGATCGAGTCGCGGCACAGGAAGTCGACCTTGATCTGCATCGGGTAGCCCATCCACCCGCGGATATCGATAGTGTCCCAGCCCTCCTTGGCGTCGCCACGCGGCGGGTAATAGTTGATGGTCACCTTGTGGTAGAGGTTCCCGTACAGCTCGGGGTAGAGCTCGGGCTGGAGGATGGTGTCGAGCACCCCGGTCTTGGTGACCTCCTTGGCCTTGAAGCTCGCGGGATCGTCGAGGACCTCGCCGTCGCGGTTGCCGAGGATGTTGGTCGAGAACCAGCCGTCGATGCCCAGCATGCGGGCCTTGAAGCCCGGGGCGAGGATGGTCTTCATGAGGGTCTGGCCCGTCTTGAAGTCCTTGCCGCAGATGGGCACGCCGTGCTCGCGCGCCAGCATCTCGAGGGCGGGGCTGTCGGCCGAGAGGTTGGGGGCGCCGTTGGCGTAGGGGATCCCCTCCTTGATGGCCGCGTACGCGTAGAGCTGCGACGGGGCGATGGCCGGGTCGTTCATGTCGAGGCCCTTCTCGAAGGCCTCGATCGACGCATGACAGGCGGCCGGACGCAGGTAGATCTCGGTCGAGCCGCACCACACCATGACTGCGCGCGTGGCGCCCGAGGTGGCGATGGCGTTGCGGATGTCCTGGCGCAGAGCCTCGGCCATCTCGCGCTTGTGCGTCGTCGCCTTGACGTTGGGGCCGTCCAGGCGCTTGACGTAGTCCGACTCGAAGGCGGCCTTCATCGGCTTGATGTTCGAGAGGAAGCCCTCGAGCGGGGAGAGATCCTGCGGGTTCAACACCTGCGCGTTGCGTGCGGACTCGAAGGCGTTGTCGGCCTTCACGTCCCAGCCCGCGAACTCGATGTCGTCGAGCTTGGCGAGGGGGACGAAGTCTTTGATCAACGGGTTCTTGTTGTCCGAGCGGGCACCGACGCGGATCGTCTGCATCTGGGTGATGGACCCGATGGGGAGCGAACGACCTTTGCGGACGGCCTCGACGCCGGCCATGAAGGTGGTCGCCACGGCACCCATGCCGGGGGTCAGGACGAGGAGCTTGCCAGTTGCAGGAGCGATGGGATGCGTAGCCATGAAGAGCCTCCGAGCGGCCGCGGCGACAAGGCCCTGGTGGGGCCCGGCGCGGAACGAAGCACGCGGCGTACCATGGGCCCCGAGGGTGTCCAAGGAGTTTGAAAAGGCCATCGGTGGACACCCGCCGACCCTGCCGCGCACGGGCTCGCCGCGGGCCGATGACCGCGATTCGGTCGCCGCGCGGGGCGGCGAGGTGGGCGGGTAGGGCCCCAACGGATTGGAGTAGTCGTGCTCCAATCGTCGCGGGCTTGTCAGGCGTTCTTGAGCTCGGTCAGGGCCGCGAAGACGCGCTCGCAATTGCCGCCGTCGGCGCCGAGCATGTGCTTGTCGAGGAACGCGCGGGCCTGCGCGCGGCAGCAGTCGGGGTCGTCCAGGGCCTGGTCGACCTGCGTCATCAGCGTCGCGAAGTCGCGGGCCAGGAGACCGCCGTGTTCTTCGGGCGGGAGCTTCCAGACGAAGCGCGCGTTCTGGACCTGCGTCTTCTTGATGCCGAGCACGGTCCAGGTGCGCCAGGTGAACGACTCGTCGGCGTCGGCGACCGGGTAGATGTGCAGGGTCGGGCGCTGGGTCGCGTAGTAGAGGTTGGCGATGGACGAGTAGTTCGTCAGCAGGAGGTCGGCCACCTGCAGGTCCAGGAAGTTGTCGGGGTGCTGGTCCTTGAACTTCAGGAGGACATGGGGATGACGGCGCGCGAGGTCGGCGAGGAAGGTGCGATAGGCCGGCTCGAAGCGGTAGCTGTCGTGGAGGCGCAGGATGACGTTGGCGCCGCGTCGGCCGAGGTGGCCCAGCAGCTTCTCGAAGAGGTCGGCGTCCTTGCCCCAGTGGGCAAAGACCTCGCCGTAGTGCCAGGTCGGCGCGAACAAGACGGTCTTTTTGCGCACGACATCGAAGGGGTAGAAGGGTTGGGCCCGGGCCTTGTCGAAGGGGACGCGCAGGTCGTCATGCGAGGCCGCGCCGACCATGCGGCAGTTGTCGGGGTGGAAGCCCGAGACCTCGGTGCGATGCTCGAGGTCCCAGGGGCCAAAGCACGACCAGCGGAAGTTCGGGTTCGGGGCCAGCGGCTCGCCGAAGGCGCGGCGCAACTGTCCGTGCAAGACCCTGAACTCACTGCGATCGTTGGGCCCCTTCCAGCCGAAGCCGTGCCAGAGCACGAAGCCCTTCTTGGAGGTCGAGCGCAGCGGCACGCGATTGTCGAGCACCGTGATGTCGGGCGAGAAGCCCGGGATGCCGAGGACCTCGTGCAGCGGCCCGCGCTTGACGAGCGGGACGTTGTGCAAGGGGAAGAGCTGCGCGACGCCCTCTCTGCGGAAGCCGTCGGGGTCGGGCAGGGCGACGCGCACGTCGCAGTCCTCGCGCCGCGAGAGCCAGTGCGTGAGCGACCAGAGGTCGGCCCCGAAGGTCGTGGCCCAGACCAGGATCTTCGTGCGGTCGTTCGACGTGCGGGTCGTCAGGAGTCCCTTCATGGTCGCGCTCCTTACACCGTGACGAGCGCGCTCGCGAGCACGACTTCGCGTCCCTCAGTCGGGCCGCTGCATGAGGGTGAAGACGGCGCCCTGCGGATCGGTGACGATGGCGATGCGGCCGTAAGGCGTATCGAACGGACCGTGCGAGACGCGGCCGCCGAGCGCCGCCACGAGGCCGACCGCCTTGGCCACGTCGTCGACGCGGAAGTAGATCATCCAATGCGGTGGCACGCCGACCCAGGCCGCGTTCATCTGGAGGACGCCGGCGCAGACCTGCGCGCCGCGAGAGAGCCGCGCGTACGGCGTGCCGAGCCCCTCCATCGGTTCGCTCTCGAGGCCGAAGACCGCGCCATAGAAGGCCGTCGCGCGCGCCAGGTTCGCCGTGTTCACCTCGCACCACGCCATCGCCCCGTGTTCGTCCACGATGCCTGCGCCCCGGTGCGTTCCCGGCTGCCAGACGCCAAAGACCGCGTCGGTCGGGTCCTTCGCGATGATCATCCGGCCCGCCTCACCGACCTCGTGGGGGCCCAGCAGGAGGGTCCCGCCGTGCTCGGTGATGGCGGTCGCGGTGCGGTCGGCGTCCTCGGCCAGGAAGTAGACCGACCAGGCCGCTGGCATGGGGTTGCCCGGTGGGATTTGGCCCAACCCGGCGACCTCGGTGCCGTCGCGGCGGGCCATCGCGTAGAAGCCGTACTCGGGGCCGCTGAGGTCGAAGGTCCAGCCGAAGAGGGCGCCGTAGAACGCGCGCGCGCTCGGAGCATCGGGCGTCATCAGATCGAACCAGGCGGGCGTGCCAAAGGTGTGCTGGGCGACTCGGGGCATCGGGTCCTCCGCGATGTGCGGGCTCGCTCATAGCACGCTCACCGAGGTGGATGAAGTCGAGGCGGGTGTCGTGGCCTTGGCCTCATGGGGCGCGCCTGGCACCGCCGGCGGCGCCTTGCGGGTCCAGGGGGCGTGGGATACCGTCTGCGCATGGTTTCTGGAACGCCCGTAGAGCCCGCGGCGGAGTCCGAGAGCGCGCCCCTTTCACCCGGGGGCGAGCCGAGCGGTGCAAGCGGCAATGTCGCGCCCCCCGAACCCGACGCGAGTGGATCGTCCGAGGCGAACGACGCGCCCGATGACACCGACTCGCTCGAGCCGCCGGACGCCATCGAGGCGGTCATCCAGCGGTCGGTCGACGACGCGCTGGCCCGCTGGGAGGCGACCTTCGGTGCGGCCGGCGCCGACCTCGACGTCGAAGACGACGACGACTTCGACGCGCGCGAGCACCTCGTCTCCGCGGCCATGCACGCGGCCGCGGACTACCTCAGCGCGCAGGGCATCGCGTCGACGGGCTCGGTGCTCAAGGTCGACACCACCCTCCTCGCGGTGCACGGTGTGCCCCTCATGACGGCCGTCTTCGGGGCGATCGACGCATCGCTCACCGACCTCTTCCGCGACCTCCACGACGGTCGCAAGCCCAAGACCCCACCCAAGGTCGACGCCCTCGAGCTCGACTTCTCCGAGCTCTTCGACGGGCCCCAGGGCCCCTCGGAACCCTCGCGCCACGGAGGCCGCCGATGAGCGCTCTGCCTCCCGCCGCCCTCGAGTTCGTCGCCGGACCTGGCACGCGCGATCGGGCTCACGCCCTGCGCGAGGTCCCCGTCGCCGAGCTCGAGCAGCTCCTCTCGCACCTCGTCGAGCAGGGGGCCCTGCTCCACATCGACGCGCTCGCCGAGTCCGACGCGGCCCCCAAGGCGCTGCGCAAGTCCGCGAAGTTCGCCCTCTATCAGCTCCGCTCGCGCGGGGTCCCCGTGCCGGTCGCGAGCCGCACCGTGCCCCTGTCCGAGGCCCCTCCGGTCGACCTCGGCGAGGCGGCCATCGTGGTCCTGCCCGGTCTCTACGGGCGCTTCTGGCTCTTCCTCGGCCCGCTTCCCGGGGTCGCGGGGATCGAAGTGCGGGGCGAGGCTCACGGCACGCTCGAGAAGATCGAGGTGCTCTCCGGCGTGGCCCCGGGGCGCATGAAGAAGCTGCTCGCGAAGTTCTCCGCGGACGAGGCCGGGCGCAAGGTGCAGGGCCACCCCTTCCTCGCCTCGGCCGACCTCGCACTGCGTCTCCTCGAGCACCTCGAAGTCCTCCTGCGCCTGCCCGGTCACCCCGACGAGCGCGGCCTCCCGAACACCTGGCCCAACGTCCTCCTCTGGCGCGAGAAAGCCCTCGAGCTCGGTGCGAGCCCCCATCGCGTCGACGCGCGGGCGGCGCTCGGCTCGCCTTCCGCCGACGAAGCGCGCGCGCTCGCCATGGACTTCGATCGCGCCCTGAAGGTCACCGCCTCGGGCATCCACGTGCCGCCCCCGTGGATCGTCGAAGCAGTCCTCCACGACCTCGTCGCCCTCGCCGAGAAGGCGCTCGCGCCCGAGGCGCACCCAGGCGCCACCGAGACCACGCCGCACGCGCTGGGGGTCGACTTCGGCATCGAGGTCGCGCGCGCCCACTGCGACGCCTTCCTCGGCCACGCACAGCACGCGCCACGCGTCGCGTCCGCGCTCGAGGCGACCGCCGACGGCCTCTACGCGCTCGGGCTCTCTGACGAGGCCCGGACCTTCCTGGCACTCGCCGACGTGCTGCGCCTTCGCCTTGCGCCGCCCCACGAGGTGCCGCTGTTCGCCTTCGCCTTCGAGCAGCTCGCCGACCCCGACCTCCTCGCCCGCGCCAGGGACGCCACCGCCCGATGACCGAAGCCTTCAACCATCCGGCCGAGCATCTCGTCGAAGAGGCGTCCTGGGTCCGCGCCGTCGTGCGCTCCTACCTCATCGCCAGCGGCCGACCCGTGGGGCCCGACGCGAAGGACCCGCGCGCGCTGGCGTCGGCGTTCTCGGTGTCGACCGACGAGGTCTCGCGCCTCCTCGAGCAACCCACACAAGAGCCGCGCAGGACCAGCGAGGTCGACCTCCTGCGCCATCGCATCGACGCCCGGGTGGCCGCCTCGCGCCAGAACGGCATGCGCCTCCCGCTGGCCCAGCTCGTCGACACGTTCGGCCTCGACGAGCTCTCGCGCCAGCTCCTCACGCTCGCCCTGCTCGGCGAGATCGACGACGGCATCCGCCGCCTCTACAGCTACGCGTGGAACGATCTCACCCGCAAGACCCCGTCGATCGAGTTCCTGCTCGGCCTCCTGCAGCCGAGCATGTTCGGCAAGCTCATGAACGTAGAAGCCTTTTTTGGTAGTTCGCCGCTTACGGCGGGCGGACTCCTGCGCCCCTCGGAGCGCACCGACGAGGGCCCCTTCCTCGCCCGCGAGGTCCAGATCGCGCCGAGCGTCACCGCGTTTTGCTTGGGCGGTGAAGAGCTCGACCCCGACCTCGCCCTGTGTGCCCGCGTGCGCTCGGCCGACTTCTCGCTCGAGCCGCTGGTGCTGGCCAGCAACGTGATGAATCGCATCCTGCGCAGCTTCAGCACGCTCGGCCGCGCGGGCGCCGCGGTCATCGTGCTGGTCGGCTCGGCCGGGGTCGGCAAGAGCGCCATCGTGCGGCGCTCGATCCCGCGCTACATCGAGGTCGACGTCGCCTCGCTCATGCGCCCTTCATCCGACGCCGAAGACCGCATCTTCGCCCTCCAGCGCGACGCGCGCCTCCTGCGCCTGCCGCTGGTCATCGACCTCGCCGAGGCCGACGACGACCCGCAGCTCACGCCCTATCATCGCCTGCTCGCGCGCACGATCGACGCCCACCCCCACGGCGCGATCATCATGGCGCGCGACCAGGTCTCCTGGTTCGTGAGCCTCCTCTCCCAGGCCGTCGTCCACGACCTCGGGCTGCCCGTGAAGGCCGAGCGCGAGCACATCTGGCGTCGCGCCCTCATCCAGGTGGGACTCTCCGCGACCCCGGCCGCCCTCGAGGCAGCCTCGCGCTTCCCGCTCACGGGCGGGTCGATCGAGCGCGCCGCCCAGACGGCCGTGGCCCAGGTCCAGGTCGAGGGCGGCCCGCGCGGCTCGCACCCGCAGGAGATCTTGGAGGCCTGTCGCGCCCAGCTCACGCCGCGCCTCTCCGGCGTCGCGCAGCGCATCGTCACCACCTTTGT
>JAEUKJ010000685.1 GCA_016792665.1 Deltaproteobacteria bacterium | reverse complement strand
ACGTCGTCGTGCGCGGCGTGGGCGGCGCGGGCGGGGCCGGTGGCAACGGCGGCACGGGCGGCACGGGCGGCCCCGGCGGCTACGGCGGAACAGCCGCGTGGCCGGCCTGGGGCGCGGGCATCGGCGGGCAGGGTGGGCGTGGCGGCGACGGAGGTCACGGCGGCGGCGGCGGCGGTGGGTGCGGCGGCGCTTCCTACGCCATCGCGGGCCCGGGAATCCCGACCGCGACCTACGCGGCCCAGAACGCCTTCACGCTCTCGGATGCGACCCCGACCGGCGGCCCCGGCGGGGCAGGTGGACTCTCGGCCGGGCTCGGCGTCGGCACCGCAGGCGTTCGCGGCGCGAGCCAGAACGTGAAGGGCTTCTGAGGATGACCATGCAGCACACGACCTCGCGAACCCCGACCATGCACACGATGCATGACGATGTCCTCCCTCATGCACGCGCGTCATACCTTCGCTGGCTCCTCGCCGTGGTCGCCCTCGCGGCGTCGCTTTCGGCCTGCGAACAGAAAGACCGCCTGTCCGACCGCTCGCGCAGCCAGTGCCTCACCTCGGCCTGCGCGTGCGCGTTCACGCGTGAGTGTCCGGGCGACCTCGTCTGCCTCGATGGACGCTGCGCCGAGGCCTCGTCCATCGGCGACACAGTCACCTCGGACGTCGACACCGCGAGCCCGGACGTCGACACCGTCGCGCCCGACACCTCGGTCGACACCGACGTGGCCGACGGCGACAGCAGCGACACCTCCGATCGCCCCTTCGGTGCCTTCTGCGTGACCAACACCGACTGCGCCAGCGGCTACTGCCTCGACGCCCCGGACGGCGGCTACTGCACGCGCCAATGTGTCGAGGGTTGCCCCGAGGACTGGGTGTGCAAGTCGGTCGCGACCGCCACCGACCCGGTCTCGCTCTGCGCCCAGGACCGCGGGCGCCTGTGCCTTCCCTGCGACCAGGACCGGGCCTGCGGCGACGACCTCGACAGCCTCTGCCTGCCGATCGGCGGCGGCCGCTTCTGCGGTCGTAGCTGCGCCGACGAGACCTGCCCCGACGGCTACCTGTGCAAGTCCGTCCCGGGCCCGAACGGCCCGTGGGTCGAGCAATGCGTCCCGGCCAACGGCACCTGCGACTGCACCGCCGAGACCGCCGGCCTCGAGAAGGCCTGCACCCTCGAGAACGAGCACGGCGTGTGCTTCGGCCGCGCCACCTGCGACCCCGAGCGCGGCTACATCGGCTGCACCGCCAAGACCCCGGCCGCCGAGACCTGCAACGGCCAGGACGACGACTGCGACGGCTCGACCGACGAAGGCCAGGAGCCGACGGCGTGCGTGCGCGACAACGCGGCCGGGACGTGTAGCGGCATCGAGACCTGCCAGGGCGCCCTGGGCCTCGTGTGCTCGGCCCGCGAGCCCTCCGCCGAGGCGTGCAACGAGCTCGACGACGACTGCGATGGCGACACCGACGAGGACTTCAAGGACGCGGCCGGCCTCATCGCCACCGTCGAGCACTGCGGCCGCTGCGAAGAGGACTGCACCACGCGCTTCGCCAACGCCGCCGAGGTCGCCTGCGACACGAGCGGCGCTACTCCGACTTGCGCTTTGCGCAAGTGCGAGCCAGGCTACATCCTCTTTGGCGGCACCTGCCTCGACGAGAACGCGACCCTCTGCACGCCGTGCACGACCGACGGCGACTGCTTCGGGCGCGGCTCGCGCTGCCTCGCCCTGACCGAGACCGACCCGCGCACCTTCTGCGCGCGCGACTGCTCGGGCCAGGACGAGACCACCGCCGACTGCCCCGCATCCTTCACGTGCGAGGCCGTCGACACCGCGTCCCAGTGCCTGCCCGTCACCTCGAGCTGCGACTGCACCCAGAGCAACGCCGGCCAGTCCAAGGCCTGCACCCGCACCAGCGCGCTCGGCACCTGTTATGGCCTCGAGACCTGCGACCCGACCTCCGGTTGGGTGGGCTGCTCGGCGCTCGAGCCGACGCCCGAGGTCTGTAACGGCAAGGACGACGACTGCGATGGCTTCGTCGACGAGAGCCTCGTGGTCGGCGAGCCCTGCGAGCTCGAGAGCAGCTTCGGCATCTGTCGCGGGCGCACCTTCTGCGCGGGCGCGGCCGGCCTGCGCTGCACGGCGCAGACCCCTGTGGCCGAGACCTGCAACGGCCAGGACGACGACTGCGATGGCGCCACCGACGAAGGCTTCGCGACCGACCGCGGCGGCCTCCTCTCCTACGATCTCTCCGTCGAGAACTGCGGCGCCTGCGGCTACGCCTGTCCGGCCGTCCTCCATGGCACCGTCGGCTGCGACGGCTCGGGCTCGACCCCGCGCTGCGTCGCCGTCGCCTGCGATGAAGGCTACTACCGCCCCAGCCCCGGCTCGGCCGTCTGCCTCCCCGTTCCGGCCGCCAACCAGTGCGCCGCGTGCACCTCGCAGGCCGATTGCCAGGGCCCGGGCGACCGCTGCGTGACCGAGGCCTCCGGCAGCTACTGCGCCCGCGACTGCGGTGCCGGCGCGATCTACACGACCGCCGCCCGCCCCTGCACCGGCCAGCCCGGCGAGCGCGGCTGCTGCGGCCCCGACGAGCTCTGCACCGCCGACGGCGCGGCACGCGTCTGCCGTCCGCGCTCGGGGACCTGCCAGTGCACCAGCGCCGGCGCGACGCTCGCCTGCCAGAAGGACAACGCGTTTGGCACCTGCTACGGCGTCCGCACCTGCGACCTCGCGCTCGGCCTCTCCCCGTGCTCGGCCGAGACCCCGAGCCTCGAGCTGTGCAACGGACGCGACGACGACTGCGACGGCAAGGTCGACGGCGGCGACGACAGCCTCGCCTTCTCGACGACGCCGACCGGCAGCGCCACCTGCGGCGACGGCCCCGGCTGTGTCGCGACCTGGCGCTGCGTCGACGGCGCCTGGGACTGCCCCGCGCGCCCCGCCACCCTCGAGCTCTGCGACGAGCGCGACAACGACTGCGACGGCCAGACCGACGAAGACTTCCGCGACGCCCAGGGTCGCTACCTCTCGCCCCAGCACTGCGGCGCCTGCGGCTTCGACTGCCTGACGCTGGTCCCCAACGCCACCGCCGCGACCTGCACGCTCGTCGCCAACGCCCCGACCTGCCGCGCCACGAGCTGCGCACCCGGCACCTACGCCTTCGACGGGGGCCGCGCCTGCCTCGCCCTGCCGGACAACCAGTGCCTCACCTGCCAGGCCGACGCCGACTGCCTCGTCCCCGGCACTCGCTGCCTCGGCGCGGGCGCCGACCGCTTCTGCGCCCGTTCGTGCGCCGCCGGCTCGCCCTACGGCACGAGCTGCCCCGCCGGCTACACCTGCTCGGCGGCCTCGGGGACCTCCCAGTGCGTGCCGAGCTCGGGCTCCTGCGACTGCGGCCCGGACAGCGTCGGTCTCCGCCGCGCCTGCGCCGTCGGCGCCTGCACCGGCCTCCAGACCTGCAACGCCTCGGGCGGCTCCTTCACGTTCTCCGCATGCTCGGCCGAGGGCCTCATCCCCGAGGTCTGCGACGCCCAGGACAACGACTGCGACGGCCTCACCGACGAAGGCTTCCGCAACCCGATCAGCGCCGCCTACGACACGGCCCAGGCCTGCGGGTCCTGCGGCAACAATTGCCTCACCCGCTGGAGCTCCGACCAACACGCCGTCGGCGCGTGCAGCGGCGGCGCGAACGCGACCTGCGTCATCGGACAATGCACCACCGAGGTCGTCGCGAATATCACCTACGAATATGTCGATACCAATCTCGTCGCGGGCGACGGCTGCGAGTGTCGCAAGGTCCAGGGGCAGACCAGCGACGATCCCGATGTCGACTTCGGAGTGACCCGCCCCGGGCCGGACCAGGTCTATGTCGACGCCAACTGCGACGGTATCGACGGGGTCATCGGCGACGCGCTCTTCGTGCGCGCCGGCGCCACCGCACCCGGCAGCGGCACCCTCGCGAGCCCGTACCCGACCGTCACGCAGGCCGTGAATGCCTTCGCGTCCAGCGGCAAGCGCTATATCCTGGTGGCTGGCGGCGAATATCGCGAAAATGTCGTCCTCACCGCCGGCGTGAAAATCCACGGCGGATATGCCCCCGATTTCAAGCGGCGCAATATCGTCACATTCGAAACGCGTCTCATCGGGGTCGAGCCTGCCTTCTCCGGCACCCCGCTCCCGGGCACGCTCTACGCGGCCAACCTGCGCACGGGGGCCACCCTCGTCTCGGGGCTTTCCATCCGCGGCTACGACGTCACTACACTGCCTGCCGACGGTCAGTCCGGATATTCCAG
>JAEUKJ010000663.1 GCA_016792665.1 Deltaproteobacteria bacterium | reverse complement strand
AGACAGCCCTTGGCGGTCGCCGTGAGGATCGCCGCGGGGACGCCGTGGCCGGTCACGTCACCGATGAGGATCGCCGAGCGGCCGCGCGGGAGGGCCGAGAGGTCCCAGAAGTCGCCACCGACGTTCGAGGCCGGCTCGTAGTAGCCCGCGACCTCGATCCCAGGCGCGAAGTGCGTGCCGGGCGCTGGCACGAGCACCGACTGGATCTCGCGCGCCAGGTTCAGCTCGTGCTCGAGCTCGGCCTTGGCGACCGACTCGAGGAGCAGCGCCTGGATGCGCTCGGCCATGTGGTTGAACTGGTGTCCGAGGGCGCCGACCTCGTCGGATTGCTGGACCTGCACGCGCGCCGCGAGGTCGCCCTGCGCGATGCGCGAGGTCGTCTGTGCCAGGCGGCGAATCGGACGCGCGTAGCGGAGGCCTTGGAACAGCGAGAGCAGCGCGCCGATGACCAGCGCCACGAGCCCGATCTTCAGCGTGAAGCCGAGCGAGCGGCTGATGGCCTCCTTGCGCTCGGTCTCGATGTCGGCGAGCTGCTTCTGGAGTGGGGTCAGGTCGTAGGCGAACTCGACCAGGCCGATCGGCTTGGGCTCGTTCGAGCCGGGGTCGAGGATGGGGCGCACCACGACCAGCACTGGGCGGTCACCTCGGCGCTCCTTGCGCTGCGACTTGTCGTCCGGGACCTCCAGCCGCTCGAGCTTCATCGCGTCGACCCGCTTCTGCGAGTCGGCCAGGATGTCCTTGTTCTGGTTGGCGATCTTGACCGAGATGATGCGTTCGTCACGGCGCACGAGCTGGCGCGCGACGAGGTCGAGCGGCTCGAGCTCGCTGCCCATCAGGTGCTCGGAGACCGCGACCGCGAGGAGGTTCGTCGCCGACTCGGCGAGCTCGGTGACCTGCTCCTCGTAGCTCTTCGAGCGCAGCTCGGCCCAGGCGTCGTGTTCTTTGCGGATCGAGTCCGCGTGCGTGTAGCCGAGGAACGCGACCACGATCGCGACGAGCAGGGTCGACGTGAGAGTGAGCTTGACGCCGAGCGACACGCGCATGGTCACTCCAACGTCATGATGAGGTAGACGAGCACGCCGAGGACCGCCACCATGGCGGCCATCGCAGCAAGGAAGAGCCAGTCCCCGCGCGGCACCTCGGAGCGTGGCGTCGCATCGGCTGGAGCCGCAAGGGTAGGCACGGAAGTGCGCACGCCCGAGCTCGCGCCGGACTGAGCGCTCTGTCCGATCTGTCCGAGCTGCCCGATTTGTCCGAGGTGCCCTCCGTGTCCGAGCTGCCCGAGCGGCTGGAGGCGCTGCGCCGATGCTGGCTCGGGAGGCGTCGATGGCGCGGCGTCAGGTGGGGTGGCGCTGACCGGCGTCGCGCTGCCGCCCGGCAGGAAGAGGGCGCGCGCGGCCTCGGTCACGGCGCGCAGCTTGGTCAGGTCGCCGACCTCGGGTAGCCCCGAGAGGAACCCGAGGTAGCCTTCCTCGTCGTCGTCGAGGGCGTTCTGGCAGCCGGTCTTGCCGCACGCGAAGCTCGGGAGCTCGCGCCGCGGGCCGTTCTTCAGCGCGTAGGCATCGAGCACGCGCGTCTCTTCCTTCTGGCAGAGGCCGCAGAAGAGTGGCGCGCCGAAGGTCGAGATGCGCGCGCCCTCGGCGAAGTTCTTGACGAAGTTGACCTCGTTCATCACCGGCGGCGGGCAATCGAAGAGGGTCAGCTCCTTCCAACGGGCGCGTAGCGCTCGCAGCCAGAGCACCCAGTCGCGCACGCCGACCGAGTTGATGCGCTTGACCCCGCCGAGGTCGATGAGCAGGTGCTCGCCCTCGCCGAGGGCGGTCGTGAGCTGCATGAGCCCGTTGTGCTCGTCGAGGATCCCTTCGAGCCGCACGGCCGTGAAGCCATCGCCGCGGCCCATTCGCGCGCGCAGCTTCTGCTTCGACTGGTCTTGAGCCACGGTCCCCATCGGGTCGACCATAAACCGGGTCACCGCTCGGCGGCAAGCCGACCCCCGGCGCGGCGACGGCCCCTGGACCCCGCAACGCAGGCCGACCTGCGCGGCCTCTTCAGCGCTTCTGCGAATCCCTGGTCACCTCGAGAGCTTTCGTGCACTCTCCGCGGCCATGCTCGCCCGCATCCTCACTGGCGTCCTGCTCGCTCCGCTCGTCATCCTGCTCTTCCTGAAGGGCCCTGACTGGAGCAAGGCCGCCGTCATGATCCTCGCGTCCGGCCTCTGCCTGGCCGAGCTGTACGCGATGGCCCTCCCCGATCGCAAGGTCGAGCGCTGGGTCGGGTTGGCGCTCGGCGTCGCCATCCAGACCTCGCTCTACCTGTTGCCGGAGGCCACGGTCGGGGACTGGTTCCCGGCGCTGTTCGTGCCGGCCCTCCTGGTCGTCCTGCGGCCCGATCCCATCGACCGCGCGGCCCACCGCCTCTTCGCGCTCTGGGCCGGCATCCTCTACATCGTCATCCCGTTTCGCTACGGGCTGCTCATCGCGCTCGAGCCCAAGGCCTGGATCCTCTACGTCCTCGCCGTCGTGTGGAGCGGTGACACCGCGGCCTACTTCGCGGGGCGCGCCTTCGGTCGCCACAAGCTCCATCCCACCGTGTCGCCGAAGAAGACCGTCGAGGGCGCCATCGGTGGGGTCCTCGGTTCGGTGGGCGGCGGCTTCCTGATGGTCTGCCTGCTCGAGCTTCCCCTCGAGCCGTGGAAGGTCGCGGTCTTCTCGGCGCTCGGCGGCGTCGTCGGCCAGATCGGTGATCTCGCGGAGTCGCTCGTGAAGCGTGCGTGCGGGGTCAAGGACTCGGGCACCATCCTGCCGGGCCATGGCGGCATGCTCGACCGCGTGGACGGGGTCCTGTTCGCGTTCCCGTTCTTCGCGTGGGTGCTCGGCTTCTGAGTCGCTGGTGAGGCCGTACGACGCCGCGAAATATCGCCGCGTCGCCCTCCCTGGACAGCGAGCGTCGCTGGCGTCTCAGCCGGCCGCCTCGATGGACTGCGCCAGCAGCTGGCGCACGGTCTCGACCACGTCATCGAGATCGAAGGGCTTGTCGAGGTACGCGTCGGCGCCGTAGAGCGGCGCGGTCAGCGCGTTCATGCGCTCGCCGATGCCCGTGAGCATGAGGATGGGCGTGCCCTTCCAGTCGGGCTTCGAGCGGAGATACTTGCAGATCTCCCACCCCGTGAGGCCCGGCATCATCACGTCCAGGATCACCATGTCGGGCTGCTCGACGAGGATCATCTCGAGCCCGCTCTCGCCATCGTTCGAGACGACGACGTTCCAGCCTTCCTCCTCCAGAGCGCCGCTCACGAGGCGGGTCAGCTCGAGGTCGTCATCGACGTAGGCGATGAGGATCCCGTCGTCGACCTCGACCTCGATATCGAGGTCATCCGCATCCGCCTCGACGGCCTTGGCCGGGCGCGCGCTCGCAACCTGATCTGACTTCGACGGCTTGGAAGGCTTCGACATGCTGAGGCTCCGTTTACGTGGCCGCGACCACTCCACGACGCGCTATCACGCCGAACACTCGTGCGGCAAGCGCGCCCGAGAGTCGTCCCTCGCTCGCACGCTTCCACGCGGCGATCGTGCGGGGTAGGATGCCGCGCCATGCGCGACAACCACCAGGGCGGCCCAGACGACGACGCGACCGACCCCGCACTGCACGCCGTCGCCTCGCTGGCCGCGCCCGCGGCGAAGCAACCTGTCGGCCCGCCGCGCGACACATTCGACGAAGCGGACGACGTCGACGTCGACCCCGACGACCCTGGCCCACCCGATGAGGACCCACCCGGCGCATCGTTTGGCGATCCTCTCGCGCCGCCCCGGCCCGACTCGCGCCGTCCCACCGTGCGAGGTCTCGTACCCGGGCCGCGCGTACCGGTTGCGCCCCACTCGGTCGAGATGCATCGATCGGCCGTCATCAGCGACCTCGCGTCCTCGTCGGAGCTGACGGCACTCGTCGCTGCGGCCGAGGCTCGAGTCGATGGCGGTGCGGTCGGGCCCGCGGCGATGGCCTCGGATCTCTCGCACCCCTCGGACCTTTCCGACCTCGCGGAGCCCGGCTCCGACCTCACCCCAGCCCCGCGCCCGCAGGTCCGCGGCCCGGGTCTCGCGCGTGTCCAGCGTCCCAGCGCGCCCGCGCCCCCGCGCCCGCCCTCGCGCCCCGCGCCGCGCCCGTCGTCGCCTTCGCTCCCCGCACCGCGCCCGTCGTCGCCTTCGCTCCCCGCACCTGCGCCGCGCGCGAACCCCCGGGTCCAGGCCCCATCGGCGCCGCGCCCGCTCATCCGGCCCGCGCACCGCGCCGTCGAGCTCCCGCGCACGGGGCCTGGCCGCCCAGTCCCGCCCTCGGCCCAGCCGACCGCGATCGGCGAGCCCGGCCCGCCGCGCCCGAGTCAGATCCGCACCACCGCGCCCGGGATCAGCAGCCCGTACCTGCGGCCCAAGGACGCCCTGCCCGTCGCCGAGGGCATCTTCGACGACGCCCACGGAAACACGGTCCAGGGCCTCCCTCGCAGCCAGCTCGAGCGCGTAGCGCCCTCGCAGGTCGCAGCATCCGCGCCGCCGCCCGAGCCGCCTTCGCAGGCGCCGCCAAGCCCGAGGCCCGTGCTCGTACCTGACGCCCCCATGGCGCGGCCTTCGCTCGGTCAGGGCGCGCTCGGGCTCGTCCGCCGCGAGCCGCCGCCGTCTCCTTCACTTCGCGACCTCGCGCCACCGCGCGCGGAGTCCGAGCCGCTCGTGTCCCGACCGGTCGAGCAGGCCATACGCGAGGCCGCCGCGCTCGCCGCCCTGCCTCGCGCGACCGCTTTCTTGCCCGCCGCGACGCTGGTCACGCTGGCCTTGCTCGCGGGTGCCATGGTGCTCCCCTCCTCGCGGGGCGCCCCCTGGGAGCTCCTCGCCCAGCCCACCGACCCGACCTTCCTCGCCCTCGCCGCGTTCCTCCTGGTCGGTGTCCTGCACCTCCTGCCGAGCCGCACCTCGTCGCGCGCCCGCATGGCCACAGGCCTCGGCCTCCTGCTCCTCCCGTTCACCGCGCTCAGCGCGCGGTCGGCCTTGGCGGCCGGTGCCTTCGACGGCCAGCCCGCGATGGAGCTCCTCTGGAACGGGGGCTGGTCCGCCGCACTCGCCACCCTGGGGAGCCTGGCCGCTCTCATGGCAGGCCTCATGGCCCGCGGCGGCGAGGCCTCGCGCTTTGCGCCGACGACCCTCATCGGCTTTGGCACCGGGCTGGCGCTCGCCGTCTTGCTCGGAGCCGCCTCGCCGCCCCCGCTCTCGGGCTTGTTTTCCGCCCTCGGCGACGCTCCCTTCCTCGGCGATCGCGTCGGTGCCTGGACCGCCCTTCCGCTCGTGTTGCTCGTCCTCGTGGCGCCGGTCTTCGCATGGCCTGGCCCACGCGAGCGGCTTCCCGGTCATGCCTATCGCTTGGATCGCCTCTCGGTCCCGCTGGCCGTGGCGCTCTGGGGAGCCGCCCTCCTCCCGATGCTCACCCTGGCGCTGTTCTCGGCCAAGTCCGAGGCGTGGCTCGAGGTCTTCGAGCCCCTGAAGCTGACCCTGGTCCTTGGTGCCCTCACCCTGTACCTTGCGGCCGCGCTCTCCTCCGCGCTGAGCACGCGCCGCGACTGACGGGGCTCGCATCGCGACACGCCGCAGCACGCCCCCGAGAAACGAAAAGGCCCCGACGAGACGCGCCCGTCGAGGCCTTCGATTCCACCTGAACGAGGCTTACTGCGGGCCCGCCAGGAGCGCGTTCAGCGCCTTGTCCGCGTCCTGCGCGTCAGCGTCGCTCCGCGGCAACGCGCGCAGCGCCATCACGTACTGAACCGCCGCCTTGTCCACCGCGTCGCCCGCGTTCTTGGCCTCGGCGATCCAGGTCTTGGCCTGCTTGGTCGCCGCGGTCTGCACGCTCTTGCCGTCCGACTGGGCCGCGTCCAGCCCCAGCGCCAGCTTCGCCAGGAAGCCCGCCTTCGCATGCTCCTTCGCGTCGAGCGCCTTCTTGGCGAGCGCACCCCAGACCTTGGCAAACTCGGCCGCCACCTTGGCCTTCTGCCCACCGCCCAGGATCGCGTCGGCCCGGCGCGCCGAGCGCAGGCTCGCGAGCGCCTCGTCCGGCTTGCCAGTCAGGGTCTTGGCGAGCTTCATCGCCTCGTCGAAGGTCCCTGCCGCGATGCTCATCGCGTTGGCACGGGCCACCGCTGCCTTCGACGCCGTCCCTCCATCCGTGATCGCGCCGAGCGAGTTCATGAGCGCGTTGATGTCGCCCGCAGCGTGCGCCTCGGCCGGCTTTGCGAAGTCCGACGGGGCGGCCTTGGGCGGCGCCTTCGCGCGCGGGTCGCTCGGGTCCTGGATCTCCAGGAGGTCCGCGTCCGGCTTGCCCGCCTTCTCGATGGCCTCCTTCAGGAGCTTCCCTTCGCCGTACTCGCCCGCCAGGGTCATGACCTCGTCGATCGCGGTCTTCGCCCCGGCCACGTCGCCCTTGCCGAGGAGCTCTCCAGCGGCCTGGAGCTGCTCGACGATCCGCCCTTCTTTCGCGAGCTTACCGAATTCCTGCGCATCCGCGTAGAAGGTCGAGGCTTCCTTGATCCCCTCGAGCGCCTTCACCGCGTCCGCGAACTTCTTCTCCTCGATCGCGCGCGTCGCCGCGACCAGCGACGTCAGCGCCGCCACCTCTGCGTCGACCTCGGCCTTGCCGGTCGCCTCCGCCTTCGGGTCGAGCTTCAGCGCCAGCACGTACGCGTTGCGCGCCGCGAGCCAACGCTTCTCCTTGCCCGCTGCGACGGCCTCCTCGATCTTGGCCTTCGCCTCCGCCTTGGCTTTCTCGTCGACCGCACCCGCGTCGGCCGCATCGGCCGCACCTGCGTCGCCCGCGCCCGCATCGGCCGCGCCCGCATCACCCGCCGCCGCTGCCTTGGCGTCGTTTTCCTCGGCCTTGCCGGCGTCCTTCTCGGCCGGCTCGGTGGTGTCGGCCGCCGCCAACCTCTCGGCGTTCTCCTTCTCGGCCTTCTCCTTGGCGGCCTTCTCTTTCTCCGCCTTTTCCTTGTCGGCGTCGGCGTCGGCGTCCTTGGGCTGCGGCTTGGTCACGGCCACGGGGAAGATGATCCCCAGCCCGGCGAACTTGTCGGCGGCCACGAAGCCACCGCCCAGGACCGCCACCAGCGCGCCCGCGATGGCGATCTTCTTGCCAGCGCCACCGCCCTTCTTCTTGACGACCTCCTCAGCGACCTCCTCGACCTCGGTCGTGCTCGAAGAGACGCCCTCGCGCCGCTGCTTCAAGCGCCGCGACTCCCACTCGGGGTCGATCTCGAGGGCCTGGATGTCGCCAAAGCTCGTCTTCTCCTCGGAAGAAGCCGGCGGAGGCGCCTTGGAACCGCCCTTGTTCTTGCCGAGGAGCTCGTCCTTGTCGTCGCTGAACTTGTCGAGGCGCGAGGCATCGCGCTTCCGCTCGGCCGGCTTGTCGTCTGCCGGCTTGCGGCGCGACGGCGGCTCGATCGGCGCCGCATCGAGGCCATGGTCGACGCCGGGCGACAGGGTCGGGGAGCGCGGCTTGGGCGGCGCCTCCGGCTCGCGCACGCTCTCCCGCGCCTTGGGCGGGGCGGCGGCGGAGGCCGCGTCCTCGTGGACGAACTCGAGGTTGGTGCCACCGGCCTCGATGCGCATCCCGTTCTTCAGGGCGAGCTCGGTCACGCGGTTCCCGTCGACCTTGGTGCCGTTTCCGGAGCCGAGGTCCACGAGCTTCCAACCCGAGAGGGTGCGGACGATGTTGAAGTGTTTCCGCGAGGCCGAGGCGTCGTTGATCACGAAGTCCGCGTCCAGCCCGCGCCCGACCAGGGTGAGGTCCTTCGCCAGCACGAACGTGCGCCCGAGGTCCGGACCGACCCGCACCACGAGCTTCGGCTCGACGTCGGCGGCGACCACTTTCTCGGGCTCTTCCGCGGCCTTGCCGAGCTTCTTCGGCGGCGGGGCCTTCACCACCGGCACATCGTCGTCGTCGACCAGGTAGGTCCGGTCCGCGGGCGAAGGCTCTGCGGCGCCCTTCCGCAGCTTGGCCAGGGCGCGCTGGGCGGTGAGCGGGTCGAAGTCGTCCAGCGAGACGGCCTGGGTCTTCTCGAAGACCGGCTCTTCCTTCTTCGGCGGCGGCGGCGTGGGCGCCGGAGCCTTGGCGATCGGCTTCTCGGGGGCCGGCGGGGCCTTGGCGACCGGCTTCTCGACCGCGGGGGCCGGAGTCCTGGCCTGCAGGGTCCGCGGCGCGGGAGTCGGAG
>JAEUKJ010000652.1 GCA_016792665.1 Deltaproteobacteria bacterium | reverse complement strand
AGCTCCCGAGCTTGGCGGAGGCCGCCTCGAAGCTCGCCGAGTTCGCCCGGTCACCGACGGTCTGAGCACGTCGCGTGGCGCGGCAGGACGTTGCGGAGCTCGAATCCGTCGACGAGGGCGAGGTCATCGTCCGCCTTGTCGCGGCACGGGACTTCGACGTCTCGGCGCCGCCGGGTCAGCGGGTCAAGCCCGCAGCACTGCAAACGAGCGACTTCACGCCCAGCGACAAGAGCTATGGGGCGTCCGTCTACGTCGTGTCGCGACTGGGCGGTGTCGATGTGCGGGAGCGCTTGAACAAGTCGACCCATGTCGAAGCCCGGGTGCGGGTCGCGGAGCTCGTGGAGCTCGGCATCAGGGTGGTCTACTCACCCGAGGACTGCGACGTCGATGAGCTGAAGCCGGCGCATGCGTCGCTCATCGGGGTCACGCGCGATAACCGCGTGAAGGTGCTGCGGCTCATCGACAAGGCGCTCCCGCTCCCCTAGAACCGTCCCATGAGTGCACGTACGAGCGAGGCGTTGGTCTCGGGCGCATTGGAGAATGAGCTCCTTCAGAAGGTCCGCGCCAGGGGGCTGGTGCTGTGGCTGGATGCCGAGGGGGCCTTCACCGGCTTTGTGGACCGCCGGCTCGATAGCGGTCTCTTGCCGGGGGTGCTGGCGTATCGCGGGAGCTTCCTCGAGTTGATGCTGGCGCTCGAACCGCTGACCTCGGGCACCGATAGACCTGGGCTGGTCGTTCATCTCCCGGGTCTGCGACCCGAGGACGTGACCCGCTCGCCGCTCCTCGAGCTCTGGCGCGCGGGCGTCCTGTACGAACGTCGGGTCGACTCGCTCATCGGACTCGCCGCCAACGGACGTGCCACGCCCG
This sequence comes from Deltaproteobacteria bacterium, assembly GCA_016792665.1. GTDB lineage: Bacteria > Myxococcota_A > UBA9042 > PHBI01 > PHBI01 > WYBB01. The sequence continues at coordinate 1,197 of JAEUKJ010000652.1, read as the reverse complement.
ATGCCATCGACACTTTCGTCGCGACCCGTCCTACACTGGAAGAAGCGGACGCCTGGCTCGAACGCATCGCGGCCGAGAGCAGCGCGGGCATCAAGAGCCAGCTCAGAACCCTGGGGCTGATAGGCTTCGTCGACGACCTCGTGCGACGCGGCCCGCTGTCCGAGCGAATGGCGGACGCGTTGGAGCGCACGGCGACGTTCGAGCAAGTCGAGGCTTGGATCGGACTCCATGCCGCGTGGCGCGAGGCGACCTTCGACGAGCGGGCGCCCCGAATCGACGCGATGCTCTACGCGATCGCCAGCTTCGCGATGGCCGTCGAGTACGTGTTCGACCTGCGCCGCCCGCCGTACTCCGCAAGCCTCCGGCCGGTGACGAGCCTGAGTGTGCCGCTGAGAGATGCGTGTCGAAACCTGTGCGTCCACCTGCGGGAACGCCACGCGGAACTCTACCAACGCATCGCGGATCAGACCGAGGCGGACCTGCCCGAGGAGATCGAGCACGCCGTGGCGACGGATCTGGGCAAGGTCGACACGTTCCGCTTCGAGGAAGACAAGGTGCTCGCGTACGCGCTGGAGGCGTTGGACGCGCTGGCCTACGACGAGGCGCTCGCGCTGGCCGAGACGCGCGCGAGTCCGCCCGACGAGACCTCTTCCTTTTGGACGCGACGTCCTGATCGCCGCGCCGCCTGGCTAGTGGTGCGTGACGCGGCGCGCCTTGGTCTGGCGATCGAGCAGGCGCCGCCGACCCTGGCCGAGGTAGCGAAGTCGTCCGGGAGCGACGGCCTCGCGCGCCTGGTCGAGGTCTACGTAGCCCACGGGGCGGCCGTGGACCGGGCCCACCGCCAACTCGAGCAGCGGAGGATCACCTCCCTCTTCCCCGAGGTTCCGTACTTCGAGAAAATCCGACGCTGCGCCGACGGGATGCGGCTCGCGTGGCTGGATTGGGCCGAGCGCTGGGCCCTCCAGACCGCGAAGGTATCGAGGACACATGGCTTCCTGCCGCCGCGTCATCTGCTGCAGCGCACGGTCTTCGATGACGTCGTCCTGCCGCTCATCAGGGACGCACGCAATAGTCCAATCAAGGGTACGAAGGGGCCCACAGAGCAACCGACGGTGCTCTTCGTCGTCGACGCCCTCCGCTTCGAGATGATCGAAGACCTCTTCCGCGAGATGGAGGCGGTCCCTCACACCAACGCCA
>JAEUKJ010000650.1 GCA_016792665.1 Deltaproteobacteria bacterium | reverse complement strand
GCGCCGCGCGAGGGCTACGAGCCCTTCACGCAGACGCTGACGGTGGAGCCCAAGGGCGAGGCGCAGACCGTTCAGGGCTCGCTCATTCCGATCATCTTCAAGGGCAAGGTCGCCATCGCCACCGACCCGGCCGAAGGCGTCCAAGTCTATATGGACGACGTGCCGGTCGGGGTGACGCCGGTCAAGGACATCGAGCTCGACACCGGCAAGCGCTACCTCTTCCGATTCGAGAAAGAGGGCTACGACCGCTGGGTGCGCTACATCGAGGTCTATCGCGACGAGGTGGTCGAGCTGAAGCCGGTCATGGAGCGTGCCACGGTCGGCCGGACCGTCGTCTCGAAGCCGCCGTCCGCGGCGCTGCGCCTGCCCTGACAGGGTCCGCAGGGGCCCGTTGGGAGATCGAGAGAGGCATCCGCCGGCAGCCTGGCTTCGCCCAGGTCATGAGCGGATGGAGAGCGCCGGGGCCTTCGGGGGGAGGCCCCAGGCGCTTTTTCTTTTTGGCTTGGGGCGGGCTCAGGGGGCGAGCTTCAGCGCGCGGCAGGCGTCGAAGAGCTTCTGGGCATCGTCCTTGGTGAAGGTGCCGTAGCCGTCGTTGGTGCAGCTCTTTACCTTGTCCTCGCCGAGCTTCACGTTCGCGACGAAGAGGAAGTTGCCTTCGGCTTCCCAGAAGATCGCGCCCGGCTCGTCGACGATGAATTTCACGAACTTCTGGAGCGAGCTCGACTGAGCCTGCTGCTTCTTCTCGGCGATGTCCTTCTCGCCGCCGAGGCCGACACTGCGGCGGTCGTCGATGACGATCATCATGCCATCGGGGTCGACCTTGGCGCCCTCGGGGGCCTGGATGCTGATGCCCTTCCAGCTCGTGTTGTCCGGGTCGCGGGCCATCACCGCCGCGCCGATGTCGATGGTCGCCTTCAGCTCGAGAGGCTTGGCGGCCGGCTCTGCGGGCTTGGCCGCCTCGGCAGGGGCGCTCGGGGCCGGCGTGCCGCCCGAGGTTCCCGTCTGGGTCTCGGCCTTGCCGCCGCAGGCCACCATCAACGCCATCATCGCACTCATCGTCACGCTACGCAGGTTCATCGCTCGTCTCCGTCGTGCTCGGTCGGCCCCTTCGGCCGACGCCGTGTGTCCCCGAGGACCGGTGCGGCGCGCGCGGTAAACCGATGCATGAACGCGATTCATGGGGGAGTCAGCGGACGAGCTGAGTCAGCGGGCGCGCCTCTGGGTCGAACCCGAGCGTTTCGATGGCGGGCTCGATGGCCGCCTGGGCGCCGAGCCAGCGCTCGAGCCCGTCCTGGGCCTGGTCGAGCTCGCCGCGGGCCAGGGCGGCGGCGGCGCGGAGCAGGGTGGCCTCGTTCCAGGCGCGGCGGGTCTCGGGATCCGAGTCGCGCGCGGTGGCGAGCCAGGGGGCCTCCCAGGCGCGTGCGAGGAGGTGCTCGGCCCGCTCGGGGTCGTGGTTGCGCAGGTGGATGCGGGCTGCGGCGGTGACGAGGCCGAGGCCTCTCGCGTCGAGCAGGGGGAGCTCGCTCAGGGTGGGAGCGGTCAAGGTGGTCTCGAGGTCGGGGTCGTCGATGTAGCGGCGCGCGAGCTCGTAGACCTGGCCGGCGACGCGCTCGCGGTGGACGGGGTCGAGCAGCGGCACGACCAGGGATGGCAGGGCGCGGACGAGGTTCCAGGCGTCGGGATCGGTGACCCAGCGCTCGCCGAGCCACGCCGCGCGGCGCTGGGCGGCCTCGAAGCGGCCGAGCTGGAGCTCCGCGCGCAGGGCGGCGAAGTCGGCCTCGGCGTGTCCTTCGTAGAGGGCCAGTGCGCGCTCGGGGTCTCCCTCGAAGAGGGCGCGATGGGCGGCTTCCAAGGCCGTCGGTGGCGCGTCGCGTCGCGGCTCGAGCCCGGTCACGGTGAGGGTCTCGATGCGCGCGGTGAGACGGAGCGCCGAGTCCCAAGCGCGCTCGCCGCGGGCCTCGAGGACGAGCTCCCAGTCCGCGCCGTCGCCCAGCGCAGGGCCGGGATAGCGGCGCGATACCCAGGGGCTCTCGGCCCCCGATCGCAGGTCGCCGACCTCGCAGCGGACCTCGCCGGCGGTGTCGACGCTGGGGCCGGGAAGGTAGTCGAGGCGCAGGCGGAGCGGCTCGTCGGGGGCCGTGATGGGGCGCGCGGCGGAATGAGATGGCGGGACCTGGGCGTCCCAGGGGCCGCAGCCGACGATGCGCTCGATGGAGGTGCCTCCGCCCGTGCCCCAGATCTCGACGAACATGGCGGGGCTGGCCGGGGGCGCGCCATCGGCTGCGGCGCGGCGCAGTCCGAGGCGCAGTCCGGCGCCGATCTCCAGGTGCTCGAGGGTGAGTGCCAGGTCGAGGACGATCTGGCCCCCGGTCTGGCGGACCGGCATGACGGCGAGGACGCGATCCTGGTTGTAGGTGTCGAGGGACACGGTGCGCGGGCGGCCGGGGCGCTGCGCGAACGCGCCGGCCTTTTCCATGCGCCAGGCCGCGTGCATGCGGCCGTCGCGGATGAGGTCCAGCGGCGGCGCGGTCCGCGAAGCGATGGGGGCGAGTGCGTCGGACAGGGCCCTGGCCTCGGCGACCCGGGCCGATGTGACGGCCTGCGCGTGGCCCAGGGCCGGGCCGATGTCGTGGGCCTCGAGGAGGCTTCGCGCGGCCCCGAGGTGGGCGCGGTCGCGGCGCTCGGCCAGGGACCCTCCGCTGTCTCCCGGGGCGGCCGTCTCCGCGAGGGCGGCCTCGAAGGCGGCCGCGGCCCCGCGCGGGTCACCATCTTCGGCGCGCAGCGCGCCTGCGCGAATGAGGAAGTCGGCGCGTGTGAGGGCGTTGGCGGCGAGGCGGCTCGCGGCCTCGAGAGCGCGTGCGGCGTCGCTTCTGAGGCCCATTTCGGCGAGCTCGGCGGCGCGGTGCCAGGCATCGGCGAGGCCGGTCTCGAGGTCGTCGGGAGGGGGCTCGGCGACGGGGCGGGAGCACGCCGGAGCGATGGGCAGGGCGTCCGAGCCGAGGCCAAGGACCCAGCCGACGTGGCCTCCGTCTGCGAACCGGACCACGAGCTCGTCGGCCGGGTCGTCGTCGAGGTTGGCGACGGCGAGTGGGGCGAGCCCGCGGAGGATCGTCGGCACGAAGTCCAGGGGCGCGACCTGCCGGTAGACGAGGAGGAGCTCGGACTCGGCGCCGGGCATGCCGAGGGCGAGATCGCAGAGGCCGTCGCCGTCGAAGTCGCCCGAGACCAGGCTGTAGGGCACGGCAGACGGGCTGATGGCGGTCGGGAAGGGCAAGAACGCAATGGTCTCGAGGTGCGGGGCCGGGGCGTCGGCGGTGCCGGGGAGCAGCGCGAGGAGGTGGAGCCCGCGCGGGGCGCCAAAGGGGTGGTCCTGGCCGAGGAGGGTCGGGCTCGGGTAGCGGTCGACCTTGGCCACGGCGATGAGCGGCGGGGCGTCGCGACGTGGGAGCAGGGCCGCGTCGCTGGCCGCGCCGAAGCGAAGCCGGGCGACGAGGGTGAAGGGCTCGGTCGCGGCGGTGCTCGCACGCAAGACCCGCACTTCGTAGGCCCCCCACGCGCCGAGTAGCGCGACGAGCTCGTCGCGGCCGTCGCCGTCGAGGTCGGCGGCGAGGAGCGCATCGACGTCCGAGGGCGGGCCGACCACCTCGCGCGAAGCGAGCGAGAGCCCCTGCCCGCTTCGCCAGAGTCCCAGGACGCGGTCGCCGCCGGCCGTCCCGAGCGCGATCTGGACAGGAACCGAGCCCGCGGCCGGACGCACGAGGTCGGGCAACGTCGTGGCGCCCGCGCCGCTCCCGCGCAATGCGTGAATGACGCTCACTCTTTCGGGAGAGAGCGGCGCGATGGCCTGCAGCGCGAGCCCGGGCGGGTCGCTGGTGACGCGCCAGAGGCCGACGCCGTCGGAGGTCGGGGCGGCGATCCAGTCGTCGAGGCCGGGGACTTCGCGGGGGAAGGCCGAGCGGAAGGAGAGCTCGGGTGGGAGGGTCAGCGTGTGGGCCAGCGCGATCGCGTGCTGCGCGGCGCGGGCGTCGGGCAGGCGGTAGAGGCCCATGGAGTGGGTGCGCTGGTCGAAGACCACGAGGCGGGCGTTTGCGCTGGGAGGGGCCCGGCCCAGGTGCTCGGGGCGACGCGGGCCGGCCTGGGGATCGAGGAGGAACGCGAGGGTCGCGACCTCGCCGAGACTCGTGGCCTTTCCGAGCGCGGCCAGCACGGGCGCCAGCGGGGTGTCGAGGCGGCTGGCGGCTGCGAGGTCCCGTCGTGCGGCGTAGAGCTCGGCGCGCAGCGTGACGAGGCGCGGGTCGCTGTCGCCGAGGCGGTCGAGGCGGGCGACCACGCGCTCGGCCGAGTCCCAGGCGCCGTCGTCGGCAAAGGCGCGGCCGAGGCGATGGAGGGCCGCTCGCTGGCCGGTTTCGTCGACCGCGGTCGCGTAGGCGTTGGCGAAGGCGTTCTTGGCATCGACTCGGAGCCGGGCCGCGGCGTGGCGAGTCGTATCGGAATCGACTCGCTTGGGGGCGGAGACGGCCTCGAGCTGCGCGCCGCGCCGTAGCCAGGCGTCGTGCAGGGCACGGGTTCCGGCGTTGTCGGGCATGGCCGCGAAGAACGCGAAGAGGGCGTCTGCGCGGCCCGGGTCTCGGTCGAGCTGGCCTGCGCCGAGGGCCTCGAGCTCGGCGTCGAGGCGCGTCAGGCGCTCGGCGGCTCGGGCCTCGCGCGCTCGGGCCTCGCGCGCGGCGTCGAGGGCGGAGAACGTGACGATGGCCAGCACGACGAGCAAGGCCGCGGCGGTCGTGATGAGGACGCCGCGCACGAGGCCGCGGTGGCGGGTCGCAAAGAGGCGCGCGCGGTGGACGAGGCTGGCTCGGCGGGCGGTGACGGGCGAGGCCGCGAGGTAGCGGCGCAGGTCCTGGGCGAGGTCGGCGACGCTGGCGTAGCGGGCAGCGGGCTCGGGGGAGGTCGCCTTGGCGACGATGGAGGCCAGGTCCTCGCGGACTCTCGGAGGCAAGCGGAAGGGGCCTGCCTGCTTGGTGCTGCGCCATGCGGCCAGGGTCGAGGCGTCGAGTCGGGGACGCTGGGGGCGGCCGGCGGGCTCGGGAAGTGGGGCGCCGAGGAGCTCGCCGAGCAAGATCCCGAGGGCGAAGACGTCGGCGCGATGGTCGGCGCGGGCGCGCACCTCGGGGTTCGGGTCGAGCTGCTCGGGGGCCATGTACGCCAGGGTGCCGGCGATGTCCGGGGCGGCGTCTCGCGCGTCGGGCTCGAGCGGTGCAGCCAGGCCGAAGTCGAGGATGCGCGGCTGCCCGTCGGCGACGACGATGTTGCCGGGCTTCAGGTCGCGGTGGACGATGCCGGCCTCGTGCGCGTGGTGCACTCCGTCCATGACCTCGAGGAGCACGGCGAGTCGTGCGTCCTCGCCCCGCCCCGCCAGGGCCCGGTCCAGGCGCTCGCCGTCGACGAGCTCCATCACCATCCAGGTGGTGCCGGCGTCCTCGCGGACCTCGTAGAGGCGGGGGATCGAGCGATGCCGAAGGGACGCCAGGGCCTGCACTTCGAACTCGAAGCGGGCGGCGAGCTCGGGTGAGCGCAGCCACGGGTGCACGGTCTTGATGGCCACGCGGCGTCGTGGCTGGTCCTGCTCGGCCTCGTACACGACACCCATGCCGCCGCGGCCGAGCACGCCGACGACCCGGTAGGGACCGATCTGGGTCGGCGCCGCGCTGGCCTGCTCGCGCACCTCTGCCCCGCGCGAGACCAGGCTGGCCATGAGGTCGGCGGCGAGCGCGCGCTGTCCGCCGCCCTCTTGATCGAGGATGCCGCCGGCCTCGGCATCGCGCCGGAAGAGCACCCGGATCCGGCCAGCGAGGGCCGGGTCTTCGCGATCGAGGTCCGCGAGAGCGGCCTCGCGCTCGGCCTCGTCGAGGTCCACCAGCGCCTTGAAGCGGGTCAGGGCGCGCGCGGCTTCGCGACGCTCGGCGTGCTGTGGGGTGGGTGGCGGTTGGGTCATGGCGCGGTGGGCCCGAGAGTGAGGGCCATCGGGCTTTATGGATCGACGGGCCAGGAAAGGCTATGACACGAAGTGTGAGTGACCCCAGTGCCGAGGACCAGGCGGAGGGCTTCGAGGCGGGCGGGCTGGACGCGGCCGTGTACGCGGAGCTCAAGGCCGCGGCCCAGGCCCTCTTGGCGCGCCGTCAACCGAGCGCGTCCCTGACCCCGACGAGCCTCGTCCACGACGCGTTCGTGCGGCTCTCGGCCCTGGAAGATGGCGCCAAGCGGTGGCGGTCGGAGGCCCATTTTCGCGCTTCCGCGGCACGCGCCATGCGGCACATCCTGGTCGACCGGGCGCGGCGGCGCGGGGCCGACAAGCATGGGGCCGGGTGGACGCGGGTCAGCCTGAGCCTCATCGGCGAGGAGGTGGTCGAGGTCGATCTGACGGCCCTCAACGCCGCACTCGACGAGCTCACGGCCATCGATCCGCGCGGGGCCGAGGTCGTCCAGCTGCGCTTCCTGGCCGGGCTCACGGCCGAGGACATCGCAGAGGTCCTGGAGGTCTCCGTCCGCACCGTCGAGCGCGACTGGCGCGCCGCCAGGGCCTGGCTCCTCGAGGCCTTGGCGGCCTCGTGAGCGAGTCGGCCGAGGGACGCGCGGGTCCCGCATCGCGGGCGCGACACCGCGAGGCGGTCATGCGCTGGGGCGCGGAGGCGGTGAGCTTCGAAGGGTTGAAGCCCGGGCTCGCGTACTGGCACGACGCGGCGCCGCCGCTCGGGACGGGCGCGAGCGTGGCCTATGCGGAAGTCGGGCGGAGCTGGGTGGCGGTCGGTCGTCCCGTCGCCCCACCCGGGGCCGAGGCCGAGGCCATCGAGGCCTTTCGGCGCGCGGGGCGGACGGCGGGACGGCGGGTGGCGTGCTTCTGTGCTGAGGCCGTGCCGCCGGGCTGGGAGGGGCTGCCCATCGGGGAGCAGCCCTGGTTCACGCCCGAGGGCTGGCGTGCGGCCAAGGCGGCGCACCCGCGGCTCCGCGAGCAGCTGCGTCAGGCGCGCAAGAAGGGCGTGGTCGTGCGCGTGCCCGCCGCCGAGGAGCTCGCCCCCGGGGCGCCGCTGCGGGCCCAGGTCGAGGCCATGGCCCAGAGCTGGGTCGCGGCCCACCACCTCGAGCCGCTGGGCTTCGTGGTCGCGCTGGCCCCGTTCGACGACGCGCCCGCCCATCGCTACCTCGTGGCCGAGCGTGGGGGGGAGCCGGTCGCGTTCCTCTCGGCGATCCCCATCCCGGCGGTCGGAGGCTGGTTCATCGAGGACGTCTTCCGCAGCGCGTCTCGACCAAATGGCACCCAGTACGCAATTTTTGATGCGTTTATGGAGGGGCTCGATGACGCGGCGGCGCCGGTCACGCTGGGGCTGGCGCCGCTCTCGGGGCCCCTGCCCTCCTGGCTGCGGGCGGCGCGGGCGCTGACGCGGCCCCTCTACGACTTCCAGGGCTTGCGCACCTTCAAGAGCCGCCTGCACCCGAGCTCGTGGCAGCAGGTGTACCTCGCGCATCCGCCCGGACAGCGGCTGCGCGCCCTCTGGGGGGCGCTCTCGGCGTTTGCAGGAGGGTCTCTCGTCGGCTTTGCGCTGCGCTCGCTGATCCGCCACCCGAGCGGTCCACCCTACGCGTTGTTCGCCCCGCTGGTGCCCTGGACGTTGCTCCTGGCCGTGCTCGCGCTGGCGGGCGCGGCGCCGCTCCTCGGGTTCGCGACGGCGGCGTTGTGGGTGTGGGTCGGCTTCGATGCGGCGCTGGCGACGGTGATGTACCGCGCGGCGCGGCGCCCCAGCGTGCCCCGCCTCGGGTTGGCGTTGGGGCTCGCGGTGGTCGATGCGACCTGCTCGATCCGGCACCTGGTCGAGGTCGGCCTCGGGAGCACGCTCGGGGCGGTGTCCTTGCGGTCGCTCGCGACAGCGGCGCCGACGTTGGGGTCGGTCGCGCTCCTCGCGGCCTTCGTCGTCGCCTACCGACACGGGCGGGAGCGGCGACGCGGCGTTGACATTCCGGGGGCCGGTGGTTAGACGGCCCTTTCGCTTGGCGCTCATGCGCCGCGCTCGGGAAACGGCCACCCTCGGGATCCGACCACGATGTTCGATACGCTCTATAACGGCTTCAAGTCGGCCAAGGCCAAGCTCACTGGCAAGACCACCCTCGACGAGGGCAACATCAAGGACGCGCTCCGTGATGTGCGGCTCTCGCTGCTCGAGGCCGACGTCGAGTTCAGCGTCGTCAAGACCTTCCTCGCCAAGGTGCAGGAGAAGGCCTCGGGCGAGCTCGTCCACCTGCGGGCCAAGCAGAAGGACGGCAAGAAGGTCCAGGTCTCGCCGGCCGACCACTTCATCAACATCTGCCACGACGAGCTCGTCGAGCTCATGGGGCCGGTCGACTCGAGCATCGCCTTCAAGAAGGGCTCGGGCATCACCACGGTCATGATGGTCGGCCTGCAGGGCGCCGGCAAGACGACCACCACCGGCAAGCTCGCGAGAAAGCTCCAGAAAGAGGGCCACAAGCCGCTGCTCGTCGCCGCCGACGTCTACCGCCCGGCCGCTATCGACCAGCTCCAGGTGCTCGGCCGCCAGCTCGGGATCCCGGTCTACTCGGTGCCCGGCGTCATGCCGCCGGATCTGTGCGACCAGGCCATGAAAGAGGCCCGCCTCGGCAAGCACGACGTGGTCATCTTCGACACCGCCGGCCGCTTGACGATCGACGACGCCCTGATGGAGGAGCTCGACCAGATCAAGGCCAAGACGCGCCCCGACAACATCTTCCTCGTGCTGGACGCCATGACGGGCCAGGACGCGGTGCGCACGGCCAAGAACTTCGACGACCGCCTGAACCTCTCGGGCGTCGTGATGACCAAGCTCGACGGCGACGCGCGCGGTGGTGCGGCGCTCTCGGTGAAGGCCATCACCGGCAAGCCCATCAAGTTCCTGGGCATCGGCGAGAGCCTCGACAAGCTCGAGGAGTTCCGTCCCGAGGGGCTCGCGGGCCGCATCCTGGGCTTCGGCGACGTGGTCGGGCTGGTCAAGGACTTCGAAGAGGTCGTCGACGAGGAGAAGGCCGAGGCGGACGCCCGGAAGATCCTGAGCGGCAACTTCAACATGATCACGTTCCAGGAGCAGATCCGGACCATCAAGAAGATGGGGTCGCTGAAAGACATCCTCGAGAAGATGCCGTTCTTCAAGGACAGCATGCCGGGGGCGGACCTCGACGACAAACAGCTCGACAAGGTCGAGGCGGTCATCTGCTCGATGACCCGCAAGGAGAAGCTCCACCCCGAGCTGCTCAGCAACGCGAGCCGCTTGCGCCGTATCGCGCAGGGCTCGGGCACGACGCTGAACGACGTGCGCCAGATCGTCCAGCGCTTCTACGCCATGCGCAACATGATGAAGAAGGTCGGTAAGCAGCCGGGATTGCTTGCGAACCTGCCTGGCTTCAAGCAGCTCAACATGCTGAAGCAGCTCCGCGGCGCGGGCGGCGGCGGCATGGACATGCTGGGCGACCTCGAGGGGGGCCTCCAGGATCTCGTGGGCGGAGGCGGCGACGACGACGGCGGCTTCCCGGGGATGCCGCGGCGGCCGAAGGGCCCGTCGCAGGCCGAGATGCAGGCGCGCGTGGATGCCAAGAAGAAGCGTCGGGAGGCCAACAAGAAGGCCGCCAAGGCGCGCAAGAAGACCAAGTAGGCCGAGCTCGGGAGTCGGATCGGCGCGACTCGCGTTGGGAGAGCCTGGTCCTCGGCTCTCGGGGTCGACGAGCGAGCCGGGTCCGGTCGGCGCGCGTCGGCGGTGATGGATACCGAGGCCCCCGCCCAAGGAGATCCGATGACGTTCCCGCTCCCCGCCCCTGCTCGTCCGCTGCATGTGTCGTCGCTCGGGCGCGCGCTGGGCGTCCTCCTGACGGTCACGACGCTGGTGACGTGGGCGGGCGGTGCCGAAGCGCGCGAGCGGCCCAGGCCCGAGCGGCGGGCCTCGCTGGTCTGGGTCCTCGGGCAGACCAAGGTCGAGCTCGAAAAGAAGACGCTGGATGTCCTCGGCCCCGATCTGGTCGAGATGCTCATCGACATCGTCAACACCCCGCGTGAGGCGCCGCATGTGCGCGTGAGGGCGCTGGCCGGGCTCGGGTTCTACCCGAGCGAGGGGACCTACGGATACCTGACGAGCCTCCTGCGCGAGCGCTCGCTGATGAACGACGACCTCGGGACACGCATGCGACAGCAGGCGATTCGCTCGTTGGGGGCCGCGTTTGGTGATCGCGCGGTGGACGAGATGCTCGGGTTGAAGCAGGATCCGGAGCTGCTGGTGCGCGAGGCCGTCGCGCTGGCGCTGCGCGACGCCGGGAGCCCTCGGGTCCTGCCCGCGCTCGAGGCCTGGCTCGCGGTCGAGCCGGCCTTCACGGTCAAGGTCGCGATCGACAAGGCCATCACGCGACTGCAGAGTCTGAACACAGACAATTGAGGTAGCCATGGCGCTCCGAGGGCCGCTCGAAGGCACGTTGACTGCGCTCTACACGCCGATGACGGCGGCCGGTGAGCTCGACCTCCCGGCGTTCACGCGTCTGGCCGAGCGGCTGGTCGCTGCGGGCTCGGGGCTCGTGCCCTGCGGCACCACCGGTGAGACCCCCACCCTCTCGGTCGACGAGTACCGCGTGCTGGTCTCGCGCGCGGTCGAGGTTGCGCGCGGTCGCGTGCCGGTCATCGCGGGCACGGGGTCGTCGGCGACGCGTCAGACGGTGGAGATGACCGAGCTGGCCAAGGGCCTCGGCTGCGACGCGGCGTTGGTCGTGAACCCGCCCTACAACAAGCCGCCGCAGGTCTCGCTGCTCGCGCACTTCCGGGCCGTGGCGGACGTCGGTCTGCCGGTCCTGCTCTACAACGTGCCGTCGCGCACGGGCTCGAACATCGCGGCGCAGACCGCTCTGACCCTGGCCGAGGATCGGCGCTTCATCGGCATCAAGGAGGCTGGTGGCAGCCTCGCGCAGGTCGAGCAGCTGGTCGCAGGTGCGCCCGAGGGGTTCGCGGTGCTCTCGGGCGACGACGGCTGGACCTTGCCGATGATGGTGCTCGGGGCGCGCGGTGTCGTGTCGGTGGCCTCGAACGTGGCGCCCGAGGCGGTCGTGCGCATGGTGCGTGCGGCGCTGAGCGGTGACTTCGCGGCGGCGCGGGCCGAGCACTATCGGCTGAGGCCGCTCTTCGAGGCGCTGTTCTTGACGACGAACCCGATCCTCGTGAAGCGCGCGGCCGCGCTGCTCGGGCACAGCGAGGGGCACGTACGGCTGCCGCTGACGGTCGACGCGATCGAGCCGAAGTTCGAGACGGCGCTGGTCGCGGCCATGCGGCAGGCGGGGCTCGAGCTGGTGCCGGGAGGCGTGCGATGACGCTGGGAGCGACGCAGCCGCCCCCGCCGGGGTTGGTGATCATCGGCGCGCGGGGGCGCATGGGGCAGCGTATTGCCGCGCTCGCGCCGCAATATGACCTGGACGTGGCCTGGGAGGTCGACGTCGACGGGCCGGCGCTGGACGCCGATGTCGCGCGGTCGGCGCGGTGCGTCATCGACTTCTCGACCGTGGGTCAGGCGCGCGCGACGCTGGCCTTCTGCGCCGAGTTCGGGGTGCCTGCGGTGCTCGGGACGACGGGGCTCGGCCCGGAGGAGGAAGAGGCCCTGGCGCGGGCGGCGCGAAGCGTTCCGCTGGTCTGGGCGCCGAACTTCTCGCTGGGCGTGCATGTCCTCCAGGTGTTGGTGACCGAGGCGGCGCGTCTCCTCGATGAGCGCTGGGACGTCGAGCTGGTCGAGGCGCACCACCGCCGGAAGGTCGACGCCCCATCGGGGACGGCCCTGGCGCTGGCGCAGCGGGTGGCAGCGGCGCGTGGGGCGGGTCTCAGTGAGATCGCGCGGTACGGACGCGAGGGTCAGGTCGGGGCGCGGCCGCGTGGAGAAATTGGGATCCACGCCGTGCGCGGCGGGACGGTGGTCGGGGAGCACACGCTGTCGTTCTTGGGCGAGGGCGAGACGGTCACGTTGAGCCACCAGGCGCTGGACCGGGATGTGTTCGTGCGCGGGGCGCTGAGTGCCGCGTCGTGGCTGCTGGCGGCGCCGCGCTTGCCGGGGCGGTATGACCTCTCGGATGTGCTGCGGCGCGACTGATGGGTGAGGACCCTCCCCTGCCGGGCGTGTCGGGCCAGGTGCAAGGCGCGCGGCCGCCGCACGCCGCGCACGAGGCGATCTATCGGGCCTACGTCGAGGCGCTCACGCGGGACGAGCGGATCGTGGTCCTGCGCAAGGGGGAGAGCCGCTTCTGTCGCTTGATCGACAAGGCGCTGCGGGTGCTGACGCTGGGCAAGCAGGACCGGTTCCTGACGAGCTACACGACGACGCTCGGGCGCAGGATCTACGTGCCTGACGACTGGGACCGCTACCCCGCGGGCGAGCGCTACCTGGTGTTGCGGCACGAGGCCGTTCATGTCCGGCAGTTCAGGCGGCTGACCTGGCCCGGGATGGTGCTGGTCTACCTGTTCCTGCCGGTGCCGATGGGCTTTGCGGCCGGGCGGGCGTGGCTCGAGTGGGAGGGTTATCGCGAGACGCTGGTCGCGACCTGGCAGCTCGAGGGGCGGGCGGCGGCTCGGTCGCCGGCACTGGAAAATCATATTGCCGAGCGGTTCTCGGGTGCGGACTATGCGTGGATGTGGGTGGCCGAGGGGATGGTCCGGCGCGCGATCGCGCGGACCCTGAGGTCGCTCGAGAAAGCGCCCCCTCCCCCGCTCGAGTGGCCCGCCGCCGGTGTCGCGGAGGGTTCTGTAGCGAGAGTCCGTCCCAGCAGCACGAGCGGATGAACGAACAACCCCAGGAGCCGCCGCGAGGGGCAGGTCCGAGCCCCGACGATGCGGGGCGGGGACCGGGCCTGCAGATCGGGCGCTACGAGCTGAGGAGTCGGCTGGCCCAGGGGGGCATGGGCGAGGTCTTCCTGGCGCGCGCCGTGGGGGCTGGCGGGTTCGAGAAGGACGTCGTCATCAAGCGCATCTTGCCGCACCTGGCGAGCGACCCGGGCTTCGTGCAGCGCTTCATCGAGGAGGGGAAGCTGGTCGTGCGCCTGCGCCACGCGGGCATCGCCCAGGTCCTCGACATGGGCGAGGAGCAGGGCGTCTTCTTCATCGCGATGGAGTACGTCGATGGCAAGGACCTCGGCGAGCTCTTGCGCATCGCTGGAGCCGCGGGGCGGCGCATGCCGGTCGCCCTGGTGGTGCACGTGCTGGTGGCGCTGCTCGATGCGCTGGACCACGCGCACCACGCCAAGGACGCCGAGGGGCGGCCGCTGGGCATCATCCATCGCGACGTGTCGCCGTCCAACGTCATGATCGCGACGACCGGCGAGGTGAAGCTGCTCGACTTCGGCATCGCGCGGGCGGCCGAGCGGCTGCAAGGGTCGACCACCGGCGCCATCCGCGGCAAGTACAGCTACATGTCGCCGCAGCAGGCCGCGGGGCAAGAGCTCGACCCGCGGTCGGACCTCTTCTCGGTGGGTGTCCTCGCCTGGGAGCTCCTGACCGGGACGCGTCCTTTCGATGGGGCGACCGACCTCGCGACCCTGGACCGCATCCGCTACCACGACCCTGGCGCCCTGGCGGTCGCAGTTCCTGGGATCCCGGGCGAGGTGGCGGCGGTGGTCGAGCGGCTCATGAAGAAGGCGCCCGGAGATCGCTACGCCAACGCGGAAGAGGCGGCGCGCGCGCTGCGGAGCTTCATGCTGAAGGCGGCCGTCCTGGTGACCGCCAAGGACCTCGCGAACTGGGTCGAGGACACGCTTGCGACCATGCCCAAGGGGCTGCGCGAGCGGCCGATCGCGGGGCTGTCCCTCGACGAGATGCTGCGCCTCGGGCTGGGGGACGCGAGCGGCGGGCCCAAGACGATCTCGGCCGCGAGCACGCCCGGAGTCGGGGCGTTCGCCGGTGCGGTGAGGACCGGGCTCACGCCCCCACCCTCTCTTGCGGACGAGGCCGAGGCCGCGCCCGCGCGCAAGCGCTCGAAGAGCGGGCTTGCCGTGTGGCTGGTGGCGCTGAACCTGGCGCTCATCGGGTTGGTCGTGGTGTTGGTGGTGAAGCTCGGCGAGGACGAGCGGCGAGACGGTGACGCTGCGGTGCGCGGTGGCCTCGAGGTGATGGAGGCGAGCGTCGGGCGGGACGATACGGTGGCGCCTGCCGTGCGTGATGCCGGGGTCGCGGCGACTGCAGCCAAGGCTGATGTGGCGTCGGCGGTCGTGAAAGGCGATGCGGCCTCGGGTGGCGAGGTGAGCGAGGTCGTGGCGGCCGGCGTGGCGCGCGGCGGGGCGGCGGCGGGCGAGGCCTTGGCGGTGTTGGGCGAGCGGCTCTTCGCCGAGGGCGAGCTGACCCTGAAGACGAGCCCTCCTGGGGGCATGATCACGATCGCCGGGCTCGGGACCGCGCGTGCTCCGCGGGTCTTGCGCGTGACGCGCGGCACGGTCATCCAGGGGCGTGCGACGGCTCCCGACTGCGAGGCGCGGAGCTTCGAGGCGGTGGTCGGGGACGAGGACGAGGTGCTGATCACGCTGAAGGGCCTGCCACGCGGACGGGTGCAGTTCCGGTTCTTCCCGGCCGACGGCACCAAGGTCGTGGTGGACGGGCGGCCGCTGGTCGTGAGCGGCAACGTCGTCGATGTCGAGCTCGGGGTGGGCAAGCACACGCTGGTGCTCGAGACCGTCGATGGGCGGCGCCTGGTGCGCGGCTTTGCAGTCGAGGAAGGCAAGACCGCGACGCTTGGGACGCTGGAGGTCGGGCACGGGGGCTGAGGCCGCGTGCTCGGGTGCGGCTCAGGTCGGAGCGAGGTCGATGGTGAGACCGTCGGCGTCTTCGCGGACGGGCCAGGTGGGCAGCGGGTCGTCCGCAGGACCTTCGAGGACCTTGCCCGCGGGATCGAAGCGAGAGCCGTGGCAGGGGCACTCGAAGTCGCCGCGGGCGTCGGACCAGTCGAGGTCGCAGCCCCAGTGGGTGCACTCCATGGACGCCGCGACCGCGCGACCGTCGGCGAGGCGGACCACCAGGATGCGCAGGTCACCGTCCTGGGCGGAGACGCGGACGAAGCCGTTGGGGGTCTTCAGCGCGGCGTGGTCGGCGAAGGCGAGGCGGATGGAGGTAGCCTCGGGGGCGGCGCGTACGTCGATGTCCTTCTTGTGGAACCAGGCGCAGCCAGAGCAGGCCGCGGCGAGTCCGACGACGCCAGCGGTGCGCGCGGTGGTGGCGAGGAAGGCGCGGCGCGAGGGAGGGCTCGAGGCGGGCCGGGGTGCGGCGGCGTCTCGTGGGGCAGGTGAGGCGGGTCGGGGCAATCGGTCGCTCATGTCGTCCCTCCGGAATTGAGGGTAGCATGAGGCGGTAGAGGCAGCGAAGGCACTCGGTGGGTGGGAGGCGCGGATGCGACGCATGGTGTGGGTAGGGGTGTTCGCCGGGGGGCTTGGTGTCGCGGGGTGCCCTGAGAGTGAGCCCGAGGGGCCGTCGATCGTGCTCGAGAACTTCACGTCGCCTGCGGTGCTGGAGCCGCGGGAGACGTGGAAGGACAAGCCGAGTGG